>UQTM01000072.1 GCA_900544025.1 uncultured Odoribacter sp.
TGGGGCTATCTCTTTCGCCACCTGATAACACATGGCATGGAGTATCAGGGCATAGTCCGGGTTGTGCTGCGATTTCTCCGCCACTTCCCGAATATCGTTCGTATTCAGGTAAGCAACGACTCCTCCGTTTCCTTTCAGCATTTTTTGAATATCGTTTTTGGATTTTCCGCTAAAACAAACATCCAATAATGCTTTTGCCGGAACACCTCCGGAACGTTCCGGGGAAAAAGGGCCTTCGCCGTCGAGGGCGTTATTTACATCGACTACTTTGCCCTGCCGATGTGCCCCTACGGATATTCCTCCGCCCAGGTGGGCGATGATCAGGTTCAGTTCTTCATATTTTTTGCCGTTTTCCCCGGCATAGGTGCGCCCTATCATTTTTTGATTTAAAGCATGGAAAATGGACACTCTTTTAAAGGCAGGGTGTCCCGATATTCTTGCGACAGGGGCTAATTCGTCCACCACTACCGGATCGGCAATATAAGCTTTTGCGCCGGGAATTTCCTGAACCAGATCGCGCGCAATCAAACCTCCGAGATTGGAAGCATGTTCTCCCATCACAGGATGTTCCAGATCGTGAGCCAGGGCTTCGGTCACTTCGTAAACACCCGATTCGATCGGCTTCACGAGTCCTCCGCGTCCCACAATGATGTGAAAAGAACGAAGATCGAAGCCGGCTGTTTTTAATTCGCGGGATATCATGTCTTTCCTGTATTGGAATTGTGAAGCGACGGTGGGGAAATGTTCGAGCTCTTCCGCAGAATGACGAAGTGTGGTAGAGAATAACTCTTTTTCATCGTCGAATACTGCAATTTTGGTGGATGTAGAACCGGGATTTATCGTTAGTATTTTGTAAGACATAAGTAACCTTTTAGTTTTTCTGCCGCAAAAGTTGTCATTTGAAAAGAATAATCAAAATGTAAGGTAAAGTTTTTTGAGATCCCGGGCTGCCATCCGAAGAAAAAATTCGGGTTGCAGGAGGGAAGTGGCGGCACTTCCGGCATAGTGGCTTAAAGAAAATATTTTTTTGAAAATACCGGGTATGTCCTCTGCTATTCCGGCAATCGCAATGGCATCTGCCTGAGCAGACCGGCACAATCGGGCTACTGTTCCCGGAATTTTTCCAGACAGGGATTGGTTGTCGAGCTTACCTTCTCCGGTGATGACTAAAGTCGAAGTATTCAGAAGCTTTTTAAAACCGGAAAGATCGATACAATAATCGGCCCCGGAAACTAACCGGGCATTTAAAAGAGCGGAGAAAGCAGCGGCTATTCCTCCGGCCGCACCTCCGTGTTTTACGGTTGTCACATCTTTTCCGGTGATTTTCTCTAACAAACGTGCATAAACTTTCATTTGCCGTTCTAAGATTGAGATTTGTAAACCGGAGGCTCCTTTTTGCGGGCCGAAAATATGAGCCGCTCCCTGGGGGCCTAATAAAGGATTTTCAACATCACAGAGGATTGTAAATGAAATTTCTTTAAAGTTTTCTATTAATTTATTTGTTTCTATTTCCTTAATATCAAGGATATGGTTATTAAATCGTGAAGCATGTTTTACAATTTTCAACCCCATAGCTTGCAAAGCCCCTGTGCCTCCGTCTATGCTCGCGCTTCCGCCGATGCACAATATAATTTCTTTGATTCCCCGGTTTACGATTTCGTTGATCACTCTGCCGACGCCTGCCGTATTTGCATTTTCTACGTCGTATTCTTCGGGACGCAGGTATTTTAAGCCACAAATGGCGGCTAATTCGATAATCGCAATCCCGGATGTTGTGTAATAGGTTACCGGATGCATGACTCCCAGTGCATCTTCCGCTTGTGTATTTACCTGACGGGCATTAAAATAAGAGGCAAGTATTTCTGCCGTACCGTCGCCTCCGTCACCTAAGGGGATGGAAATCACAGGGTAGTGGCCTCCGCTTAGTTCTTCTTGTAAAATCCGGCATATTTCAGGGGCAGATAGTGTGCCTTTAAAGGCATTGGGAGCCAGGAGCAATTGTGAGTACATGGAATTTAACGAATAGCCATGAGTTTTTCATGATCCATATTCTGCAATTCGAACAGGTCTCTGTCCGGCCATTGATTTACAGTATTCATTGCTTTTTGCATCATCGCATTGATGTAAGGGGGAAACTGGGAACCTTTCCAACTGCTGGTGTTCGTCACAAAAATCCACGAATAACCGTTTCGCTGTTTTTTCATTAGGGCGCTGGTTCCTGCCAAAGTTCCGGTACGTGTCCAATCGCCTTCTGTACTGGCTTCGATCCAGCCTATGGGTAAAGCATTGGGTAAAGATTTTGTCATATACCGGATTGTTTCGGGTTTCAGAATGTCTTTCACTTCCGGATTACCGTCGATAGCCGCCAGGAAACGGAGTAATTCGGCAGGAGAAGCCACCCAGCCGCCGGCTCCGTACAATTCTTCGATATTATTACCGCCATTGCTACGATATACCATTTTACCACTTCCGTCACAAGCCGGAACCAGTTCGGCATTCGACACTTCGTAATATTTTACTTCATTGGGGAAATGATCGGTATCGAGGTTGTGTCCCAGGAACATATCGGAACAACCTGCGGGTTTCAGTATGTGTTTCCGGATATATTCTTCATATCCTTTTCCCGTTACCTTTTCTATCACTTTAGATAAAATGCCGTAACCTATATTAGAATAACGAGTTGATTCTCCCGGAGTGTATCCCAAGCGGCGAGACAGGACGAACCGGATCATGGTATTCAGATCTACAGGCGGTTCCACATTCATTTTACGGGCAATATCCAGCGGGCAAAACATCGGATCGCCGTATGCAATGGAATAGCCGCCCTGATGACGCAATAATTGCTCTACGGTGATCTTTTTACTGCGCGGGTCTTTGATGTCTAAGAAACAGGAATCGTTCAGAATGCCTTGTTCGCCGAATACTTTATCGTGCAGGTTCATTTTACCTTCTTCCACCAATTTCATGATCCCTACCGCTGTGATCAGTTTGGAAATCGAAGCAACGCGGAAAATATGTTTGACGTCCATCGGGATTTGTGCCTCAACATCGGCAAAACCGTATCCTTTGCAGTAAATCAGCCGGTTATCTTTCATGAGGGCGAAAGAAGCTCCTTTGATTTCCCATTTGTTCATAAATTGTTCTATGGTCCGGTCGAGTCTCTCTGTTTCGGGAAGTTCCGAATCTGTATTGTTTGTGACCTGATTGATTGGAAGTAAAGATACGGGGAGTTCGGAAAGGGGAGGGATAAGAGTCGAATCCTGTTTTGCGGATTTATTTACTCCGGCAATACTGATATCCCATGGTTTTACAAAAATAATCAATGCTATTACAGCGATCAAGACAATATATTTCATTCGTTTAGGATGATTCAAAAGATAAACAAATAAACAAGCACTGCAATATTAAGAAAAGATACTTTTATAAAAAAGTATTTAAACTTAAAAAACACTTTCCACCAAAGAAAAATAATAATTCATGATTTTTTTTAACATCTGATTCTGAGGATTTAGACTCACATCATTTATGTGGTGAATCGGTAGGATCAAGGGTGAAGTCCCGGTTAAAAAGGCTGCGTCGTATTCCTGTACGGCATGGGCGGGCACACGTTGTTCCACGATCGGAATGGCGTGTTCTTTACAAATGTCGAATACCCTTTTACGGCTGGTTCCCGGCAACACGTAAGTGGTGGAGGCTGTGTAAAGTGTATCGTTTTTAATAAAAAACACATTGGAACGAGAGCCTTCGGTGATATAACCTTCACGATCGACCAGAAGCACTTCGTAAACACGGTGTTCCTGTATCAACCGGTTGGCCAGATTGCGTAATTCCCCGTTGATATATTTTATTTCCGGATTTTCGCGGACGGCGGGGCAGGTTATCGTATCGATTCCCCGGTCATAATCCTGTTGTGAGGGATAGGCGTGAGGGATCTGAAAGATGTATTCATCCGGCGACGATTTGCCATCTGTAAAGTGAAGCACATATTTTAGATTTCCTTCCCCGATGTGCTCCAAAGAGATAAGCCGGTTTAATTTATCCGGAATATGAAGAGTGGAAATATCGATGCCGATATTTGATTTTTTCAGTGAATTGTCAAGACGCATCAGATTATCCGATAAGAAGATAGGATGTCCGTGAAAAACACGTATCACTTCGTATATACTGAGTCCTTTTTCAAAGATCGTTTCAGAAAAATCCCCGGCTGTTTTTATGGTATTGTTTTGTAAAATCATGGCTTGTTCATTTGATCATACAAAATTACAAAATCAATTTCATATCCCCATTTTCTAAATTCAATAATTTGCGCTACTTTTGTTCATCTATGGAGAATAAAGAACAAATAGAGCGGATAGAAACGTTTTTAGACGAGGTAATCGTAAAGGAATTGGGGAAATTGCAGAGCGCGGAGCTTTCTTATATGCCGTTCGTATGTATGGGACAGGCAATAGAGGTTTTGGGTGGTTTTCTCGATAATAAACCGATGAAGGCAAAAGGACAATCGGCAAAACGTTTTTCCAATGGAGTCAATCGATTGTTCGGGGGACGCTACCGGCTGTTGAACGACAATTATTTTCTATATGATAAATTACGAAATCAGATGACCCATACTTTTATTCCGGGACACGACCTTTTGTTGCTGGCAAAAGCGGACGGGAATGAAAAGCATCGTCATTTGAACTATGCCGACGGACAATTGGTTCTGGTATCGGAAGTCTTTTATCAGGATATTTGTACTGCTTGCGAACGATTAAAGGAATATTTAAAATCGGGGCGGATAAAATCTAAAAACATAGCATTTGAATATGAATAATAAAAGGATCGTGCTGATCGGAGCGGGCAATGTGGCGCATCATCTGGCTCCGGCTTTGTTAAAAGCAGGGCTGAACCTTTGCCAGATATATAGCCGCAGCATCGAGTCGGCCCGCGAGTTGGGAAGGAAGACCGGGATTACTTATACAGCCGATTTATTTGCTATTTATCCGGACGGCGATATTTATATTTTTTGTGTCAGTGACGATGCCTTATTGCCTTTGTTTAAGAGTATAAGAATTAATAACGATGCTTTGGTGTTGCATACTTCGGGAAGTGTGCCCATGAATGTTTTCGAACCTTACCGGGAACGTTTCGGTGTGCTTTATCCTTTGCAGACTTTCACCAAAAAGCGTGATCTGAATTTCGGAGAGATTCCCTTGTGTATTGAAGGATCGAGTCCGGAAACACTTGAAAAAGTGAAGGAAATAGCAGGATGCCTGTCTTCCAGAGTGGAAGAAGTCAGTTCGGAGAAAAGAAAATATCTGCACTTGGCAGCCGTATTCGCCAATAATTTCACCAACCACCTTTATGGAATGGCAGGCAAAATTCTGGAGAAAGAGGGGTTGGATTTCAGTATGTTGCGTCCTTTGATTTTCGAGACGGCTCACAAGGTCATGCTTATGTCGCCGGAGAATGCGCAAACCGGCCCTGCCCGCCGGGGAGACGACGGTATTTTGAGTATGCACAAAACTCTTTTACGGGGAGAAGATAGGAAATTGCAGAATATTTATTCCCTGCTATCTGATTCCATCCGGGAGGCAAATGTGAAAAACGAGCCGAAAGCGGAAACGGAAGACAAGCCGCAAATGCTGACATTATGGTAAATTTTAAAGATAAATTATGGCTTTTTTCAAAGACGAATTAAAGAAGATCAGAGCTTTCATATTTGATGTGGACGGAGTGCTTTCGCATCAGGTGATGAATTTAACTCCCGACGGGGAATTGATCCGGACTTCCTGCACGAAAGACGGATATGCCCTTATGTACAGCATTCGGAAAGGTTATATTGTAGCGGTTATATCGGGAGGCGGAGCACCCGGTATCGGGGAGAGGCTCGAAAAGCTGGGAATCAAGCAGGAAGATATTTATCTGAAAGTGGCCAATAAAGTTATTGCTTTGCAGGAAATCATGGAAAGATACGGCTTGCAGGCAGAAGAAATAATGTATATGGGAGACGATATTCCCGACTATACCGTGATGACCATGGTCGGTCTGCCGGTCTGTCCCTTAGACGCCTGTGAGGAAATTAAATCGGTAGCAAGGTATATCTCCGATGTAAAGGGAGGAGAAGGCTGTGTGAGAGATGTTATTGCACAGGTTTTGAAGGCCAGAGGCGACTGGATGGACACGACTTGTTATGTGAGGAGTATGTAAGCAGTTGATTGTTTGCATAATACTCTGAAATAGGTGAAATACGAGTTTAATACTAAACAGGGAAGGTATGTTCGAAATTCTCAGACTGGTTCGGTTTCGTACCATTGCTTTTGTAGCTTTTACCATGTATGCCGTCAGGTATTTCGTGATGAAACCGATTTTGGATATTAACGGTTTTAGTCTTCAAATGACAAACTGGGCATTCAGCTTGTTGGTTATTTCCGTATGCAGCCTGATTGCAGGGGCTTATGTCATAAACGATTATTTCGATACGAAAGCCGACCGGATTTCAGGGGTGAAAAATGTGGTTGTGGGACGGAGTGTAAGCCGGAGGGAAGCCATTTTTTTACATACGCTTTTAAATATATTGGCTGTAGGGATTGCTTTTTATTTAAGTATTGCCGCAGGTATCTGGAAAATTGGCGTTTTATTCGTGCTGGTATCCGGTATTCTATGGTTTTATTCTTCCATATACAAACGCTATTTTATTACGGGTAATTTGCTGGTAGCCGTTTTAGCTTCGTTGATCCCCATGAGCGTACTGGTATATGAAATCCCCTTATTGAACATGGCTTATGCTGATATACTGATAGAAACAGGGACGAATTTCATGTTCATGTTTAACTGGGTCGGTGGTTTTTCATGGTTTTTGTTCTTAAATATCCTGATGTATGAAATTAACAAGGATATCTATAGTGTAGAAGGCGACAGGGAAAACGGAATACAGACCATACCGGTACGATTGGGAGTAAAGCCGGCCAAAACGATTATAATAGCTTTAGCCACCCTTGCTGTTTTATCTGCCGTCTATTTCTATATAACTTTATTTTCGTCGTCGTTATCTATATTGGTTTATAGTGTTGTCGCTATATTGTTTCCTTATGGAATCTATATTATATCGGTGGGAGGAAAAAACGAGAAGAGATTATTTCAATTGCGGATGATCCGGCTCATCACTGTGTTGTGTATGGGAAGCTGTTTCTTGCTGAAACATTTTTTTCAGTTCCTTTTTATCGATTGACTCTAAATGCGTCAGTAAATTCCTAAAAGAAGAGAAGATTCGTTATTATGAAATATAAAATTATATTGGCTTCCGGTTCTCCCCGCCGTCATCAATTGATGCGGGATGCCGGATTCGATTTTGAGGTGAGATTGAAATCTACCGAAGAAATCTATCCCGACACTTTACCGGCGGAGAGAATCCCGGAGTTTTTGTCCTGCCTGAAGGCAGCCGCTTTCAAGGATGAATTGAAGGAAAATGAATTACTTATTACGGCAGACACGATCGTCTGTTTGGGTGCGAAGGTATTGGGAAAACCACAAGACCGGGAGGGTGCTATCGAAATGCTGCGTCAATTATCCGGACGGAAGCATAAAGTCGTGACCGGGGTTTGCCTGACGACTTCCGGCAAACAGCAAACCTTTTCTGCTTTTACGGATGTCTATTTTAAAAAATTGACAGAAGAAGAAATCGTTTATTACATCGATCATTATAAACCATTCGATAAAGCCGGGGCCTATGGCATACAGGAGTGGATCGGATATATCGGGATTGAACGGATCGACGGTTCTTTCTACAATGTTATGGGATTGCCTGTGCAGAAACTCTATGAAACATTAAAAAGCTTCACTGCTGAAAATTGAATATTTAAATATAAAAGTGTAAATCAATCGATATGAAACGACAAGCGATCTTATCAGTACTTATTGCATTCATTACCGGATTGACCTGTAAAGCCGATGAAGGGATGTGGATTCCGATGTTGTTGGATAAATACAACATTGAAGATATGCAGAAACAGGGATTTAAACTGACCGCAGAAGATGTTTATGCGATCAATCAGGCGTCTTTAAAGGATGCAGTCATCGGCTTAGGGAGAGAGGGACGTCCCTTCGCGCATTTTTGTACGGGAAATTTGGTAAGCAACGAGGGATTGGTCATAACCAATCACCATTGTGCCTTTGATATGATTCAATCGCATAGCAGTTTAGAGCATAATTATCTGCGTGACGGATTTTGGGCGCGTACGAAAGCCGACGAGCTGGCGAATCCTGGAATCACGGCTTCTGTCCTGGTAAGAATGGAAGATGTAACGGATAAAATCGTTCCGCATTTGAAAGATAATATGACAGAAGCGGAAAGGGAAGCGAAGATCAAACAAATCTCTAAAAAATTGGAGGCAAAGGCTGTAAAAGGAACCGATTTAAAAGCAAACATCAAACCGTATTTTAATGGCAATCAGTTTTTTATGTCGGTATTCAGAATATATAGGGACGTGCGTTTGGTGGGAGCTCCGCCCTCGGCTATCGGCAAATTCGGTGGGGATACCGACAATTGGACGTGGCCCCGGCATACCGGAGATTTTTCAGTTTTAAGGATCTATGCCGGAGAGAACAATGAGCCGGCAGAGTATTCGGAAAAAAACAAACCGTACCGCCCGGCAAAACATTTCAAAGTTTCCACAGCAGGAGTGAAGGAAGGCGATTTCACGATGGTGTTCGGCTATCCGGGGACAACGAACGAATATCTGACTTCTTTTGCTGTGGCGCAGATTCAGGATATTGAGAATCCTCACAAGATAGCTATCCGGACAGCTAAATTGAATATTATGAACGAAGCCATGGAATCGGATGAATTGCTTCGGATAAAATATGCGGCTAAAGCTGCCGGCGTTGCCAATGCGTGGAAAAAATGGCAGGGGGAAGTTAAAGGTTTGAAACGTTTTAACACGGTGGCACAGAAACAAAAATTAGAACAGGAATTTTTCCGGTGGGCAGGCTCTAAAGAGAAATACAATGGATTGCTCGACAAGTATAAGAAATTATACGATCGACGGAAAGACCTGATCCTGGCTTCCGCTTATTTGAACGAAGCGGGATTAGGAGGAGCCGAGGTTGTCGGTTTTTCCTTATCGATGACAGATTCCGTAAAGAAGCAGGCGAATAAAGAGAAACTCAAAGCGCAAGCCGGTAAATTTTATAAAAACTACGATCCGGCGACAGACGAAAGAATTTTGGCAGAAATGCTGAGACTGTACAATCAGAAATTAGAGCCGGAATGGATTCCGGCAGAAGTTATCGAAGCCGGAAAGACAAAGGATTATCGAAAGTTCGCTGCCGGAATATTCGAACATTCCGTGTTCACCAGTCCGGAACGCATGGAGAGTTTTATCGATCGGTTGAATGAAGAATCCGTACAGGAATTGGAAAAAGACCCGGTTTATAAGCTGGCAGTCTCTATCCGTAATTTTAACATTAAAAATCTTCGGAATCCTTTGTCGGCTATCCAAAAGGAATTGTCGCAATTAAACCGGGTGTGGCTTGCCGGGTTGATGGAAATGCAGCCGGAAAAAACATTTTATGCCGACGCCAATTCTACCCTGAGAGTCGCTTATGGAAAAATAGGAGGCTATTCGCCCTTCGATGCGGTTTATTACAAGCCTTACACTACGCTCGACGGAATTATGGAAAAAGATAATCCGGATATTTACGATTATAATGTTCCCCAGAAGTTAAGGGATATTTTCCATACACGGAATTTCGGCAATTACACTCAGGACGGAGAGATTCCGGTGTGTTTTATAGCTAACAACCATACAACGGGAGGTAATTCCGGCAGTCCGGTATTGAATGCAAGGGGAGAGCTGATCGGATTGAATTTCGACCGGGCCTGGGACGGGGTGATGTCGGATATGCAATACGATCCTTCTATTTGCAGGAACATATCGGTAGATGTACGGTATGTACTTTTTATCATAGACAAATTTGCCGGCGCCGATCACCTGATTCAGGAAATGGAACTGGTGAATTGAGGCAGACTATACGTTACCGGTTATAAAAAAATAGAGAGCTGTTTTACCGGCTCTCTATTTCGTTTTATTTATTGAATCGTTTTTCGATCAAATCCCAATCGAGCACCTGCCAGAAGTTTTCAATATATTTAGCTCTGGCATTTTGAGTATCGAGATAGTAAGCATGTTCCCATACGTCCATGGTCAGAAGCGGGCGTTTCCCGTATTTTAACGGGTTGTCTGCGTTGCTGGCAGGCATAATTTCCAATTTATCTTCATGAACGACCAGCCATACCCACCCGGAACCGAATAATGAAATTCCGGTTTGTGTGAATTTTTCTTTGAAATCTTCAAAGCTTCCGAAGTTTCTGTCGATCGCTACTTTGGCTTTGCCGTGAGGTGTGGTCTTGCCTGCGTCGTGTGTGTGGAAAGCTTCAAAATAGAAATAATGATTGAACACTTGCGCAGCATTGTTGAACAGGCCTCCGGAAGATTTCCTGATAATGTCCTGAATTTTCATATCGTCGAATTCGGTACCCGCCTTCAACTTATTGGTGTTATCGATATAGGCGAGAAGATGCTTGCCATAATGATATTGGATCGTCTTCTCACTAATGTAGGGAGCCAATGCATTTTCAGCATAAGACAAAGGTTGCAGAGTAAATTTATTTTCTCCGTTCCTGGCATTTACCTTTTCCTCGGAAAGTAAGGTACAATTACATGTTTCTTTATTCATTATATTTCAGTTTTAAATGGTTACCTGTGAGCATTTATACGTAAAATAACCTTTGAAGGTTGAACGACCGGCTTTATTTCTTACACTTTCTCTCGGCGTAATTGTCTTAACAGGGAAGTAATATACATAAAATATGCCGGACTTACAATAAGTCCGGCTATCATCATGGGAAAAATATTTTCTCTATTTTAAAACGCTTTCACGGGTTAAGTTAAATCCGATCTCCAAACGGATAATATTATCCAGGATAACGGGAATTTGAGCTTTTATGCCTTCTTTTATCTGGTTTACCACACTTTCAGGGAGTTGAGAAACATCTACGCCCATGATCGGGAGAAGCATATCCACAATCTTATCCTGCATCATGGAAACGACCGTCTGTACATACACCTGGTCGAAGTACATCAACAGGTGGTCTTGACTCACGGTGTATTTAAAACTGATAGAGGGAATCTGCATAGAAGTCCCCGTAAGAGCCTGCAAGTCGTCGGCATCCAGTGTCACTCCGATCACATCGTCCGATTGAATGTAGGTTGCCTTTAAAGAACTTTCCGCTCCATCCTTTAATTGCATTTTGATTTTCATTTGGTTCCCGGCGTTGAATTCAACCCCTGTGAAATAGTCTTTCATTTTTTCCGTGGCCATATCTAAGAAAATGGCTTTTAAATCGTCCACAGCAATGGATTTCTTTTTACCCTGTGCCATCGTGACACTAATCGAATCTTGAGCATATTCGAACACGAAATGCGGGTTTTCATAGTTCCAGGCTCCGGCAATATCCGGCATTTTATCGTCTTTATCGTCACAGGAAATACCCATGAAAGCGATGAAAAGGATTGCAAGCGAGTAGATCAGTTTTGTTTTCATATTGAATCGGTTTAATTTTTTGTAATTAGATTTTAAAAGTGATAGAAGCGCCGAAACGGGCAGGAGCACCGGATTGTCCCATGTTGAGGTATTGAGGCAATTTATCTCCGACCGGATTATTCAGCATATAGGTGAAAAACGGCTTATCCAGAATATTCTTTCCCCAAATATGGAAATCGATTCGTTTTCCCGAAATGGAAAAATCCAGATTCCAGAGAAAATAGGGGTCTTGTTTCAATAAATTCGCTTCGTCGAAATATTGGGTTCCGAAACCTGTTACGGTGGTGGAAGCGGCAAAGGAACGGAACCAGGAAGCTTTTACCGTTTTGCGGTAAGTAAGTCCCGTATTTCCGGTAAACTCCGGAGCCATCACAATACGATTGCCTTCATAATCCGGATTCATGTGATGATAATATTCGGCATGGCTATATCCGGCAGAAAACAAGTACGTGAGGTTGGGTATGAATTCCCATTGCAAATCCAGCTCACCTCCGATACTACGGGCATCCCCGGCATTTTTAAGACTGGGGCCCATCATCCCCATGACAAAAATTTGCTGGTCTTTCCAATCGATATAAAAAACAGCCGCATTCAGGTTAAATCTTTTATCCAGACTGAAATATTTTGCCCCGATCTCATAATTCCACAATTTTTCTTCGTCATATCCTAAATTTACCAATTGAGAACTCATTTCGTTTACTATGATGTTGTAGCCTCCGGCTTTATAGCCTTTGGATATACTGAGATAAGCCGAAAAATTGTCGTTCCATTTCTGCAACAAGGAAAATTTAGGCAACCACGCTTTAAACCCTTTGCCGTTTTTGGCTTTGTGATACTCTTTGTAGCGGGACGAGCCTGTAAAGAGAAGACTGTCGAGATAATTCAAATCGACTTTTTCATAATCGTAACGAATTCCGGCAGTAAGCGACAGTCCGGGCAGCAGGTTATTCCAGGTCAATTGTCCGTATCCGGCAATGCCCCAGGTTGTGGTATTATTGAAATACTTGGCTTTATCTAAAGGCATCGGTAACAGATATTCCTTATCGGCCCCGAAGGTGGCAAGGTAATTATTGGTTAAATCTTTATAAAACCCGAAAGTACCGATCGTCCAATCCAATTTTTTCCCCGAAATAGATTGCAGGTTCAATTCCTGTGTCACTAAATTCTGACGAGACTTTTTACTGTTGTCGAACACATCCAGATAGGTGAAATCCGCATCCAGCATTTGTTTATCTTTCGTCCAGGAATAAGAACTGACAGAATTGAATGCCAGTTTCCGTCCGCTCTTCTTTAGATTCAGATAGGAGGACAACAGATTACGGTCATACGAAGACGGAGTGTTGAAATTTACCGTATAACGGTTTTCTTTCAAAGAATCCACAGCATGATAAGCATATCCGCCATCGAAAGAATTATTATAATTCACTCCGAAACCGATCTTCCAGTTCCTTGCCGCATAAACATTTCCCTGATAACGCAAGTTATAGGAATCGGATGGATTCGATTTCTTATCCTGATCGAAGCGATTCTTAAAATAGCCTTTCGACTTATTATAGGAAAAAGAGAGTTTGCTATATACCATCTTGATCGGCAGGTTCAACACCACATTGTAATTCTGCGATCTGTAACTGGCCACTCCCGCTTTGAATTGCAGGGAAAATTTATTGGCAGGCGCGTTAGATACGATATTGATCAATCCATTGATACTATTTCTACCGTATAGCGTGGTTTGAGGGCCTCGGAGCACTTCAATCTGCTTGATATCATACAGATCGAATACAAAGCCGTTCTTGTCGAACACCGGAACCCCATCCACATACAACCCTACGGGCGGTGTTCCGGAAACCGTTCCGATACCCCGGATATACAAAGGAGTAGAAAGTTTCAGCCCCCCTTCCTGCATATAAAAATTGGGAACGATTCCTGAAATGTTCCGTAAATCGGGATTGTTTTCTCCGGGAATGGCATTCTCGGAGACCACGGTTAAAGCCGTGGGAATATCTGTAGGAGAAAGTTCCCGTTTTTCTGCGGAAACGACCACCTCTTTCAACTGCTGAATGGAACTCAGCGTCGAATCGTTTATAGCCATGGTTATTTGCTGGGCAGACACATTAGTTAAAATGATCCCCAATAACGCAATCGTTAAGATTATTCGCATCTATCGCTCTTATTTGAAATGATGATTTTAGATAAAACTTTTCCCGATAATCCTATTATTCCTTCGTTCAGGAAAAATTCCGTTCTTCGAAGAATTAGATAATCAGCAATCTAAAATCATAGCAGGGGGAGCACGCAAAGAATGGCCGTCGATTTCCGGAGAACGATACGTTTTGACGATTTCCGGAAATTCGGTCAAAGGAATGAATACATGAAAAGTAAGTTTTTCTTTTTCTTCGGAAAGTACATATTCGGACACTTCATATACATAAGTGTCGTTATAATTGATCGCCGAAATCTGCGATTCGTGCATAACACATACCGGCAGAAAGTCTGTAACTTCCAGCGTATCCGATTTGCCATTAAAGAATAGACATACGACTAAAAAGGCAGGAACCAGAAAATAAATCAATATGTGAGCAGAGATCCCGATGAAAAACATGCTACAAAGCTATAAACAAAATTGAGAATTTAAAACTATTTCAACAAAACTATTGTTCCTTTCCATAAACAATTGTTAATGTTTAGGATAGGAGAGGATAAAGAAATACCCCATTTTTCCATTCATCGGTATTTTGCCGGATTTTTTAATTAAAATAAACCGATGAAAAAATCCGGCTTATTTTTTGAAAATGTTAAAAAAGAAAATAAATTTGCAGTCGTTATAAACTTGTAATAATTACAAATTAATAATGGATACAATTATCAATGCACATGAATATCTGCTGAAGTTCGATATCAAGCCTTCGGTACAGCGGATTGCCATTATGAATTTTTTGCTTCACAATCGTATTCATCCGAGTGTGGAGGATATTTATAATGCATTATGTGTTTCCATTCCTACTTTGTCTAAGACAACGGTTTATAATACCCTGAAATTATTTGCAGAGCAGGGAGCGTTATTAGCACTCGTTATCGACGAGAAAAATGTGCGTTTCGACATAGACACTTCGAACCATGCTCATTTTCAATGTGTGGAGTGTTGCAAAGTGTTCGATGTTCCGGTAGAAAACATTGGATGTATGAAACCGGAAGAAATAAAGGGATTTGCAGTAACCGAAGTGCATCTATACTACAAAGGCTATTGTAGGGATTGCTTGCAAAGGAAAAACAGCAACTAAAATAAAAATGTGGTGCGTCCACAAATAATATTAATCAATAAAACAAAAACGTTATGAAAAAATTTATTTGCACTGTATGCGGCTATGTTTATGAAGGTGAAGAAGCTCCGGAATTTTGTCCTCAATGTAAAGTTCCCCGTAGCAAATTCAAGGAAATGCAGGAAACTGACGGAGCATTGACTTTCGTGGACGAACATGTGATCGGAGTAGCTAAAGGTGTGGATGAAGAAGTGTTGGAGGGTTTGAAGGCTCATTTTAACGGTGAGTGTACGGAAGTGGGTATGTATTTAGCAATGAGCCGTCAGGCTGACCGTGAAGGTTATCCGGAAGTGGCCGAGGCCTTTAAACGTTATGCCTGGGAAGAAGCGGAGCATGCCGCTAAATTCTGTGAATTATTGGGTGAGTGTGTTTGGGACACGGAAACTAACCTGAAAAAGAGAATGGAAGCTGAAGCGGGTGCTTGTGAAGATAAAAAACGGATAGCGACTTTGGCTAAAAAGTTGAATTTGGATGCCATTCACGATACTGTACACGAAATGTGTAAAGACGAAGCTCGTCACGGTAAAGGATTTGAAGGTCTGTACAACCGTTATTTCAAAAAGTAATTTTTGATGAAAGGACCTGAAATTCCCGTAGGAGAGTTCCTGCGGGAATTTTTTTTAACCGGTGCAGCCTGAAAGACAACCTGAGAAGTAAAATACCGTATGATCTTTAATAATTAAATATAGAATAGTTATGAAAAGGATTGTTTTATTACGCCACGGGGAAAGTCAATGGAACCGGGAAAATAAATTTACCGGCTGGACAGATGTAGATTTAACGGAAAAGGGAGTGGAAGAAGCGGTAGAAGCGGGAAAAATTATGAAAGAGAAGGGATTTCTGTTTGATAAAGCATACACTTCTTATTTGAAAAGGGCGGTGAAGACATTGAACTTCGCACTCGACCAAATGGACCAGGATTGGATTCCGGTAGAAAAAAACTGGCGTTTGAACGAAAAGCACTATGGAGCTTTACAGGGATTGAATAAAAGTGAAACGGCTGCCAAATACGGTGAAGACCAGGTTTTAATCTGGCGGCGCAGCTATGATATTCCGGCTCCGGCTTTATCACCGGAAGATCCGAGAAATCCTCGTTTCGACATTCGCTATAAAGATGTTCCGCCGGCTGAATTACCGGAAACCGAATCGTTGAAAGATACAATCGACCGGATTTTACCCTATTGGAAAAAAGAAATTTTTCCAGCCTTAAAGGATAAGGATCAGATTTTAGTGGTGGCTCATGGGAATAGCCTGAGAGGGATTATTAAATATTTGAAAGGTATATCCGACGAAACGATTGTAAGCCTGAATCTTCCGACAGCCATACCTTATGTGTTCGATTTCGACCAGGATTTGAATCTGATCAACGATTATTTTCTGGGTGATCCCGAAAAGATTAAAAAATTAATGGAAGCAGTTGCCAATCAAGGAAAAAAATAAATCCTGTGGTGCATTGTATTCCTCATTTGATACGGTGAAAGGCTTTTAGTTTTATCCCCATAAAAAAACAGTCAGAATAATTCTCTGACTGTTTTTAGATTTAAAAGTGAAAAAGCTTTACCGCTGCTTCTTTCAAGGGATTTTATTTAAAGTTCTTCATTAAGCCAATGTTATTTTCGGATCGAGATATACATCCTGTATGGCATGTAATAGTTTCACTCCTTCGTCCATCGGCTTTTGAAAAGCTTTCCGTCCGCTGATCAGTCCCATCCCGCCTGCTCTTTTGTTTACAACAGCAGTAATGACGGCTTCCTGTAAATCGGAGGAACCTTTGGACTCTCCGCCGGAATTGATTAGTCCGACACGTCCCATATAACAATTGGCTACCTGGTAACGGCATAAGTCGATGGGATGTTCGGAGGTAAGCTGCGAATATACCCGCGGATCGGTTTTAGCAAAATGGAGGGCTGTGAAACCACCGTTATTTACCGGAAGTTTTTGTTTAATGATGTCGGCTTGTATCGTTACCCCCAAATGGTTGGCTTGCCCGGTAAGGTCGGCTGCCGCATGATAGTCCGTTCCGTCGGCTTTAAAATTATTGTTACGCAGATAACACCACAAAATGGTCGCCATCCCTAATTCATGTGCGTATTCAAAAGCTTTGGCAATTTCCACGATTTGCCGCCTGCTTTCTGCCGAGCCGAAATAAATCGTAGCCCCGACGGCTACGGCTCCC
>UQTM01000073.1 GCA_900544025.1 uncultured Odoribacter sp.
CGTGTGATATTCCCCGTTTTCCCCGCAAACATCGGTATCCTCCGGCAAATCTTTTATAAACCCAGCATCGACGGCACGTCCGATAAAATCCCTGCCGAGTTTTTCCGCCATCGTGGTCACGACCACCGTTCGGAGCCCGGAAGCCAAAAATTCTTCCACGACTTCCGCCGACGTCTTTCCCCACAAAGGCTCTACGACAGTGATCCCGTAAGGCGACAGCTGCCGCTCGCGATACACTTTCACATCGTGTAAAAAAATATCCCCAAAAATGAAATGCGTCACTCCCCGGTCCAGAAAATACCTCACCGCCTCCTGCATCGCATGCTCGTAGCCCTGCATTTCGCCCTCCGGTACCAATTCCACCACATACAAGGGAATCCCGATACTCTCCGCCTGTTTTTGCAACAAACCCACCGGAATGGCATGCATGGACGATCTTCGGTTCTGCCTATTCACCGTGGTTAGCAGGGAAACAACTTCGTATTCCCCGGATTGCAGCACTTTCCACAAAGCCAGAGCCGAATCCTTCCCTCCGCTCCAGTTAAAAACAGCTTTTATCCGTCGGTCTGCCATGGTCTGATTATGAATGATTATACTGTAGTACACCGCCCTGCGGGCGTCTCGCTAAACGACAAAATTCATAAGACTACGAATACCACAGTCTTATGAATTTAAGAGAGAAAGGTTTATGTTTATAAGCCCTTAAAAAATCTTAAAACCTACCACTTCGGTAGAGACTTCCCCGATCACATCCACATTTTTAAGAATGCCGCTTTGAACCTTCACAAAATGAATCTGGTTCAATACCACTGCATTCCCTTCGGCATCTATGGCGTTATCCAGTTCAAACTGATTGTACCGATACACCCCGTTTGCCGATTTTTCTATATCCTTCCCCATATTATCGGCGTATCCCCAGCCGAAAGCCTGATTTTTCCAAACCCCTCCTTCGTTCACCGTACGGGGCTGGAGCATACTCCCTTTCAATGTATATGAATCGGCGGTAACCCAAGCCGGATAATACATCTGGTCGTGAAAATCGGGCAGATACAGAATATCTCCTTCATTCCCCTTATTATCTTTCCAATGCACATTTCCCGGCTGTGAGGGACGGAAATAAGTAACCTCATAACCCCGTTCCGCCTGGTCGCTGCCTTTCAACTCATACCAGGGATCGTCGGCAAGGCCATTGCCGTTCACATCCTCCGACACCCAGACAATTCCGGGCTCAGAACTTCCTTCAAAAGGGTTTCCGATTACTCCGAAATCATATCCTTTCCGATTTTTCACCACCTTAGGCAGCTTCACCGTGATATAGCCACCGAACGAGCCTAAAGACACATACAGTTTGTTTTTCAGACGAGTTTCCGCCCAGGCATTCGCTTCCGCCATAGTCTTAAACTCCCCGTGCTCATTGATGAACTGACCGGGAGCCGGGCAATATTCCAGCACTTTCACCTGTCCGGGAGCGATTTCATCGTCGTCGTTATCGTCCTTATCCACGGAACAGGCCGTAAAAGCCAAGGCTAACGCCATTCCATAACAATAAAAGCTTTTCTTCATATCATTAATTATTAAATAAAACAGCCTGAGGAGCTACATCTCCGCAATCTATCGATTTTACCTTATTCCCGGCAGCATCGAACACAACGATTTTTCCTGCGTCCTCGTTCCAGCCCACTTCTTCCGAATAACAAACCCAAAGTTCTCCATTCCGGGGATTTACATTTATCCCCGCCCCGGACAATTCTTCATCGCCTTCAGGAGCTGCAATGAAAGGAACGCTCAACGAAGCTGCGTTTCCCAACACATATTTATATATGCTCTGATCTTCAGCAGGAATATAAATTTCGTTCCCGGTTTTACTCAAAGCCAGACCGGCAGTATAAATACCGTGCTGGTAGCCGGACAACATCGGTTTAAAGGGAAGGACTTCTTTTTTCAACGTCAGGTCGGAAGCGATCCGGACAAGATAATATTCCGTCTTTTCTTCGTTACATCCGATGGTATATACATCGCCGCCCGCTTTTACGAAATTGATCTTACCATCCTGCCAAACCTCCAAAACCGACGGCTCCGGCATCCCGTTTTCGGCAGCATTCAATACATCGTTCAATCCGTAAACATTCACTTTAGCCAGCGACTGATAAGTCATATTTCCCAACAATTTCCCATTCACGACAATACCGTTATAGATAGCCCATCCGTATTTCTTTAACAACTGAACTTTTGAAAAAGAGGTCAGGTCCATCCGGTAAGCGCCCCCTCCGATCACCAACGCCTGCTGGTCGTTCAAAGGAACGAAGCCATCCAGATTGGCAGCCACGACAGCGGAATTTTCTGCATATAGGGTTTTGGCATCGGCAGAGAATATATGTTCGACATTGGAAGTCGAAGTGGAAACCATCATATATAATTTATCGTCGATCCGGGTTGCATAAAGATCGTCATAAGACCCCAAATTTATCCCCTCTCCATAATTCAACGAAGAATACACATCGGAATAACGTTTTCCGGTCTCCGTATCGTAATAATCCACAGAATTTTTTTGCACGATCAGTACGCCTTGGGTTAAATCGGTTTTCGACACGATATCGGCCTCCAGCATCACTTCGCCTTTGGCATTTTTCAAAGTACATTCCACTTTTGCCCGGCAAGGCTTTTCAATCCTGTAAGTAAAAGCAGAATCCGAAGAAACCTCCTGCCCGTTTAATTTCCACGCATAGGATACTCCTGCCGTATCCAGTAACTGAGGAGCGAAAACAATGGAATCGCCCACGGCGGGGGTCAGTGTCCCCACAGGAAAACTCCCTTTCAGCACGGTGGGAATACCCATCATATCCATATCGATATGCAGCCGGTCACAATCGTCGTCTTCACAGGCAATAAAACCTACTGCCAAAAATGCCATTAAAATAAAAGTATATATTTTATTCATCGCCAATAGCCTAATTACTGTTCATTAAAAATAATTGTTCCGGGGAAATAATAACCGTCGAACATCACTTCGGAAATCTTTTCTCCGGTAGTTCCGTTAAAACGTACGATCAGATTCTTTTGATAATCCTCCGTCAGATAAGTCGCCAACACTTCTTTGGTGGCGGGATTTACCCGGATTCCGGCTCCATAAAAACCGTAACCTTCTTTCTCATACGAAGTAAAAGGTTGTTCGGGAGCGGCATTTTCAAACGTGGATTTATAAATTTTCCCTCCTGCAAGATAGAAGAAATTTTCGCCGTCGCCACAGAACGAATCCTCCCGGTAGGCTCCGAAGCTCGAAGGTTCGTAATCGCTCCGGACCGGAACTTTTTCGACGGAAAGGTCGGGTTTGATTTTCACCAGATTATTACCCGATTTCGCAGACTCGACGGTATATATATTCCCGTCTTTTCCGGCCACGAACCGGCAACCGCCCGTTGTGGTTACATCGATAGTCGTGTAAGGAAAAGAATTACTGAACGTGTATTGTGAAAGATCGTCGTTCAGGATTCTTTCCACTTCCAGCACGTGCATTTTCTTAGACTTCACATTCAACAGCAGTTTACCTCGATAGACAGAAGCGCTTCCGCATCCGCCCCAGGTATCGTCCATCACGATCTGCTCGGAAGCGAAAGTTTCCAGATCCACCCGGAAGACATCGCCGTTAGCGGTCACCACGCCATATTTATCGCTTAAACCGATAAACTCATAAACCTGCCGGGTTCCGGCGAGGACAGGCGCGCTTTTCTCTATATAGAGTGTTTTCGGATCGACAACCGTCAATTGATTCCCTTGTTTGGAACAGATATAGAGTTTCCCGTTCCATAAAGTGGCGGATTGGCTGGTAGTACCCAGGGACGCCCCGAAATTTTGGTTTCTCAAAGCCCGGGTTTCGACAGCATTGCTCCTATAATCGTAATACGATACGCTTCCCGTTTCATGACCGAACCAGCCTTCGTTTATAATAAGGCAGCCTCCGGTATAATCCGCTCCCGGAACGACCAGTTTATTTTGCAAGATAACTTTTCCAAAATCATTGATCAATTCCAGCACCACCAGAGAACGGGACGGACGTTCCGCCGTGAAAGAAAACCGGGGCTCGGTTCCCATATCCTCTTCGTTCATATACCATTGATAATATACATCTCCGGAAGAAGTCACCCGGGGCGCATAGTCGTAAGTCTCCCCGACATTCAGTTGCACGCCGCTTTCCGGAAAAGTCCCTTCTTTCAAAGCAGGCAACCCCAGCAAACTGTCGGCATGGCGAAGGTCACAGTCGTCGTCCGAACAAGCGGTCAGAGCCGTTGCCATCACAACAAACATCCCACACGTCTTAATAAAATGCTTTACATTCATATCCAAAAATTTAAAATATTAAATTCGTCAAATATAAAGCGATGAAAATCAGAGAAAAGACAATAGAAATCTTTTGCGCTCTAACTCCCGAAAGCTTATAAATAAATACATTGGCAGGTCTTCTGACTCTCTCTGTTTCAACGCCTTCCCATTCTTTTCAAACAGTGGCATAATCGTTAAAACCATATTCGAGATTACAGCTGCGGGAACAGTATCCGATTTCCACGGATTTCCCTATTAAGCATACAAACCGGATAGTTTGCATCGCACCAACGAGGCGCAAAATTATAATAATTCCATTCTCCCGCCAATTATCTGCCGATAATTTCAAATATTTTTCAGAATCCTTATTTTTGTTTGTGCTAAATTTAAAGAGTCGTTTGCCGGACATATAAACAATACTCATTTCCACAGGAATAAAATTAGAAGACGATGAAGATTTTAATCATAGAAGACGACGCTTCCTTGCGCGAGATCATGCAGCATTCTTTGGAAAAAGAACGTCACATCGTTGAGGTTGCGCCCAATTTCCAAACCGCCCTGCAAAAAATCGAAGACTATAATTACGACTGTATTCTGCTCGACATCATGCTCCCGGACGGGAACGGCCTGCAATTGCTGAACACGTTGAAGGAACTGCGAAAACAGGAAAACGTGATTATTATTTCAGCCAAAGACTCTTTAGAGGATAAGGTCATAGGTTTAGACCTCGGAGCGGACGACTACCTGCCCAAACCTTTCCACCTGGCGGAACTGAACGCCCGGATTAAAAGCGTGGCCCGGCGGAATCATCCCGGTAGCCCGGATTTCATCGAATACGGAAACATCAGGGTCAATCCCGGCCTTTTCCGGGTATATGTAAACGATACGGAACTCGAACTCAACCGGAAAGAATACGACATTTTGTATTATTTTATCAACCGCCCAGATCGCCTGATCAATAAAAATTTATTGGCAGAAGCCGTATGGGGCGACCACATCGACCAGGCAGACAATTTCGATTTTATCTATGCCCAGATCAAAAACCTGAGAAAAAAATTAAATCTGGCGGAAGCCTCGGCTGAAATAAAAGCCGTGTACGGTTTCGGCTATAAAATGACTTTAAAATGAGACTGATCGTTCGTATCTTAACCCGTCTTGTCCCTGCCCTTCTGGTGATAACCACGTTATGGGGCATATTCTTTTATTATGCCCTTATGGATGAGGTAAACGATGAAACGGACGATACGTTGGAAGATTATTCCGAAATCATCATCACCCGTTTTTTAGCGGGACAGGAAATGCCATCCCAGGCCGACGGTACGAACAACAGCTACTATTTAACCCAGGTACCGGAGGAATACGCGGAAAAATACGAGCAAATACGTTATTCCGACGAAATGGTATATATTCCGGAAAAAAAGGAAACCGAACCGGCGAGAATATTAAAAACCATTTTCCAAAATGAAAACGGGGAATATTACGAACTGATCGTCAGTATCCCCAACATTGAAAAAGACGACCTGCGGGAAGCGATTCTCTACTGGATCATCTTTTTATATCTTACCCTGTTGATAACCATCCTACTCATAAACCTATGGGTTTTCTACCGGAGCATGCGCCCCCTTTACACCCTTTTGAAATGGCTGGATCGTTACTCCATTAGCGGCAATAACCCCGTCCTGGAGAATAACACGAAGATTACCGAATTTAAAAAACTCAATGAAGCCGCTATCCGTCAGGCCGAACGCAATAAAAACCTGTTCGAGCAACAAAAACAATTTATCAGCAACGCTTCCCACGAACTGCAAACTCCGCTGGCCATTTGCCGGAACCGTCTGGAAATGCTTGCCGACAACGACACCCTGACGGAAGAGCAGCTGACAGAGATTTTTAAAACTCAATCCACGCTGGATTATATCATCAAGCTAAACAAATCGTTATTATTCCTTTCCAAAATAGATAACGGGCAATTTCAGGAAATCAAAGAAATATCGTTCAACGAGTTAATTCATAAATTCCTGCCCGATTACGAAGAAGCGTACGGCTATCTAAATATCACGGTTCACGTCGAAGAGAAAGGCACTTTCACGGTAGGTATGGACGAAGCCTTATCGGGAGCCTTAGTTTCCAATCTTCTAAAAAACGCTTTCGTACACAACCGGAAAGATAAGGGAGAACTGTACATAGAAATCACCTCCGGCAGCATCACCGTTCTCAATACCGGAGACGAAGGAATGCTGGACGAAACCCATCTTTTCGAACGTTTCCGGCAAGGAAAAACGAAAAAAGAAGGCTCTACCGGGCTGGGATTGTCGATCATGGCGGCGATTTGCAAGACCTGTCGTCTCCAAATCCGGTACTTTTATAACGGAAAACACGGTTTTGAGATAAAAAAATCGTGAAACAGAGATAAATTTCATATTTTTTTCAGTTTTACCCCTCAATTTTGTTTCATCAAATTAAACTTAAAAACGAAAAGATATGAAAAAGTTAATGATTGTACTCGTATGCCTGTTTACTTTACAGGGACTTGCCAAAGCCGATAACGACAAGCCTGTCGAAATGAAAGAACTGCCTCAAAAGGCCCTTACCTTTATGAATAAGTATTTCGCAGATGTGAAGGTTTCTTATGCAAAACTCGAAGAAGACCTTTGGGAAAAGAAATACGATGTTGTTTTGGTAAACGGTCAGAAAGTGGAATTCGATAAAAACGGAGAATGGCTGGAAGTGGATTGCAAATTTTCCACCGTTCCGGAAACGATCGTCCCGGAAGCAATCAAAAATTATGTGAAACAACATTTCCCGGAACAAAAAATAATAAAAATCGAACGGGACAAGAAGGAATATGAAGTGAAACTGACCAACAGACTGGAAATTACATTCGATAAGAAATTCAGAGCGATCGATATAGACGACTAATCCCATCCACATTAAAACAGAAAATCATGAAATTCAAGACTTTATTTTTATCTCTATTAGCAACGGCTGTCCTTTTTTCGGCCTGCAAAGACGACAACGACGACATTTCGCCCGATGATCTGTCGGCAAACATAAAATCCGCTATACAAACCATGTATCCGAATGCCCGGATCACGGAAGCCGACAACGAACACGGTGTTTTAGAAGTGGATATATGGCACGAAAACAAGCAAAAAGAAGTCCGCTTCAATGCTTTGGAAGAATGGATAGAAACGGAATACGATGTGCTTCAGCAGGAAGTTCCGGCAACCGTATTGGAAGCACTCGCCACCCAATATCCGAATCCGGTCATCGACGACATCGATTGCTACGAAACACCGGAAGGAAAATACTATCGTTTCGAAATCATTGTAAACAACCGGGAGGTGAAAGTGAACATTCAGGAAAACGCAGCCGCAGCTTAAACTGCCGGATGTGGAATCTCCCCGCAAAAATCCAGGTTTCCCATTCCAGTCCTTTTACGGTCTGAATGGGAAATTTTTTATCTTATCTTCCGCCTGTTTTTATAAAGTCCGTGCTTGATCGTCGTACGTCCGGGATTCACCAAATAAGTGAAATCCAGAAAAGGCAGGCAGGCAATTTCGTTCTTTCCGGCCACCTGCATATAAGCTCCTTTGCAGGCAGCAGAAATTCCCACACGGCGGGACACATAATAAGTCAGACGCAAATTGACTTCTACGGCAAATTCCTTTGTGGCATCTACATTATAATACAAGCCGTTCACCGAATAGTGGAAACGATTCGAAAAATAAGAATCGAATTGCAGTCCGCCGTAATAAAGCAGTTTCTTGTTCAATAATTGGGAATGATAGAGCGAATGGGCATAATCGAAAGGCTGCACCTGAGTTTTCCCGAAACCTGCGTAGAACTCAACCCCGGCACGGACGGAAAGGATACGTTCGGGCGTTAAGGCAGGACAGCCGAAAACCCGGGGATTCATCAGCCACGAAAAAATCAATTCATTCCGCATGGCCAATCCGTGATTCACCCGCACAGAATCGGGGACTAAATCCTTAAATCCCGTCGCCTGCAATATTTTCAAAACAGGATAAGTGTAATACAGGGTATGTTCGGAGGATAGAAATAACTTGTGTTTTCCCAGCCAGCGATGCTTTAAGCCG
Source organism: uncultured Odoribacter sp. (assembly GCA_900544025.1). Lineage (GTDB taxonomy): Bacteria > Bacteroidota > Bacteroidia > Bacteroidales > Marinifilaceae > Odoribacter. The sequence continues at coordinate 8,418 of UQTM01000073.1, forward strand.
ATATTCGGCAAAAAAGGCTCTTCGGCAAGCCGGAACAGCAATTCCGTCGATTTTGAAAATCCGATCCGGCTCTGATTGAATAAACTGATCTCCGCGGCATCGCCGGCAATAATGCCTGCCGTCCCCGTATGCCAGGAAGAAACTTCCGGAACGCCTTTACTCCTGCCCGGTAATGTCCGGGGGTCCCAGCGTTCCTCTTCCACCGTGACCTGTTCCTTCGCCCGCTTCCCGATCTGCTTCTGCGTTTTTTTCTCTTCCCGGCTTTTAGCCGGAAGCACCCGCTGGGCCGAAAGCTCCCAGCCCAGAAACAAAAACAAAAACAGTAAACCGATTTTCATGTATAAGCGGATTTATTTCATCTTACGTCTTTCCGGCGGAAGAATAATATTTCATAATCAACGGATATGCCTTAGCGGAAACATTGGCCGAAATATCTTCGCCCGCTCCGATCTTCGCCCGTATCTCCGTCGAAGATACAGCCGCAAGGGGAGCATCCACCAAAATCACCCCTTCCGGGATCGTTCCGGGCACCTCCACGCCGGGACGGGGATACACGAATATCCGGTAATGGTTAAGAATCTCCTTGTAATTCCTCCACAAATGAAAATTGCGGAGATTGTCCCCTCCGATCACCAAAGCAAAAGATTTCTCCGGATACTCTTTTTTCAAAACCTGCAAGGTATTCCATGTATAAGAAGGACGCGGCAGCCGGAACTCCGCATCGCCTACCTCCATGCCCGGCTCTCCGGCTATCGCCTTGCGGAGAATTTCCAGCCTCTTGTTTTCATCCAAAAGCTCTGCATTTTGTTTCAACGGATTTTGAGGCGACACCACAAACCACACTTCCCGGCAAAAGCCTTTTTCGAGCAAATAGCGGGCTATTGCCAGATGTCCGTTGTGTACCGGATTAAAAGAACCGAAAAAAAGCCCCGTCATACTCTTGCCGTAATGAAACAAAATTCTTTATTTTTCTAAAAAAGCCCTGACTTTCCGTTCTGCATCCGCCAAAGCGGCATCCAGGTCGTCGTTCACCACAATGGTATCGAACTGACCGGCAAACCCCATTTCATATTCGGCCTTTGCCACCCGTTGCTCGATCTTTTCCGGATCGTCGGTCGCCCGGCTTATCAAACGGCAACGCAGCTCGTCGATAGAAGGAGCCTGGATAAACACAGAAAGGGCATCTTTCCCAAAAATCTTCTTAATATTCACGCCACCCACCACATCGACATCGAACACCACCGTATGCCCTTTCGCCCAGATTCGATCCAATTCGCTTTTCAGAGTGCCGTAAAAACAACCGGGATAAACTTCCTCCCATTCCAGAAATTCCCCCGCACCGATCCGCTTTTGAAATTCTTCCTGCGAAAAAAAATAATATTCTCTGCCGTGTTCCTCTTTACCCCTCGGAGCCCGGCACGTGGCCGAAATGGAAAATTCCAGCCCTAAATCCTTTTTCAATAAATGATCGACGATCGTACTCTTACCCGCTCCGCTGGGAGCTGAAAAAATAATGACTTTCCCCATATTTTAAAGGACATTTAAACTCTGTTCTTTGATCTTTTCCAACTCGTCTTTCATACGCACCACCAATTTTTGAATATCGTGGTCGTTGGCTTTCGATCCCATGGTATTGATCTCACGCCCGATTTCCTGCGCAATAAAACCGATCTTCCGTCCGGGTGCATCCTCCTTCTCTACGGTTTCCATGAAATATTTGCAATGATTGGCCAGACGCACTTTTTCCTCGGTAATATCGAGTTTTTCCAGATAATAAATAATCTCTTGCTCCATCCGGTTTTGGTCGATGCTTTTCACATCCGTCCATTCGGTGATCTTTTCCTGTAATTTTTGCCGGATCACTTCCACCCGTCTCTTTTCGAACTGGGGAACCTGTGCCGACAATTCCTGAATCAGCTGAACCCGGTGAATAATATCTTTAATCAATGCCTTACCTTCCTGAATCCGGAAATGATCCATCGCTTCCAGAGCTTCCCTCACACCCGCTTTCAACTGGCTCCACTCCTCCTCTTTCAGTTCTTCCGATTTGATTTGCAGCGTATCGGGAAAACGCATCACCGTTTGCAGCAATTCGCCTTTATCGGGCGTCGCCCCCAACGATCCGGCAATTTCCAGCATCTGATTGAAATACTGCGCCACGACCGCCCGGTTGATTTGCACTTCCTTATCCGTTTCCGAATTATCGAAGTAAATGCACATATCCACTTTTCCCCGGTCGAGCCATTCCTTCACCATACCCCTCACTTCCATCTCCTTTTCCTTATATAGGTTGGGCATCCGTAAATTCAGATCGAGTTGCTTTGAATTTAAACTCTTGATCTCGATAATCACTTTCTTATTTCCGACTTCAACGGTTGTTTTCCCGAAACCGGTCATTGATTTTATCATAACGCCTTCATTTTAATTTCTTCTGCAAAAGTAACGATTTATTTGCAAATGCTTCATCCTCCACTCATTTTTGGCAAATTATCCCCTCTGTACGGTCGCACTTGAAAGCCCCTTTCAGATTTTAGTTTTTCTTCCTATCTTTACACCCGGATAATTATGATTGTGAATTAAACTGATATATGGAAAACATCCGTAATTTTTGCATTATAGCTCATATTGACCACGGGAAAAGCACCTTGGCCGACCGTTTATTGGAATATACCGGAACCGTGACGGGGAAAGACCTGCAAGCCCAGGTGCTCGACGATATGGATCTGGAAAGGGAAAGGGGCATCACGATCAAGAGCCATGCGATACAGATGGACTACGTATATCAAGGAAAAAAATATGTACTGAACCTGATCGACACTCCGGGACACGTGGATTTTTCGTATGAGGTATCGCGTTCTATCGCGGCCTGCGAAGGAGCGTTGCTGATTGTGGACGCCACCCAGGGCATTCAGGCACAGACCATTTCGAACCTGTATCTGGCGGTGGAGAATAACCTGGAAATCATTCCCGTGCTCAACAAAATGGATATGCCCAACGCCATGCCCGAAGAAGTGAAAGACCAGATTGTGGAACTCATCGGCTGCAAGCGCGAGGACATCGTCGAAGCCAGTGGAAAAACAGGTTTGGGAGTGGAAGAAATTTTGCATGCGATTGTTGAAAGAGTCCCCCATCCGGAAGGATTTCCCAATCAACCCCTGCAAGCCCTGATTTTCGACTCCGAATTCAATTCCTTCCGGGGAATCATCACCTATTGCCGCATCGTAAACGGCAGCCTGCGGAAAGGCGACAAAGTGAAATTCGTCAATACCGGAAAAGAATACCTTGCCGACGAAATCGGTGTGCTGCGCCTGAAACAGGAACCCCGCGAGATACTCGAAACGGGCGATGTGGGCTACATCATCTCCGGCATCAAAACATCGTCGGAAGTGAAAGTCGGCGACACCATTACGCATGTAGAACGCCCCTGCGACGTGGCGATCGACGGATTCGAAGAGGTGAAACCGATGGTCTTCGCCGGGATATACCCGATCGAATCCGAAGACTACGAAGATTTACGGGCTTCTATCGAGAAATTACAATTGAACGACGCTTCGCTCACCTTCGAGCCGGAATCGTCGGCGGCTTTAGGCTTCGGTTTCCGTTGCGGTTTCCTGGGAATGCTTCACATGGAAATCATACAGGAACGGCTCGACCGGGAATTCGACATGAACGTGATTACCACCGTGCCTAACGTTATGTACATCGCACACACCACCAAAGGCGAGGTGTACGAAATGCACAATCCGTCGGATATGCCTTCCGCCAGTGCGCTGGATTTCATCGAAGAGCCTTTTATCCGGGCACAGATCATCACTCCTGCCGAGTATATCGGTCCGATTATGACGCTTTGCCTCGGTAAGCGGGGCATCCTGATCAACCAGCAATACCACACGGGAAACCGGATCGAGATCACTTACGAAATGCCTTTAGGCGAAATCGTATTTGATTTTTACGATAAATTGAAAAGCATCACCAAAGGATATGCCTCTTTCGATTATTACCGGATCGGTTACCGCAGGGCAAACCTGGTGAAATTGGATATTCTGCTGAACGGAGAATCGGTAGATGCCCTGTCCGCCCTGATTCACTTCGACAATGCGTATAGTTTCGGACGGCGGATTTGTGAAAAGTTAAAAGAACTGATTCCCCGCCAGCAATTCGACATTGCCATACAGGCGGCTATCGGAGCGAAAGTCATTGCCAGGGAAACCATCAAAGCCGTGCGGAAAGACGTCACCGCCAAATGTTACGGAGGCGATATTTCGCGGAAAAGAAAGCTGCTTGAAAAACAGAAAAAAGGGAAAAAACGAATGAAACAGATCGGCAACGTGGAAGTTCCGCAAAAAGCGTTCCTGGCCGTTCTCAAACTGGATTAATCCACAACGGGAAAAGGAAAGAATCGTTTCTAACTTTCTTCCAAATCCAAAATTCGTTATCTTTTATTATAAAAAGGGTGTCCAAAACACACAGGACACCCTCTTTTTATTCTATTCCCGCCAAAATCATAAATCCGGTGACCGGATTTATCCCGGCAGATCTCAACGGTGCGGACAACTCCTTCAAAAGCACGATCTACCGACCCTCTCCCGTTATCCCGGACATCGTCCCGGATGGAATAACGGACGGGATATCCGTTATTCGAATGGTGGACGAACGACTTACGGAAATTATGGTTCTTCAAATCGTTATAGTGGAGGAAGAAACACTATAAATACCCGTCCGTCTTCTACGGGGAACAAATACACTCCGGGGTCTTCTTCAAGCAAGCAACCTATAATGAGAGAAACCAACTCGAATCGTGGACGTACTCGTATCGGTACATCAAGTGGTAATTCTACGTATAACCGTCCTTCAGGAACAACCAATCGCCGATCGACTTATACTCCGGGATCTTCTTCAGGACGTACTTCCGGCTCTTCATCGCGAGTACGGAACAGTAGCGGAGGACGCAGCACATATACTCCATCAAGCAGTCAGAGGCGGGAATCGAGGAGTAGCTATAGCCCGTCCACATCTCGCAGTAGCGGATCGAGCGGTAGTGTTGGCCGTAGTAGCGGAGGTTCCCGGGGGCGTACGAGATAAAGAGATAAGTTTAAGATAATATTCGATAATGAAATAGTGTAATGAAAGCCCATAATCATTGTGAATGAGAATTCGAGGAGTGATGTGGGCTTCCGTTTTTTATATCAGAAATATTTATGAAAATGAAACGGTCAATTTGTATTATGGCGATAACGATGTGTTGCGTAGCTTCGCTATTCGCGCAAGGCAGTATGAATGCCTATAATTATTCTCGTACCGATATAAAAGGTACGGCCCGTTACATGGGAATGGGAGGGGCTTTTGGAGCTTTAGGCGGTGATATATCGACATTGTCGCAAAATCCGGCGGGTATCGGAGTGTATAGAAGTAATGAAATCGTTACGACTTTGGGTATAGCCGGAATTTCTGCGGAGACAAAAACTTCTGTCAATGTGAATAATAATCTGACAAAATTTGTTTTTGATAATGTCGGTATAATAGGAACTTTTAATACCGGAAAAGATTTGGGAATAGTCTCTTATAATTTCGGGTTTGCGTATAATCGTCGTAATTCTTATGATCAGACATATCGGGTACAGTATAGTAATCTTCGTTCCTCTGTAACGAATTATATTGCCGATAAATCTTTCGGGATTTGGGAGAACGATTTGGCCGGAGCTGATGTGCAAAGTGGGGATGCTTATGATATAAACGGCCTTCCTTGGTTGAGTATTTTAGGATATGAGTCGTTGCTGATGTCTCCTCAGGAAAATCCGGAAGGAGGTTATTATGATGACAGTTATGAGGGCCTTTTCGGAGCAAAAGCCACTGGATCGGGATCGCTTTATGTCAGGGAAAGAGGTCGGACAAACGAATATACGTTCAATTTCGGGGGAAATGTGTCGAATGTGGTTTATTTCGGAATAGGGCTCGGTATAATGGACTTGGATTATGAAATGACTTCTTCTCATGATGAAAATTTATCCAATACATCAGGATTTGTTCCTATATATGAGGAAGAAGATGGTGATAATGGTCAGGTTTATAATTATCCGATAACGAGCAGTAATTTCTCTTTATGGAATCGGTTGAAAACAGAAGGTACGGGTTTTAATGTCAAACTCGGATTAATAGCTCGTGTTACCGATTATTGGCGATTGGGCTTGGCGTTTCACACTCCGACCTACTATTCGATGAGCGATTATTATATGGCGAGTGTGGACAATAGCTATACTTATTTAAAAAATAATAGTAATGAATCGCGTAATGATATTACCGATAGTCCCGAAGGTCGTTATGATTATAGTTTGGTTACTCCGTGGAAATTTATGGCGAGTACGGCATTTATAATCGGGAAAAAAGGAATTGTCAGTTTTGATTATGAATATACGGCGTATGACAAAATGAGTTTGAGCGAAACCGACGGATTGGAGATGAATGATGTCAATGATGATATTTCTTCTTATTTTAAAGCCGGACATACATTCCGGGTAGGAGGAGAATATCGCATTACTCCTCAGTTAAGTGCTCGTTTGGGATATGCCAATCAGTTATCTCCTATGAAAGTGAGTACGGGGGATGAATTGAATATAGCAGGTATGGCTCCTCACTATACACTTGACCGGGGTACGCAATATTATACTTGTGGTTTGGGTTATCGGTTCGGAATTTTTTATGCAGATATGGCTTATATTCATAAAAATGCAAAAAGCGATGTTTTAGCGTTTTCCCCGATTCCGAGTACGGGCCTGACTTCGGAGGTAGCTACTTTGCATGCTAAAAATAATTCGTTTATATTGACTCTCGGTTTTAAGTTCTGATAAGAAGCTGAATCTCTTTATCGGAAAATTTAGGCAGCCTTTAAGGTTTATTGAATGAGAATGTAATATTTTTTATGCCCGGCTTGTTCGGGCATTCTTTTGTTAAACAGATCGAATGAAAGATTTTATAGAAAAAATCAGAAAAGTATATCCTCTTTCGGATGAAGCGTTGTCCCTGTTTATTGCAGAGACAGAACGAGTATCTTTTCCGAAAGGTCATTTGTTGATACGAAGCGATGTTAAAGAAAAATATTCTTATTTCATTATAAAGGGATATGCACGGGGATTTTTTTATAAAGAAGATCGGGATGTGACTATTTGGTTTGCCTCATCGGGTATGTCGTTATTATCGATGAATGGTTATATGTTTGGTTCTGCAGGATATGAAAATATCGAATTACTTGAGGAGTGTGACTTGTTGAAAATATCGAATGATGCTCTTAATCGGCTTTTCGACCGTAATATCGAATTAGCTAATTGGGGAAGAAGAATGTCTGATCAGATAATTTTAGAGTTGGAGAAATTGATTATGGAACGTTGTTTTATTTCGGCTTCCGAACGGTATCATCTGTTGATAGAGCAAGAACCGGAAATTTTACAAAAAGTGCCACTCAGACACATTGCTTCCTATTTAGGTATTTCTCAAGTTTCTTTGAGCCGGATACGTGCCGGAATACAATAATAGGTCTCTGTTCTTTTTTTACATATGTAAATTGATAATTGTTTTATTATTCCCAATTTTGCGCCTCGAAAAATACTTTACTTTAAAAATAGAGAATAAATGAAACAATTCAGAGGCATATTTTTAGCGATATTATCTTCTTCTACGTTCGGGATGATTCCGTTTTTTGCTTTACCGGTCATACAGGAGGGAGTAGGTATCGATTCTATATTGTTTTACCGTTTTGCCGTATCAGCAGTTATAGTAGGGCTTTATTTGTTATTTGTAAAGAGCGATTTTCGTATTACGGCTAAGGAACTTGTTACATTATTTTTTCTTGGAGTTTTTTATGCCCTTACTTCTTTATGCCTTACGGCGTCTTATTTGTATATTCCCAGCAGTGTTGCGACCACTGTGCATTTTTTATATCCGGTATTGGTGACGACTATTATGATATTATTTTTCAAAAGTAAGGTCTCTTTATCTGTTGTTACGGCGGCGGTGATGGCGATTGTCGGAGTCTATTTTTTAAGTGGAGGCAAGGATGGGGGAGTCATTAATGTAAGGGGATTGGCATTGGTCTTAGTAACGGTGCTCACTTATGCGATATATATTGTCGGTGTGAATAAGTCTTGTGTTCAAAAAATGGACGGGTTAAAAATGACTTTTTATGTTTTGTTGTCATCGGCACTTATTTTTGGAGGAAATCTTTTGATAAAGGGAAACGGTTTAGATGCGATTCCGTCTTATAAAGCAGGCATAAACTTATTTTTACTTGCACTGATCCCGACCCTTATTTCTGATTTTACTTTGATTTTAGCAATTAAGCAAGTCGGGTCTACTATTACTGCTATCTTGGGCTGTATGGAGCCTCTTACCGCATTGTTCTTAGGAGTATGTTTTTTAAATGAGACTCTTGATGGGGAACAGTTGGTCGGTATCTTTGTTATTTTATCGGCGGGGTGTTTTTTTTTTTTTGCATAATTCT
>UQTM01000074.1 GCA_900544025.1 uncultured Odoribacter sp.
CCATTAGACATATCTTTAAACGCTACTAATCTGTAATTTTCAGGATGTATGCCCTCTTTCATTGTATGATAAATTTTATAATTATTCCTTTTATTATCGGTTCGCAAAGATATATCATTCATTATAAATCACAAAGAAATTTAATAACTTTTTTTATTGTGTCCGGCAGTCCTTTAAAATCCGGATGGAAAACAAAAGAGCGGGCATGTGGGAATCTGGAGAATGGGGTTACCGGTGAAGACAATGGCTGTTTCTATGCTCATGCTTGTAAGGCGTCTAATTGTTCTGTCAGGAATTTGATTTGCTGGCAGGCTATAAATTCTTCAAAAGTTTCCGGAGTTTGACTGATCTTTCCTCTTTTCAGGGCATTCAGAAGTCCGGGACGTTCGTCTGCATATAGTATTAGCAAGGGTTCGTCATGATAAAGCTGAATGTAGTTCATCGCGAGCAATCCCGTTTCCAGATTACCTGCCCCGAAAGGCCGGATATGTGCGAATTCATACATGAAATCGGCAGCCAGCCGCAGCGTTTGTATGCCATTGGCTTTGTCGATGCGGGCATTGACATCGCGGCATGCAAAGGCTAACAAAGCGGGGATTTTACGATAATCGGCCAATGGATATACTTCGTTGTAATCTTCCCCCAGTCTGAAGTCTCCCAACGAACTATCGTACCGGCCTACCGAAGTCGTGGTTTCCCCTCCGGTATGTTTCATGACTTTGGCGGCAATCGCCTGCATGAATGTCAAATTCAGTTTTTCATGTTCCTGGGTCGTTTTTGCAATGAACACCCAGGCTTGCCAGAGATCGTAGGCCTTTGTTCCGTCTGTTGAGCGGGGACGCTTGCCTGTGGTAATAATTTTTGCAAAGTCTTGTTCGGGCAGAGGATTGTCTTCCAGTTTTAAAATTTCGTAAAGAAGGCGTTGTATAAGGTAGTTCTTATACGTTTTCGTGTTTAGTTCAGGAGTGTTTAAAAATTCCTGCCTTAGTTCGTTTAATTTTTCCCACATGGCTTTTTTCCGGTTTTACGGAAAGATATGAGAACAGGTTTTCGGCCGGATGTCTTTTGTGGGCGGAGGATTTTCGGATGAAGCGTTGTATCTTCGGAAAGGAAAGATAATTCCTCGGATAAAGTATTGCTTTTGAGGGATAAAGGTTAATTTTGCAGAATAAAAGCAGTTTGCTATGAAGAAGATAGACCGGGAAACTTTTCCTTTTTATCGGTTTGACCGTCTTGCGGCTTGCCGGGAGATTAATCATTTCGTATCGTCGGGGGTGAAAGATATTAGTTTTTTAGGCAATGAGGAACCTGGCCGCGTGGTGGCTAACCGCCGGGAATTGGGAGAAAATGCCGGTTTCGAGTTAGACAGGCTGGTGGTGGGCAATCAGGTGCATGGGGCGGATATAACCGTGGTGACTGCTGAGGATGCCGGACGGGGAGCTTATGACAATGAGAGCCGTTTGCCGGATACCGATGCTTTGGTGACGGACGGGGCCGGGGTATGCCTGAGGGGGCCGGATTCTTTCCGGTGTATGCCTGATGGTGCTGACAGCCGATTGCGTGCCTGTGCTGTTGTACGATCCGAAGTGCGGGGCGATTGCCGCCATACATGCCGGGTGGAAGGGAACGGCGGCTGATATTGTCGGAAAAACCGTAAATTTATTGCGGCAACGTTACGGCAGCGAACCTCGTAATATTTTGGCCGGGATAGGCCCTGCCATCGGTAAATGTTGTTTTGAGGTGGGAGAGGAAGTGGCTTCGGTTTTTCAGGGACGATATCCGGAACAGGTGGAAGCCGGAAAGAATCCCGGTAAATTCCAGGTCGATCTGGGAGCTATAAATTACTTGGAATTGTTGCAGGCGGGGCTTGACGCAGAGAATATCGAACAGGCCGATATCTGTACCAGGTGCCATCCTCATGACTTTTTTTCGTATCGTTATGCAGGTGGGGCTGCCGGTAGGTTCGGGACAGGCATATTGCTGCGGGAGAAATGTGAATCGAAAAAGTAGAACGTTTTCGTTGATTAATCGTGTGAAAATGAAAGAAAACGGAATAGCCGGGAATAAAAAGCTATATTTTTGTAAAAGTTTAGGGTTAAACGGATAGGGTCTTTTTAGCTCTTGTATGTTTCATTTCATCAGGAAATCATGTTGGCAGGTATTTTTATTGTTTTATTGTTCTTTGCATTGGGGGAATTGGCCGGGTGGCTGATACAAGGGTTTATCCCCGGAAGCGTGATCGGCATGATTTTACTTTTTACGGCATTGTGCCTCAAGATCGTGAAACCCGACAGGATTAAGCCGGTAGCAAAGTTCCTTTGTGATAATATGGCTCTTTTCTTTGTGCCTGCAGGAGTAGGGATAATTAATTCAATGGACATACTTTCGCAATATTGGCAAGCGGTGCTGGTGGCTTGTGGCGTTAGCACGGTGGTGGTATTGGTGGTGGTAGCCCTGGTACAGCAATGGTTTGAAAAGAGACGGCAGAACGGGGAACATGTAGAACAGTAGAAACAGGTAGCGAGTATGACTTCTTTATTGAATTCCGAAATATTTATTTTGACGCTGGTGATAGGGGTTTACCTGCTGTCCGTATGGCTGTATCGGAAAACCGGGCTGAATTTACTGAATCCTTTGCTGGTCTCTATTCCAGTGCTGGTAGCCGTTACCCATGTATTGGGTATTTCTTACGAATCGTTTCAAAAAGGAAGCCGCATCATTAGCTTTATGTTAGGTCCCACAGTCGTGGTGTTGGGGTATTTGCTCTACGAACAAGTGGCGCATTTGAGGGAAAATGCCGTTTCGATCATTACTTCGGTGTTTGTGGGGTGTGTGACCGGAATCTTAAGTGTGATTTTTATAGCCCGTTATTTTGGAGCCGATCATGCACTGATCGTTTCATTGGAGCCTAAATCCGTGACAACGCCGATAGCCATGAGTATTGCCGAGAAATCCGGCGGGATACCTTCTATTGCTGCCGTCGTCGTGATTGTGGTGGGAATATTCGGTGGGATTGTAGGTCCTTTTGTTTTGGAAAAATTAGGGATTCGCAGTAAGATTGCGCGGGGACTTGCTTTAGGCTCTGCCGCTCATGGCTTGGGAACGGCACGGGCGATGGAATTGGGAACGATAGAAGGTGCGATCAGCGGTCTGGCTATCGGAGTGATGGGGATTATGACGGCGATATTGGTGCCGGTTATTGAAATGATCTTGAATTGAGCGGAGAGAAACGAGAGAAGCCTGCCCGTGGATTTTGTTTCCCCGGATTGGACCGGACAGATGATTTATTTTAAATATAAAGGCTCAGGATTTTCAACTTCCTGAGCCTTGTTGTTTTTTGCAAATTTATCTTCCCGTAAATGGTTGTTTTGCTTTTTCTATCACTTATAGATGGGCGATGATTTCACGGAACAGGGCGGTCATCCTGGGTTGTGCCGTGTTGCCGATATCCTGTACTTCTGCGTGGTTGGTTTTAATCAGTTCCGGAGAAGCGGTGCTGTTGGTGATTACCGACATGCCGAAACATTCCATACCCATGTGGCGGGCAACGATGATTTCCGGTACCGTGGACATGCCTACGGCATCTCCTCCGATGACCCTGATCCAGTTGTATTCGGCAGGAGTTTCAAAAGAAGGCCCTTGCAAGCCTGCATAAACTCCGTATTGCAGTTTGATGTTCAGTTTCAGTGCACATTCTTCGGCCAGCGTGATGATACGCGGACTGTAGGCATCGGTCATGCCAGGGAAACGGGGACCGAGTTCGTCGATGTTTTTACCTCGTAGCGGATGTTCCGGGAACAGGTTGATGTGGTCGGTGATAACCATCAGGTCGCCCACCAGGAAACTGGTATTGACTCCTCCGGCAGCATTGGATACGAACAGTTTGTTTACCCCGATTTCGTGCAATACCCGTACCGGAAAAGTTACTTCCTGCATCGGATAGCCTTCATAAAAATGAAAGCGTCCCTGCATCGCAATCACGTTTTTGTCTCCAAAACGTCCCAGTAACAAATTACCTTTATGTCCCTGCACGGTGGATACCGGAAAATGGGGTATTGCGGCATAGGGAATGGTGTGTTTCACCTCTATCGATTTGCCGAGTTCGCCTAAGCCGGTTCCTAAAATGATCCCGATTTCATACTTCTCCCCATCCAGATAACGGGAGATATAAGCTGCGCTATCTTTGATTTTTCCTAACATATTCTGATAATTCTTTTAATATTGAACATTCTTTCTGAATAAAAACCGGAACGATAGGTATATAATATATATGCCTCTTTAACTCTTTGGGCAGGTTACAGGCAGCCAGCCGGACAGCATCTTTTTCGGTGGTAAAGATATATTTATCTTTACCTTCCAATGCCTCGAATGATTCGCCGATTCGCTGGATGTCTTTTCCTGTGAAAAAATGATGATCGGGGAAGCGGAGTTCTGTCACGTGCTCCGTAAAGGTTTTCAGATATTCAATGTAAGGTTCGGGGCGGGCAATGCCCGTTACGCATAGTATCGAGCTTTCCCGGTGCAGGGCTGCTTCTTTTGCCTTTGAGGATAACTTATGGATCGTACCGTACTCCATTGCCGTGAAATACAGCTGCTGGTAAGGTTTTATCCGGAGATGTTTCGAAAGTATCCGGCGTTCGATGGGCTGGATGTCTTTCGGGCATTTGGTGACGATGATGTAATCGGCACGTTTTAACGCGTTTGTATTCTCTCTGAGTCGTCCTGCAGGGAGCAGCATATCCTGATAGACCGGACGGTTGTAATCCACGAGTACGATATTTTTGTCGGCCTGCACATAACGATGTTGAAAAGCATCGTCTAAAACGATTACCTGAGGCGGTTCCGGAGAGGCGAGCAATTTCTCGATTCCCCTTACCCGGTCGGCATCACAGGCTACGGTGATGTTCGGAAATTTTTTCTTGATCTGCATCGGTTCGTCCCCGATCTCTCTGGCTGTAGAATGTTCGTCGGCAAGGATAAAGCCTGAGGTTTTACGTTTATAGCCCCGGCTTAGGCAGGCCACCCTGAATTTTTTTTGCAGTTCAGCTATGATTAATTCGGTGTGCGGGGTTTTTCCCGTACCTCCGACCGTGATGTTACCTACACACAATACGGGCACATCGAATCTTTTGGATTTCAATACGCCTATATGGAAAAGAAAATTCCGGCCTCCGGTGACGATTCCATAAATAAAGCTAAGTGGTAACAATAAAACTTTTTTTAAAGCCATAGCTGTCTTTTTTGCACATTAAGTAATCTGCGTAAAGGCTTACAGATTAATTCGGTACTACATCATACGGAATCCGGGCGATCAATCCCTGCTGACTGGTGATGTCCTTTATTTTTGTCCAGGTTTCGTAAAAAGGTCCCATTTCTTCTTTCATCATACGGATTTTTACCGAACCGGTTAAGGAATTCAGTAATTCTTCTACCGGATTTTTTTCAACAGGAAATTCCGATATGGCGTATTGGTCCAGTCCGGCTTTAGCAGCGGCGATTTTAATGGCATCGTCCATGCCTCCCAGCACATCGACCAGTCCTATTTTCAAAGCGTCCGCTCCTGTCCATACCCGTCCTTGTGCAATGGCATCCAGCGAATCGCGGGAGATTCCCCGTCCTGCCATTACCCGGTTCAGGAAAGTTTCGTATCCCTGATTTACGTAATTTTGCAATACATTTCTTTCATAGGCGGTAAGAGGACGGCTGCTGATGGGGATCGGCAACGGGTAACTGCCTCCGAAATCGCTGTGTGCATTCGTTTTTACCACATCGGTATGGATTCCCATTTTATCTTTAATCAGGTTCTCGCCACTGAAAAACATGCCGAAAATACCGATAGACCCGGTCAGGGTAGTCGGATCGGCCACGATCGTATCCGCAGCGCACGAAATGTAATAACCTCCCGAAGCGGCGACGTTACCCATAGAAACGATTACCGGTTTTGTCCGAGTGGCCTGTTCTACTTCCCGCCAAATGATTTCGGAAGTCAGGGCACTGCCTCCCGGTGAGTTTACCCGGAGTACGATGGCTTTCACCTTGTCGTCTTCCCGCACTTTGCGGATGGTTTTAGCCAATTCCGGCCCTATTGCCGTGTTGGATTGTTCCAGCCCGATCTCTCCCTGGGCATAAACGATCGCTATTTTATCTTTGCTGACGGTTGTGGGAGCTTGAGGGGCCTTGCGGTAATCATTCAGCCCGATCGTATTTAATTTATTTTTACCCTCGACTCCGGTTTCTTTTTTTAAGAAATCCAGCATCTCGTCTTCATAGAATGTGCCGTCGAAAAATCCCCAGTCACAAAATTGTTTGGTGGTATAAATATCGAATTTGTCGGTAATCGTATGGATTGAATCGATGGAAATACGACGCCTTTCGGAAATACCTTTTACGATAGTTCCCCAGGAAGAATCGAGGTATCTCTGTACCTGCCGGCGGTTTGCCTCGCTCATTTCCGTCGAGATAAAAGGCTCTACCGCCGATTTGAATTTTCCTACTTTTACCACTTCCGGCTGAATGCCTAATTTTTTCAGCGTTTCCTTGTAAAAAGAAATGCTGCTGCTCATTCCCGCTAAGAGAAGCGGGCTTTCGGGATTGACATAGATTTTATCGGCTGCCGTAGCGAGGTAGTAACTTTTTTGTGAATAGCCCAAATTGGAATAGCTATAAATGAATTTTCCGCTTTTTTTGAATTGCAGCAAGGCGTTTCGTATTTCTTCCGTTGTCGCCAGTGCTCCGAAGTTTCCTTGTATCTCGGTTAGATCCAGATAAATGCCCTTTATGTTTTCGTCGGTTTCCGCTTTTTTGATGCTTCGCAAAATGTTGTTCAGTCCATAATTGTTTTTAGAAGTCATGGACATAAAGTCGATATTTTCAAAAATATTATCGGAGGTTCGGTCGAGGATTTCTCCGTTTAGTTTGATGGTCAGAATGCTATTGGGCTTTACCGGTGCCGTTTTGTTGGATAGCGTGGCGATTGTTCCGATTACACCCATAAAAAGGATAAACAGGATGATATTGACAATAAAAAAGCCGACGATCGTGGCGAGGGTGTACTTTAAGAAACTTTTCATTTCCAGAGTAATTTAGGTTAATTTTTTACTATATCTACAAATGTAGCCATATAATTTATTCAAGCCAATATAAAATAAGGGATATTTTTGTTTTCAAGCGTTTTTTGTTAAATTTGACCGAAAAGAAGCCGGAAATGCTTCTGAATTAAAAGAAGAAAGACCATTTTTGCAATGCTGCTGTTACGGTGGTTTGCATGTTAGAATATTTATATTTAGCGTATGAGTAAATTTGCCATTACCGGAGGAAGGAGATTAAAGGGGACGCTTTGTCCGCAAGGAGCGAAAAACGAGGCTTTACAGGTAATCTGTGCCACGTTATTGACTAAACAAACGGTGACGATTACCAATATCCCTGAAATTCTCGACGTTTTAAAGTTGATCGAGTTGTTACAAGGAATGGGGGTAAAGGTCGAGCACCCGGCTCACGGTAAGTTTATGTTTACGGCTTCGGATATCGATTTCAGTTATTTTGAAACAGAGGATTTCTATAAAAAAGCGGTCAGTTTGAGGGGATCTATTATGATTTTGGGACCGCTTTTGGCTGTTCATGGCTGTGGGGTGATACCCAAGCCGGGAGGCGATAAAATCGGGCGGCGGCGGCTGGATACCCATTTCCTCGGATTTGAAAAATTAGGAGCTACTTTCGACTATAACAGCAGCGAGGAGTGTTTCCGGGCTGCTGCCGAGAAATTAAAGGGATGCTATATGCTGCTGGACGAAGCGTCAGTGACCGGTACGGCCAATATCATTATGGCTGCGGTGCTGGCCGAAGGGGTGACTACGATTTATAATGCCGCCTGCGAACCTTATATTCAGCAATTGTGTAAGATGCTGAATGCTATGGGAGCGAAGATTTCCGGAATCGCCTCTAACCTGCTTACCATCGAAGGGGTGAAAGAACTGGGTGGTTGCACTCATCGTTGCCTGCCGGATATGATCGAAGTGGGAAGTTATATCGGGCTGGCCGCTATGACCCGTTCGGAAATAACGATTAAAGACGTGAATATCCAGGAACTGGGTATTATTCCGGATTCATTCCGCCGTTTAGGCATACGGATCGAGGAAAGGGACGACGATTTGTATATTCCCCGTCAGGAACATTACATGATAGAAGATTTTATCGATGGCTCGATTTTGACCGTAGCCGATGCGCCGTGGCCGGGACTGACACCCGACTTATTGAGTGTGTTTTTGGTGGTTGCGACGCAGGCAAAAGGGAGTGTGCTGATTCACCAGAAGATGTTCGAAAGCCGTTTGTTTTTCGTAGATAAGCTGATCGATATGGGGGCGAAGATCATCCTTTGCGATCCTCACCGGGCAACCGTGATCGGACAGAATCATGAGGCACAGCTCCGGGCGACCAAAATGACCTCTCCCGATATCCGGGCAGGGATTGCTTTGCTGATCGCCGCACTTTCGGCGCAGGGGGTAAGCACGATTCACAATATCGACCAGATCGACCGGGGATATGAAAATATAGATGAGAAGCTGAATGCAATCGGGGCGGATATTCGCCGTATCGGATAACCCGATAGGTCGGGGTATGAAATAGGAAGGGGCTTTTTAAAAGTCCCTTTTTTATTTTTCTTTTGCTTGTTCCTCTGGAAATGAGGCCTCGATTTTCCGGACTTCCAGCCCGTCGGGGCATGTCTCCCATAACGTTTGGACACTTTTGTGCAACACCGGATGAATGAAGTCGGGCAGGATCTCCCGTAAAGGCGTCAGCACAAAATTCCGTTTCTCCAAACGGGGATGAGGTATGGTGAGCGTGGGAGTATCGATGGTTTCCGTTCCGTAGAAAAGCATGTCGATGTCGATAGGGCGGGAAACGTAACGGGGACCGTCGGCGGAACGTATCCGGCCTAACTGCCTTTCTACTTCTAAAGCGGCTTGTAAAAAAGATTCCGCACTTAGTTCCGTTTCGAAAACGACAACGCGGTTCAGAAAATTTTCTTCACATTCGAATCCCCAGGGGGCTGTCTCGTAGTAAGAAGAAGCAAGAATCTTTTTTCCTGCTTTCTCCGCTAACAGGCTTATAGCTTGTTCCATAAGCCGGTATTTATCCCCGGAATTACTTCCCAATATGGTAACAACCTGCATCAGTCTGTTTTTTTCTTGTAATACTGACGGTTATTGTTGTTGTTATTATTCTTGTTATTATTTTTCGAGTAGTTGCCCTTGTTGTTCTGCTGCGGCTTGTTGGAACTGGGTTTGCTTTTCTTTTGCAGCAGGTCTTTGGGATTGGAAAGGGTCATCCCTTCAGGTAAGATTACGGTGCTGCCGTAGTAAGTATTGATATCGTTATATATTTGCTCGTCTTCCACGCTGTCCTTATTCCAAGTGAGGAACGATTTTTTCATGTGGTTGGCTGTCAGTACGATCAATGCGCGTTTTTGTTCCGGGTCGTCCAATTCGCGAATTTTATCGATCAGCTTATCTACTAATTTTCCGTAATGCTTATACCGGATACGATTGGTACTGTATGCCAGTTTTTCTGGTTTTTCATTGAGTTTTTCTATAGAAGGCAATGGATAGGGAGCATCTATATCCAGTTGGAAACCAGCCATAATCGCCAGGTGATCCCATAATTTATGCCGGAAGTCGGGAACATCCCGAAGATGTGGATAGAGATTACCCATAACGTCGATAACCGTCTTGGCCGCGCGATTCCGTTCGTCTCTGTTTTCTATGGTCAGGATATGATCGACCATTTTTTGAATGTTTCTACCGTATTCTGGAAGTAACAGTTTTTTCTTTTGGGTGTTGTATTCCATATAAAACAACGTCTATTTCTTGTTTGTTGCAATCCTTTTTGTGGGAAAGTTCCGGGAAAGTTTGAAGATAAAATCGACCGGATCGTCCTTCTTTAATCGAATAAGTGCCACAAATATAGTTTTTTTTGCTTATTAAGGCGTTATGTTTAATCTTGTTGTATGAATAATTTTGCAAATTTTAACAAAAGAACCCGTGCACCTCCTTCTGCAAACAGGACTTTTGCTTTTTTTTGTACACCCAATCCTTCGATGTTCACCACTTTCCCTGCGCCGAAAGTAGGATGGAAAATCACCATACCGGGAACGATCTGATTGGAGTCGATAGGCCGGAGTTTGGATCGGTCTATTTCCGGTACTTCTACGGTGGGTTTTCTTTGAATCGTGATCGGAGCTGTCCGGCTTACCGGGTTTCCGGAAGCCGTCCGGAACTTGAAGCCGGAAGGCTCTTCCCGTAATGGGATATAGCCGTCCAGATATTCCTGGTCGATCTCTGCTATAAAGCGGGAAGGGCGGGAGGATACAACTTGCCCGTTCTTATACCGGGTGGTGGCGTACGAAAGGAAAATGCGTCTTTCTGCCCGGGTGAGAGCCACGTAAAACAGTCGCCTTTCTTCTTCAAGGGCGGAAGGTGAAGCCACGCATTGTTGTGCCGGAAACAATTCTTCTTCCATCCCTGCCAGGAATACATTGGAAAATTCCAGTCCTTTCGAGGAGTGGATCGTCATCAGCGTCACCTTGTTCTGATCGCCTTCTTTTTCTCCGTCCTGGTCGGTCAGTAAGGCTACCCCTTCCAGAAATGCCGGAAGTTTGTCGTCTTTTCCTTCTTTATAAGCGGTTTCGGAAAAATCTTTAATACCGTTCAACAATTCCTGTATATTCTCTTTACGGGATACGCCTTCAGGAGTCTCATCGGTCGAAAGGTCGTCGATAATACCCGAAGTCCGGGCGATCACATAAGCAATGTCGTAAGCATTTTCGTTGGGAACTTGCTCCCGGAAGCGGTCGATCATGGCTGCAAATTTCGATAATTTAGCCAGTGTGCCGGAATTGAAAGCATCGGCTACTTTGTTTAGGTTGCAAAGCACCGTCCACATGCTGACCTGATATTTCAGGGCTATTTCCCGGAGTTTCTCCACCGTAGAGTCCCCGATCCCCCGGCGCGGATAATTGATAATCCTTTTCAGGGCTTCTTCGTCGTTCTGGTTTACAGAAAGGCGGAAATAAGCGAGCAGGTCTTTGATCTCCTTACGCTGGTAAAAAGATTGCCCTCCGTATATCTTATAGGGAATATTCCGTTTCCGCAAGGCTTCTTCCAAAATTCGGGATTGGGCGTTGGTGCGGTAGAGAATGGCGAAATCGCTATATTCCTGCTGCTCGTAATTGGCAAGCTTGAAAATTTCGTTCGTCACTTGAAAGCCTTCTTCTTTATCGGACAAGGCCCGCATCACCTTTATTTTCTCTCCCTCTTCATTTTCCGAAAAAGTCTTTTTGGGAATCTGTTCCTTGTTTTTGCTGATCACACTATTGGCCGCATCGACGATCGTTGTCGTGGAACGGTAGTTTTGTTCCAGCTTGAACAGCTTATAATCGGGATAATCGTTCTTGAAATTCAGTATGTTTTCGATTCTCGCTCCGCGGAACGAATAAATACTCTGGGCATCGTCGCCCACAACGCAAATATTCCGGTGTTTTTCGGATAGTTTTTTCACAATCAGGTATTGCGAATAGTTCGTATCCTGATACTCATCTACCAGAATATAATTGAATTTTTCCTGATATTTTTCCAATATCTCCGGGTGGTCGCGGAAGAGGATATTCGTTTGGAGTAAGAGATCGTCGAAATCCATCGTATCGCTTTGCTTGCAGCGCTGCTGGTATTGTTTGTAGATCTCTCCGATCAAAGGCCGTTTTCCGGCGGTATCCTCTGTCAAAATCCGGTTGTTCTGAGCGTAACTCTGGGCAACGATCAGATTGTTTTTCGCCATAGATATCCGCCCCAGGATTACGTTGGGCTTATATACCTTGTCATCCAGTTTCATATCCTTGACGATGGCCTTGATTAGATTTTTCGAATCCTGTGTGTCGTAGATCGTAAAGCTGGACGTATATCCTAATTTATCGGCTTCAAAACGCAGTATTTTAGAAAAAATAGAATGAAAAGTTCCCATCCACAGATTCGCGGCAATCTCGCTACCCACCAGTTCGGCGATACGTTTTTGCATCTCGCGCGCCGCTTTGTTGGTAAATGTCAGGGCTAATATCTTATAGGCGGGCACTCCCTGGCTCAATAATTGGGCGATGCGGTAGGTCAGCACCCTTGTTTTTCCCGATCCTGCCCCGGCAATGACTAAGGCCGGGCCTTGGGTACATTCCACGGCTGCTCTCTGACTATCGTTTAGTTCGTTTAGAAAATTCACCCTTTGCTGATTTAATTAGAATTTATTATAGGCCTTTTATGATCTGCAAAATTAAAAATTAATCTCCATACCACAATTAAGAACAGGGAATGTTTATATTTGTAACGGATAAGCGTGAAGGTTGTCAGACCTTTATGATATTGATGCAAAGTGTAGAAATGATGAGATTTATAATTGTATCGGTTTTGTTTGTTTTGAGTGCCTCTGTCAGGCTGGCCGGGCAAACGCTCGAAATATCGGGTTTCCCTGCCGGGCATTTGCAGGAAAATTCATATAACGGAAAACCTTTTTATGCCATTAAGGACGAGAATAATTCGCAGCCTGTGGGGCAGGGAATTTTTACGCCCGACGGAAATCCCCGCTGGGAGTATTCGTTTTCGATCGATAATCAGCCGCAGCCTGTGACTTATTCCGGAGATTCCACCACTTTGTTTTTCGGAGTCCAGAAAAGCGGTGTTTACCGATTGGAAGCCGTAAGGGACGGTGTGCCGCCGGTGGAGATGGAATTTATCGTGTATTATGTATATGTGAATCCTTTCGCCGTGACGATCATCAATCCGGAAGATTGCCAGGAAATAAAAATCCGCATCGATAATTTCGAGCCGGTGCGCTATAACGGAACTTATCCCGGAAGCAGAAGTGCGGCATATTATCTGGGGCGTGCCGTAAGGGGAAGTATGGATTTTCGGGAAACGCCGATTCAATTTCCCGGTGGTGATTATGCTCCGCATCAATTGGAAATACCGGATGCGGTGGGCAACCGGGACAGGGAAGACCGTTACGAGAATGCCGATTATTGTGTGAAAGTGGTCGATCGCTTTGGGCTGGAATGGATCAGCGATAAGGCGCCTTACACTTCGGTGATCCCCGTTGCCGGGATGGAAGAGCCTCGTTTGCTGAATACCGTAAAGGTCGAAGGGGTTGTGGGGATGGAAGCGGGGCAGGCTCCTTTGGAAGTGGAATTTCGGGACAGGAGTATGAACGCTCAGCAATATGAATGGTATTTATACCGGGATACGGCGGATATGAAAGATTTTGGCATGACATTGCTGGATAGCCTGCTGGATAACCGGATTCGTACCGAAAGGGATTTTAATTATACCTATATGCATCCGGGTTTATACAAGGTGCAGTTGAAAGCGATCAACACCAAGGGACAGTATCAGTGCTGGGATACAACGGAGCCTAAATTTATCAATGTGGTTATTTCTTTGGTAAATGTGCCTAATGTGTTCACTCCGAATGGAGATGGTAAAAACGATGTTTTTTGTGTACAGGCGTTTTCTGTGGAAGCATTTGAGGCGATCATCCTGAACCGTTGGGGACGTAAAGTATATGAATGGCATGATCCCGAAGGTGGTTGGGATGGCCGGATCAACGGTAAATACGCCACTCCCGGAACTTATTATTACATTGTCACCGCGAGGGGGCGTGAAAAGAGCAATCCGCCGAAATATGTCAAAAAAGGTGCCTTGTTGCTGGTGAGGTAAAATACTGAAACCGGTATTGACAGATAAAGAAAAGTCGGGGAAAGGATTCTTTTATTCCCGGCTTTTTTTATTTGTATAAAAATTTTATCCGAATGCTCCGGCTAACCGGAACGGTAACTGCTTGAAACGATATCCGGCTATTTTGCTGCCGGTACTTTTACGGAGGTTGGCGGATGCAAAAAATTAACTATCTTTGTGATGTTGATGCAGGACGATCTGTTTCAACGGGTATATATTGATTTTAGAAGCGTTTTTGTTTTCTCTTTCGTAAGAAAAGTCGCCAATTTTTGAATACAGAAAAGATAAAACAACATAGACGTTCGCTTGCCGTATATTATGAATAATATATTAGGTCGAGCGTGGGTTGGTTGTTTATTTTCTGTTGGGTGTTTGGCGATACCTCTTACGAGATAAACAGGACAGTTCCCACGCTTTTTTTATGCCCCTGCGGTAAAGAAACCGAAGAAAATCATTCTATGAACCGATCCCGTATCATAAATGCCGTTTCTTTTTATTGTTATGATGAACCGATCCCGGAATATGCCGGTATAAGGCAAAATTCGAATCGACATCGGAAGCCTGTAATAATGGTAATAGAATCCGTAAAATATTTATGCCGTAGAATTTGTGAGCGTTGTAATTTTGCATAAACTAAAATATAATTATATGGAAACTGTAAAATTAAATAATGGGGTTGAAATGCCGGTTTTAGGATATGGAGTATATCAGGTAACCCCCGAAGAATGCGAGAGTTGTGTATTGGATGCTATATCTGTTGGGTATCGTTCCATAGATACGGCTCAGGCGTACCATAATGAAGAGGGGGTAGGAAATGCTATCGTTAAATGCGGTGTGCCGCGTGCAGAGCTGTTTATCACCACCAAAGTGTGGATTTCTAATGCAGGTTATGAGAAGGCAAAAGTCTCTATAGACGAATCGCTAAAGAAGTTACGAACCGATTATATCGATCTGTTGCTGATACACCAGCCTTTCAATGATTACTACGGGACTTATCGTGCTATGGAGGAGGCTTATAAAGCAGGGAAAGTGCGGGCCATCGGCGTAAGTAATTTCTATCCGGACCGTTTTATCGATTTGGCTGAATTTTGCGAAATTACACCTGCTGTCAATCAAGTGGAAACGCATGTTTTCAACCAGCAGGTAAAAGCACAGGAAATCATGAAAAAATATGGAACTCAGATGATGTCGTGGGGGCCTTTTGCCGAAGGGCGTAATGCTTTCTTTACCAACGGGACTTTGAGTACCATCGGAAAGAAATACGGTAAATCTGTGGCTCAGGTAGCCTTACGATTTCTGATACAGCGCGGAGTGGTTGTCATTCCAAAATCCACACACAAAGAACGTATGATTCAGAATCTCGATGTATTCGATTTTAATCTGTCGGAGCAGGATATGGAAGAAATTTCAAAATTGGATAAAGAAGAAAGCTTGTTCTTTTCGCATTATGATCCTGCTACTGTTGAATTTTTGGTGAAATTAAGCCGATAGTAGGTCGTTACGATTTACTTTTAAAATTTACCTTCGGTATAGGAATACGACCCTACTTGATTTTAAAAAAGATGAAGCGGGGTTTGTAAGAATAGATTAGAAATGAATTAAGAACCTCGCCCGGCATTGTCTGAAAATCTATGCGGGCGGCATTGGACGGTGGAGAAAATTATAATCGTTTATATACCGGAGACGGCTTTACTCACTCGATATTGTGTGCATAGCGTTTACGTATCGTGAAAAGTGTATGAATGTTTTTTTTCTAAGCGGAACGGTTTGATCGAATTTGAACTCTACAACAAAATAAATAGCAGGAATATTCATTTCCTTTGCAGAAAAATGTATTTTCGAAGTATATTATAAATTGATAGGATATTATGGAAGAGCTAAAGGTACTCGATTATTCCAATGTGTTTATTGCCAGTTATTTTACGGACGACCGCCAATGCTCGCATTCGAACCGTGAGCATACTCTGATTTACCTCTGTTCCGGCGAACTGGAAATTGAAGAAAGGGGGAAAAAGACCATTTTACATGAGGGAGAATGCGCTTTTATGCGGAGAGACAATCAAATGTACCTGTATAAACATGTAAAGGAAGGAAAACCTTACCATTCGGTCGTTTTGAAGTTTTCCCGTAATTTTTTGCGTGAGTTTTATCAAAATCTTGATAAATCCATATTGCCGGAACATGCCAGACGGAATAAGAAAAGCCTATGCCTGTTGCCTGCCGGACGCCCCGATATTAAAAGCTTGTTCGAATCCATTCTGCCGTATTTCGATTCCGGGATAAAGCCCTCCGAGGAATTGTTGAAACTAAAAATGATAGAGGGTACATACGTGCTGTTGAACACAGACAAGAATCTTTATGCCTCGCTATTCGATTTTGTCGATCCGTGGAAAATAGATATTATCGACTACCTTAATGAGAACTATATGTGCGATTTCTCGATGGAGGAGATTGCAAGCTATACAGGGCGTAGCCTTGCCACCTTTAAGCGCGATTTTGCAAAAATCAGCGACCTTACGCCTCAGAAATGGATTATCCGGCGCCGGCTGGAAGCCGCACATGAGCTGATCAGAAAAGGCAGAAAGAAAGTTTCGGAGGTCTGTTTCGATGTCGGTTTCAAAAACTTGTCGCATTTTTCGAAAATCTATAAGGAAGCCTATGGAGTCGCCCCGACAAAATAGCGCGTGACCTTGTGAACAAAGTTATTTGAGCCTCGCAGCAAAATCGCTGCGAGGCTCTTCTTTTACCTTTGTATCAAACTTAAAATAATATAGCATACATTAAATGAATCTGTAAACTATATGTATCATGGGAGAAAATAAAGACATAAATATCGGCCGTCGCGGATTTCTGAAAACGGCGGGGTTGTGGGGCGGCGCGCTTGTCGCGTAGATGATA
>UQTM01000075.1 GCA_900544025.1 uncultured Odoribacter sp.
CTGGAAAGTGAAAAATAATGCCGTGCGAACGCTTATATCAAGTGGCGGGAAAGTTTAACCCGATTCTGTTCACGGTTTTATTTTTGGAAAACTTTTAACTTATTGTGTTTCTGAGTGCAGTTTGTTGTTTTAATTGTTAATTGTCTGTTTATCATACTGTTGTATGTGTATTTCGATTTGTGAAAAAAATTAAAAATGGAAAACTTTGATTCTCTGAACTTTCCATTTTATTTTCTAAAAATTCACTTTTTTGTGTACGCTTATCTATTTTTTCTTCATATATTTGTCTTGGATTCGGTTCCGGTTTGAGGGTTAATAAAACCGGATGAAAAGGGAAGCAGGTGCAAATCCTGAACAGTCCCGCTGCTGTGAACTTCGTTAAAGATTCGGGCTTATTTGCCACTGTCTGTATGTAGATGGGAAGGTGTCCGAACGGGAAGTGAGTCAGAAGACCTGCCGGATCCGGTTGTTTCGTAGGCTTTCGAGGAAAAAGCTGGAACGGGAGTAATTGGCGTTATTCTCTTTCCTCTTGTTGCGGGTAATACGCCCTCCGATATCCTGCTGAATCAATACCTGTAAAATCATGTATAAATTAAAATAGAAAAGGTATCGTATTATGATTCAGACAGTTGTAAAAAGAGATGGAAGAATAGTCGGATTTAATGAAGATAAGATTGTTGCGGCGATCCGCCGGGCAATGCTTCATACGGATAAGGGCGAGGATATGGAACTGGCCCTGATGATTACCGATCGTATCGCTTGCCGGGGACAGGAGCGGATGAGTGTGGAGGAAATTCAGGATTATGTGGAGTTGGAGCTGATGAAAAGCCGCCGGAAAGATGTGGCACAGCTTTATATTGCTTATCGTAACCAGCGGAGTATTGCCCGTAAAGCTAAAACGCGCGACATTTTTTTGGAAATCATAGAAACGAAGTCGAACGACGTTACCCGGGAAAATGCCAATATGAATGCCGATACTCCGGCAGGGATGATGATGAAGTTCGCCAGCGAATCGACAAAGCCTTTTGTGGATGACTATCTGTTGATGGAAGATGTGAGGAATGCGGTGCGCGGGGGATATTTGCATATTCATGATAAAGATTATTATCCGACCAAGAGCCTGACCTGTGTGCAGCATCCTTTGGATAAGATATTGCAAAACGGATTTTTTGCCGGACATGGGGAATCGCGTCCTGCCAAACGAATCGAAACGGCAAGTATTTTGGGCTGTATTTCTTTGGAAACGGCACAAAACGAGATGCACGGCGGGCAGGCTATTCCTGCTTTCGATTTTTACCTGGCTCCTTATGTACATACCAGTTTTATAGAAGAAATAAAGGTTTTGGAAGACGTTACGGGAGAGGATTACAAACATTTGTATCAGCGCCCGGTGAAAGATTATATCACGAAACCGGTGGAGGAGCTGTCCGGTGACGAACGGATTTTCCAGCATGCGATCAACCGTACGGTAAGCCGTGTGCATCAGGCTATGGAGGCTTTTATCCATAATATGAACACCATTCATAGCCGGGGAGGGAATCAGGTGGTATTCAGTTCCATAAATTACGGGACGGATACTTCGGCAGAGGGACGTTGTATCATCCGGGAATTGCTGAAATCCACCTACCAGGGAGTGGGGAACGGGGTAACGGCGATTTTCCCTATTCAGATCTGGAAAAAGAAACGGGGAGTGAATTATTTGCCGGAAGATGCGAATTATGATCTTTACCGTTTGGCCTGCCAGGTTTCGGCCCGCCGTTTTTTCCCGAATTTTATCAATCTGGATGCAACATTTAACCGCCATGAACTTTGGAAAGCGGACGATCCGGAGCGTTTCCGCTATGAAACGGCCACGATGGGATGCCGCACCCGGGTGTTTGAAAACCGTTTCGGAGAAAAGACTTCGATCGGACGGGGAAATCTTTCGTTTTCGACGATCAACATCGTGCGCCTTGCCATCGAATGTATGGACATCGACGGGCAACAGCAAAAGATCGATACTTTTTTCCAGAAGCTGGATGAAATGCTGGATCTGACCGCCCTGCAATTGCATCGCCGCCTGGAGTTCCAGAAGACCGCGAAAGCGAAACAATTTCCGTTGTTGATGTCTTCGCTTTGGCTGGGAGCTGAAAAGCTGAAACCGGAGGATTCTATCGAGAGTGTGATCAATCAGGGCACTTTGGGAATCGGTTTTATCGGATTGGCGGAATGTCTGGTGGCTCTTACCGGAAAACATCACGGAGAAGACGCTGCCGCACAGGAATTGGGATTGAAGATCGTGTCGCATATCCGGGATAAGGCCAATGAGTATTCGGAATGTTATCAGCATAACTACAGTGTGCTGGCTACGCCTGCAGAAGGGTTGTCCGGCAAATTCACTCAGAAGGACAGAAAGAGTTTCGGTATTATTCCGGGGATTACAGACCGGGAATATTACACAAATTCCAACCATGTCCCCGTATATTACAAGTGTTCGGCACGGCATAAAGCGGAAGTGGAAGCTCCTTACCATGAAATGACGAGAGGCGGGCATATATTTTATGTGGAGATCGACGGAGATGCCACCCATAACCCGGATGCGATCATGTCGGTGGTCGATATGATGGATGCTTATAATATGGGCTATTGCTCGGTGAACCATAACCGGAACCGCTGTATGGATTGCGGCTATGAGGATGCAGCCGACGGATTGGAAACGTGCCCGGCATGTGGCGGGGAACATATCGACCGATTGCAACGGATTACCGGTTATCTGGTGGGTACGACCGACCGCTGGAACCGGGCGAAGCTGGCGGAATTGAATGACCGGGTGCGGCATAATTAAGCAGGAGAGGACTATGGATAAATACAGGGAATTAGCGATATTGGATATTGTAGAAGATACGGTGGTGGACGGGCCGGGTTTCCGGACTACGGTATATGCTTCCGGTTGTCCTCACCGCTGTCCCGGCTGCCATAACCCGCAATCGTGGGATTTGTCCGCCGGACATATTGTTTCGGTGGAGACCGTGGCGGATAAATTATTGGGCAATCCTTTTGCCAATATCACTTTTAGCGGGGGTGACCCTTTGATGCAGGTGGAGGCCTTTACCGATCTGGCAAGGAGGATCAAGGCCGGGAGCAGGAAAACTATTTGGTGCTATACGGGCTATTGCTATGAAGATATTTGCAGGTCGTCCCGCCTGTCTGCCATCCTGCCTTATATCGATGTGTTGGTAGATGGACGTTTTAGGCAGGAATTACGGGATACGGCTCTTCTTTTCCGGGGGAGTAGCAACCAGCGGTTGGTGGATGTACGCAAGTCGGCGGCGGCGGGATATGTCTGTTTGTTCGAGTATAAGCCGTTGCCTGTGATGACGGTGTAAGTGCCTGTTACAGGCATTGAAATCTGATCGGGAGGGTTAAAACTTGTTTAACTGAAATCGATACGGGGAGAGATAAAAAGGCCGGACGGAAGTGACAATTTCCGTCCGGCTATTTTTATGATTTTACATCATCGGTATTAATACCTGCGGTTTTTAGTGCTTTTTTTGTTCGTTTCTTCGGTATAAAACGGAGAATTCGTGTTCATTATGCCGTTCCCGGTGAAATTTGTTCCCGCATTTGCCTGTACGGATTCGACCGGGGTGTCTTTTTCGGTGTTTACCTCCTTTGACTTCCGGTTATTTTGCAAAGTGTCGGCAGATTCCTGCAGACCTTCGTGATCTTGCATCTCTTTCAATGCTTTGGCTTCGTAATCTTGCATGTTTTTCACCGCTTTGGCTTCCCGGCGCAATGCACGGTCTTCCCGTTTAGCCATTTTCCTGGCCTGGCGGATCGGGCCTCCCATCGGTACATTGAGGCCGAAGTTGAGGTTTACCGTGGCATTCTTGGTCGGGATATATTGCGGAGTGAGGCGCGTCACCATGTGATCGGTTCCGATGAAGAAATTGAATCCCCGGGGGCAAAGGTTAAGTACCCATCCCCAGTTCGGGCCATAATTCGAGAGAGTTCCGGTAAACGCCACGTTGAACCAGGATGCAGGGCGAAAGTTGGCCGATCCGACGATTTCCGTCCAGGTTTTGGGGCTCGAAAACCGGGTGGAAGATAAAAGTCCGAAAGAGATCTTATCGTTCAGAATGGAATATTCGGCACCGATGTTCAGTGTGGTGCGAAGGCTCGTGGAGCGGGAAGAAGGAGCATCGGTTTCGTAAAAACGCACCATATCTTCGAGCTGATCGGCAATATCGTCCCACTGGTCGTCGATCGAAGAATCATCGTTGATGTCTATTTCGTCGAAACCGTCGAACAGGAACGATTCATCGTTACGGGTGGCTCCTCTCAGGTTTTTATTCCACCGGATAAAGCCTAAATCGACTACTGCTGCGGAAAGCGTCAGCTCGTCCATGAGTTTGTAGGTGGCCCCTAAATCGGTTCCTAATCCCCAGCCGCTTAAAGCAGGCTTGTCGATGTCGAAATCGAAATCGTCGATCTCGCCGCTGGCTTTCGTTTTCAGGCTCGCTCCTAAAACAGAGGCGTCCATTTGCCCGTTGGCCATGATTTCCCATTTATCTTCTGACAGCGTGATGTCCATTTGATGGATTTTTGCCCGGATATTGGCGACACCCGCCAGGAATTTCAATTTGGCACCGATCGTTAATTTATCGTTGATTTGGTGGGCGTGTCCCAAAGCCAATTCCACATAATTATCGGTTTTCATGTTGAAATTGCGGAGGCGGTAAGAGTTACCGTTCTCGTTGTCCATTCCCAGTTTCATAAAGCGGAACAAATCTTCCGGTATATATATGCCTGTGTGCGAACGCAGGGAGATGTCGAAAGTGTTATAGCCTTTGAAGCCGAAAAAGCCGAAGGAAAGGATCGCCATATCGACATTCATTTCAACGGAATTGTAATTTTTGATGTTATCTAAAAATTCATCGGCCGACACATCCTGGTGCATAAAGGTCATCAGATTACCGTCGTTTGTCGGATAGATGAAATTTTTGAGGCTTAGGTTCGATTGTACGCCTATATTGACGTTTCCTAACATCGGTATGCTGAAATATCCGTAATCGTTGATCAATGCCGGGTTCAGCTTATGACGCATGGGCATCCGTTTCAGAAAATAGGATGAGTGCAGAGTTTGCTGAGCTTCCGCACATAGAGTTCCCAGACAAAGAATGAATATGATAATTAATTTTTTCATTGTTCTGCTTTTTTAATTAAAGGTCATCGATATCTACCGTTATTCCTCCCGGCACTTTCATTTTAGCACTTATCTTCAAATACTGGTCTTTTTTCAATGTGGCTCCGGCAACGGTGGAATTGGCTTTTGCCGAGATTTTGAACACTAAGCCGTCTAATTTCGTCATTTCTCCTTTTACCGTTTCCTGCAAAAGGAGGGAGAAAGAGGTCCGGGTAAGTGTCGTTTTGCCGTTTACAGCATCCCAGCCGGCGGCCTGCACTCTTTCAGGGGATGAAACTTTGATTCCCTTTAATACCTTTTTGTTCACGTCGATAGCCTGTGCACTACAAGTCATTTCGAGCGGGATGGTGTTGTCGATTTCTGTAAGAATCTGTGCTTCGGTTACATAATCGACGTAATCTTCGATATCCTTATTGAAGTCGTCGATGGTGTCGTGATAAATAATATTCAGCTCTTTGCCTAATTTGATCGGCACGGAGATATTGTATTTCACCTGTAATTTATATTCCGGAATCGAGAGGTCGATGGAATGAAGGGCATTCGGATCGGCTTCGGCCGTTACCACGATAGAGATCGAATCGGGCACTTTACGTATGAGATTCGGTAAATTCGGGGTAGGTACATAGCTGTAATTCGTCGGCATGCCTTCCTGCGTGTCTGAAATCCAGAAGTTCGACCAGGTGGTTGTCCCTAAAGCCAGGGTGGGTTCCACTCCGATAGAGGCATTTACGACTCCTGCGGGGATAACCGTACCTTTCTGCATGGGTTCTATCCTTAAATCTGCATTTACCGGGACACCTATGGTATTACCCGCATTGACGGTAATCAACGGGTGCATGATGTCGAGAACGACGCTGTCGTCCTTCATAAAATCGGGAATATCGCCGATATCGACCATTTCTTTTTCGGGTTCGATTTCCGGATCGATTTTTCCGGACACTACGCCTAAGCTCATGGGGGTGATGCTTACCGTCGGACGTATGATGATGTTGTTCAGTTCATCGCTACTCAGATTGGATTCCTGAATGTAAAGTTGTCCGTCGAGGATAATGGAATCGCTTATTGTAATACGCTCGTTTGCGATCGGGTTATTATCGCCGAAAGAGAATTGTTTTATCGTCAAAGTTTTACTGAAACCTTCCGATACGGTGACTTCGTCGTTCAAAACTAATCGATGGTTTTGTACGTCGTTTCCTTCGAAAATCAGAAATTCAGGGAAAATAATTTTGTAATCTTTGAATTGCACTTTGCTTACAGATGCAGGAATGCCGTCGAAAGAAAGGTGCAGCCTGACTTCCGGGTTTCCCTTGAAAGCGACGTCCCGGACAGCGATTAATTCTTTCGGTGTTTCTTCCGAAATATCCATGTCGGCTTTTGCCCGGTCGATATCGATCGTGATTCCGTGGGTAGAAACATCGGCGCGGCTGATTTTTAAGTTTGCTCCTGAAACTTCCACCTGAATTTTTTTATCCGAAAGCGTTTCCAGTTCTTTTGTATTGACCGAAGCGGAAGCGTCCAGTTGCAGATTGGCGTTCAGCAGCGTTACGTTTTCGTTCAGGACGATTTCGTGGTTTTGAACATCCTGATTCAACGTTACGGATTCCAGATATAAAGTTTTGGTGGTTCCGCCATTTAATTCCGATACCGGGATATTTAAAATATTATTTCCGGTATTCAGTCCCGCTGCCGGTTTGAAATGGAATTCGTCCGGGAATTTCAATTGCACGTCATTCCCCGATAAGTTTACCGGGAGGGCTAACGGAGAGATGGAAATATTGATTTCGTTGCTTGTTTCGTCAAAATAAATGGTATTGACCGAAGCGATTTCTTCCGGAATGTCTTCGATTTTACTATGGATGCTGATATTTTTTTCAGCGACCTGCACCGGAATATTCTCCGTGGCGATGTCGGCATTTCTTACAGAGAGGGGAATTGCTATTTCCAATCCGATTTCAGCCGTTCCTGTTCGGTTGAATTCTCCTGAAACGATTTTATAGTCGATCGAACATTCGATGTTGCCGGAATAAGAGATCTCGTCGGCTATCGTAGTGAAATTTCCGCTCATTTGGAGGATATAGAAAGACAGCTGAATGGTTTTCTGATCTCCCGGATTGTAATTGGCGACAGAGAAGGTGTTTCCGTTTACGGTTCCGGCGATGCTTGTCGGGTTGTTCGCAAGTACGAATCCCGTGGGTAAGGTTACGGATAAATTCTCGATGCTATGGTTGTTTGTCGTGATGATTTCCGGCAGTTTGATGGTAACTTGTGCCAGTGTTCCCTGGTTTGTTTTGCCGAAATATATGGTTTTGACCTCCTGGATTTCATCGATTTTTTCAAATGAAAATTGGAAACCTTTGGTCTCTTCGAGAGTCACTTCGGTATTGGCAGGGATAGGAACTCCTGCAACTCCGTTTTCTATGTTTTTCTTCTTATCTACTTCGATCGGCTGCATGCTTGCTACAGAAAGTTCGATGTTTTCTGCACCCAAAGGAATATTTTCATTGAAATTTCCCAGGGTGAACGATTCCGGTAGCCGGATATTTTCTGCCGATACATGTACAGGATCGATATCCAGTCCGTTCACGGTGATATTTACTGGATCGAGTTTCGGAATCTTGATATCGAGACTGTCGGTTTTGAATAAAGCGAAATCGCCGTTTTCCAGAAAATTCAAAATATCACCGTCTTTGGCATCGACAAGACTGTCCAGATAAATGTTACTGGTACTTCCCAAAGGGACAGCCAGGTGTTTTCCGCCTACGCTTACTTCGAGCGACAAATCTTTGTCGAGGTCATACTTGTTGTCGATACATGCCTGAAAAGCAGGAACGATCGATAACAATAGGACAAAACGCATAAAATACGCTAAGTAAAGTACTTTAGTGTTCATGTTTAAAAATAATTGATTATACGCCTAACAAGAAGATCATAGGCCTGATTATGAATGTTTTATACATATTGTATAACCTATAAAACTCAAGCCTTTAAACCTATTCTATTTAAAGCAAAAATAAACTATTTTTAATTAAAACGACATATATTAACAAAGTTTTGTAAAATAAAAACATATTGTATTGATTTTTAATGTATTATATTGTGTAGAAATAATCAGAATGTTTGAAAACAGGTCATTTTTAATAAGGATGAAGTTACCGTTTGGGGAGAAATCTTTATTACTTTTGCTTTTGTTAATGATAAATTGGAAAATAAGGTATGGAAATTACATTCTGTAAAGAGAAGCTGGAAAAAATACAGCAACAAATGCAATTATCGGGGGCAGATGCCTGCCTGTTGTGTGTGGACGTAAATTTGTATTATCTGACCGGGCGGATTTATAACGGCTATTTTTATATTCCGGCGGAAGGGAAACCTTATTTTTTTGTGAAACGGCCTGCCGGATTTTCCGGGGAAAATGTATATTATATTCGTAAACCGGAGGATATTACCGATATTTTATCGGCTACTGCAATGGAATTGCCGGAATATTTGTGGCTGGAAACCGATGTGCTGAGCTATAACGAAAGCATCCGGCTGGAAAAGATTTTCCGTCCTGCCCGTTTGGGGGATGCGGGGAAATTGATGAGGAATATACGGAAAGTGAAAACGGCAGAAGAAATAGAACAATTCCGGATTTCGGCCCAACGGCATGTGGAGGTTTACAAAGAGGTGCGGGAGTGTTTCCGTATGGGAATGACCGACCTGCAATTGCAGTATGAGATAGAATACCGGATGCGTAAAATGGGATCGTTGGGGCTTTTCAGGGCTTACGGATCGAATATGGATGTATTTATGGGCAGCCTGCTTGCCGGGAAAAATGCGGAAGCACCTTCTCCTTTTGATTTTGCTTTGGGCGGACAGGGAGAACATTCTATTTATCCGCTTGGAGCTTGCGGGGTGGTTTTAGAAGAAGGAATGGCGGTAATGGTGGACATGGCCGGAAATTATACGCCTTATATGACCGATATGACAAGGGTCTTTTCGGTAGGCAGGTTGGCCGATGAAGCTTACCGGGCACACCGGGTGTCGCTGGATATTCATGAACGGGTGATGGAAATGGCCAGACCGGGGACAGCCTGCACCGATCTGTACCGGGAAGCTGTGGACATAGCGGAAAAAGCGGGATTAAGCGATTGCTTTATGGGAACGCAGCAGCAGGCTAAGTTTATCGGACACGGCGTAGGGCTTCAAATTAACGAATTGCCTGTACTCACTCCCCGTTCGCAGGAAGTGCTGGAGCCCGGAATGGTGTTTGCCCTGGAACCGAAATTCGTTATTCCGGGGACAGGGGCGGTAGGTATCGAAAATACATTGCTGGTCACGGATAGCGGAGTGGAAAACCTGACGGTGTTCGAGGAGGATATTATTCCGTTGATGTGATTTTGAGAAGGGACGCGGGGTGGCTGTCTGAAAGTTTATGCTGCGTTTTGCCCGTAAAATTTTTTCGGGCGTTACTTTTTGATGTAATCGGAGCGGATTGTACCGGTGACACAGGCGATATGCGGGATATGATTTTTTTGTATGGATATAAAAAAAGCGGGGATATACCCCGCTTTTAAACTTTTCGGTAGTTTTAATACATATCGGTTATATCCCAGACAAATGCCCGGATACCGTTTTCTTTGTTCACTTCATCCAGTTTTTCAACATATTTCAGAATGAGGGGAACCATTGCTTCATCGACAACGGTGAGGGTGGCGGAGTTCATTTCCGGCCAGGTATGCGAACCCATACGGGGCTCTCCGGTGTTTGTCCCGGCTCCATTGATAGTGGGCCATTGAGTGAACCCCCTGATCTGTAACTGATCGAGGATATAAGCCACACGTTCTGTCAATGCTTGGTTATAGGTGATAAATACTGCTTTCATTATTTTCAGTCTGCTTGTTTATGATGTATGAATATAGAGGATAAAAACGACACCTCTATATTCATACGTTATTTATTATTCTGCTTTTTTAGGAAGGTCCCGTGCAGGATCAAAATCGTCCATGAATTTGAACTGTTTGCTGAGTGCCTTTTTCTTATCACGGCTACCGCTCTTGTCCATAGCTGCATATACGGCAGGAACGATGATCATGGTGATGATGGTAGAGAATACCATACCGCCGATTACGGCAATACCCATCGGACGCCAGGTTTCAGAACCTTCACCTGAGCTGAGCGCCATCGGCACCATACCCAGAATGGTTGTCAAAGAGGTCATCAATACCGGACGCAAACGGGAGCGGCAAGCCAATGCAATCGCATCGTAAAGACGGATACCCCGCTCACGCATCAGGTTGATAAAGTCGATCAGCACGATACCGTTCTTGGTAACGATACCCACCAGCATGATTGCACCCAAAGCAGCCACGATACTTAATGTGGTATTGGTCAGCAACAAGGCCAGAATTACACCCGTAAAGGCGAACGGAATGGCCAACATGATGATGAACGGCATTTTGAACGATTCGAACTGAGCCGCCATCACAATATAAACCAACATCAACGATAAGAGCAATAACATAAACAGCGACTGGAACGATTCCTGCTGGTCTTCATAGTTACCACCGATATACAGGCTCACATCCTGCGGAATATCTTCCAGGTTATCGATGATGTTCTGTGAAGCGCTGGCAATATCTCCTAAGGCTACACCTGCTGCCGGGGTGATAGAAACTTTCAGGATACGCTGCTTACTTTTACGTTCGATATTGGGTGGAGAGAAATACTCTTTAATCTCGCCTAATTCTTTCAGACGTACTTTTTCTCCATGACCATCGGTGATGATGATGTTTTCGATTTCGGTCAGGGAAGAACGGTATTTTTCATCCAGGCGGACAATAATGTCGTATTCTTCTCCGTCTTCTTTGAATTTGCTGTTACGGAAACCGTAAATACGGTTACGTACATAGGAACCCACTTCCGTTGTGGTCAGTGCATGGCGGGCGAGCTTATCCTGATCGAGAATGATCTGCAATTCGGATTTATCGTCGTCGCGGCTGATCTTGATGTCCTCGGCTCCGGGGATCTGCCGGGCTTTCACGGCGATGTCTTGTGCCAGACGGGTGGTGGTATTGAAGTCGTGTCCGATAATTTCGATATCGACAGAGTTGCTTCCCATGGAACCGCCGCTGCTGGAGGTACTTACCGTATATTGCAGGATGTCCGGGAAACGTTTCAGGATACCACGAATCTGGTCTGCGATCACGAAAATGCTACGGTCGCGGTCTTTCAGGTCTAAGGTACGCAGACGCATATTCAGGATGTTGTTACCGGTGCTGTTCATCATAGACGCGAACGAAGCTTCTTCCTCACTACCGTAAGAAAGGTTGATGATGGTGATTTCCGGAACTTCTGCACGGATGATAGAATCGATCTGCAAAGCCACTTCCTTCGTAACTTCTACTCGCTGGCCGGATTGCATTTTTGCATAAACGGTCATTGAACTCTGGTCGTTCTGCGGCATAAAGTCGGTTTTGATGTATTTCATCAGACTGCATGATCCCAAACAAAGAGCGAACATGAACGAGATGATGAATGTTTTGTGACGAAGTACCCAGCGGATCAGTTTTTCGTAAGCACTGTCCAGATGATCCAATTGTTTGGACACAAAATTATAGAAGCTGAATTTGCCGGAATTTGTTTTCTCCTGTATCTTCATTAACTGCGAGCAAAGCATCGGGGTTAAAGAGATAGCTGTAACTGTAGAGGTACAAACGGTGATACAAACGATCCATCCCAGCTGTTTGAATAAGATACCGGTCATACCCGTTACCAGAGTCAGGGGGAAAAATACGGCTACCGTTACCAAAGTAGTTACGATGACGGATAACCACACTTCGTTCGTTCCATATTTGGCTGCTTCACGCGGACGGCTACCCCGGTCGATGTGTTTGGTGATGTTTTCCAAAACCACGATGGCATCGTCCACCACCATACCGATCGCAATGGATAGCGACGACAAGGAAATAACGTTTAGCGATTCTCCCGTCGCAAACAGATAAATGAAGGCGACGATCAACGAGATCGGGATGGTCAGGGCAATGATAAACGTTGCCCGCCAACGTCCTAAGAACAGGAATACCACCAATACCACGAAAATCAATGCGTACATCAAAGATTCCTGCAAGTTGTTGATTGATTTTACGATAAAGTCGGAGTTATCGGAGATAATCTGGAATTTGATGTCCGAAGGCAATTCTTTCATCGACAGCTCCAGTTGTTTTTTTGCCTCTTTGGCCACAGCCACGGCATTTGCATCGGTCTGTTTCGTGATCAGCAATACACCGCCGTTACCCCGGTTGATGGTTTGTTCGAGGGTAATATCCTTGATCGTATCCCGGACAACGGCCACATCGTGCATATAGATGGTTTTGTTGTTCTGGGTACCTAACACGATGTTTTTAATCTGGTCGCTTTCTTCAAATTCTCCTTCCACCCGCAAAGTATAGTCCATTTGTCCCATCTTCACGCTACCGGAAGAGATATCTTTGTTTTCCGCCAGAATCTTATTACCGATCTGTTCCAGAGTCAGGTTGTAAGCATCCAGTTTGTTCGGGTCGAGATCGACATATACCACCCGTTCGGGAGCACCCGAAACGATGACAGAAGCCACCCCGTCCACACGGTTTAACCGGGTGATCAGTTTATCGTCCAGAATTTTATCGATACCGGGATAAGATTGATCCGCGGTAATGGCATAGATCAAAATAGGCATCATGGAGGTATTGAAACGCATGATGGTCGGACGGTCGATATCGTCCGGCAAGTTTTGCATGGCTTTATCCACGGCGTCACGAACGTCGTTAGATGCTTCGTCCAGGTTGGCTTCCCATTCGAACTCCAGAGAGACAACCGAGAGGTTATCGTAAGAGGTGGAAGTCAGTTCTTTCAGATTATCCACCGAGTTCAATTGGTCTTCCAGGATCTTAGTCACATTTTCCTCGATATCCGAAGCATTCGAGCCCGGATAAGTTGCCATTACCGTGAGGTAGGGCGGGTCCATCTTAGGATACTGATCTACCGGCAACTGTATATAAGAGGCAACCCCCAGCACCATGATGGCGACAAAGACCATCAACGTGGATATGGGTTTATTTACCGCTGTATTGTAAATACTCATATTTCTTAATTTACTGATTTAGTCATGCGCCGATTTACCACGATCAAAGGATTTTGAAAACGTATATTTAAATTTTCAACATTCATCGAGTGGTAGATCGAATACATTTATTTTATAATATTTAAAGGAGATCCGTCCACGACGCGGCCTTGCCCTACAACAATCAGTTCGTCCCCTTCCTGAATGTCCTTGCTGATCAGCTCTACCTTGTCTTCGAATCGTTTGCCTAAAGTGACATCTACCCGTTTGGCCACACCGTCTTTATTTACGAATACATACCGGTCGTTGGCACCCTGTAATTTTAATACGGCGATAGCGGGAGCCACAACAGTTTCAGTGGTACCGATGAAGAAGTTGATCGTTCCGTACATACCCGGACGTAAAGCTTCGTCGTTGTTCGGGATTTTGATTTCCACGGTAAATGTTCTGGAAGCCGGGTCGATCGTCGGATAAACGATACTGACTGTTCCTTCGAATACGCGGTCCGGATAAAGGTTACTTCTTAACTCTACTTTCGTTCCTTTTTTCACAGCCAGGAAATATTGTTCTGAAAGATTTACATAGGCTTTCAGCGGATTGATTTTCTCAATGGCTATGATAGACGGTTTGGAAGCTCCTCCGAAAGCGGCTCCGGTGTAAAGCTCTCCGTTTTCAAAATATTTTCCGGTGACAATTCCGTCGAAAGGTGCCAGCATCTTTGTATTCTCTTTCAGGAAATCTACATTCGATTTAGCCACCTCATATTGGGTAACGGCAGCATCGTAAGCCTGTTTGCTGATACTTTGTGTTTCGTTCAGCATTTTGGCGCGATTATATTCTGTTTCCAGATTTTGCAATTGAACTTCGGCCTGGTGGAGCTGAGTTTGATCCATAGTCACTAATAATTGTCCCTTTTTGATCCGATCGCCCACTTCGACATAGATTTTTTCAATTCGTCCGGTAGATGCCGGCGCATAGTAAACTTGTTCGTCGGCTTGCAGGTTGGCTGTGTAGTCCAGCGTACGGGCAATATCCTGCTTCTCCAGTTTTTGTACTTTTACCGGAATAGGCTCAACTGCATCTGTATCTTTTTCAGAAGCTTGTTTCCCTGAGCATCCGGCGAGAACTGCGATTGTGAGTGTCGATAAAATAATGTTCTTTATCATTTTATTTGGTTTTAATTGTTTTTCATTCAAAGTCGGGAATCGTTTTTCCCTTCTGTTTTTATTTTAATTGATTATAGAGTTTATCCAATTGTGTCTGGGCCTGCAACAGGGTCAGACAAGCCGAAGTATAATTGTTCTCTGCCTGTAAGTAATTATTGTTGGCTTGTGTCAGGTCGAGGCTCGATACAGCTCCTGCATTGTATTTATACTGGTAGTTGTCCAGCACTTTTTTAGCGACAATGATGTTTTCTTTTTGCAGGTTGTAATCTTCCAACGCGTTTTTCAGAGCGAATTTATACTGCTCTTCCTGCAGATTCAATTGGTCTTCCAGTAAGCTTTTGTTCAGGGTAGTCTGATCTAAAGTGATCTTTTCCTGATCGAGCTGTGCTTTACGCTGTAAGCCGGAGAACAACGGGATGCTCATAGTTACTCCTGCCGTGTGAGGCGCAGAGAATAAACCGGATTTGATCTGGTAGCTGTAAGAATAAGATGCACTGATCGTCGGTGCATAAGCCCATTTCTTTAAGCCTACCATTTTCTTTTGCAGTTCTTCCTGTGTCTGCATTAACTGGTATTGTGAGTTTTCGTTGATGTCGAACGCCTGAGCTGACAATTTCTGGAATCCGTCTTCCGTCAGAAAATTCTCCAGCCTGTCTGTCAGCTCGATAGGGGTACCTGCCTGTAAGCCTAATTGTAAACGCAATAAATTATAGTTTACATCGACAGTACGTTGCATCGACAGCAATGAGTTCTTTAATTGTCCCACGGTGATACGGATCTGGTCCACGTCGGTTATTTCTGCGGTTCCGGCTTTGTACATATTTTCTGTGTGAGTTTGGACTTCACTCATATTTTCAAGATTTTTCTTGACGATATCCATCAGGCGTTCGCTGACTAATATGGTGTAATATGAGTTATATACCGTCTCTTTAATGTCCAGTTCCGTCAGGGTTACCTGTTGTGCTGCGATTGTTTTTGCAATTTTACTGGTTTGGATACCTAAAATCCATTGCCCGCTGAATAACAGCTGTGAAATAGAAACTCCCACAGTGGATTGGTCGGGCAGTTTGGATTTAAAGGATTCGATTTCGTGGTTGAAATTCGTGGTGTAATCCAAAGAACCGTTGATTTGCGGCAGACCTTCCGATATAGCTTCCTGTATCATCTTATTTCTCAGGTCAATGTTCATTTGAGATGCCTGAAGCTCTTTGTTGTGCTCGACAGCAAAATTCACGGCTTGTTCCAGCGTCAGACTCTGCGGTCCATTCGGGGTTTCTTGTGCCCGAGTGATCCAAGGCATAAGAATAACGATGAATGTGACTAATACTCCTCTTTTCATTCGTGTTTAAATTATTAATTATGGTTATATTTTTTACGCATTGAGAATATGAAAAACGATTTTACAAATTACATGCCAAAACTTGATTAACAGTTTTTTGCTAAGGTTTTTGTGCAGTATTATTATTATTTTTCTACAATCTTAACTCTTTTTTCTAATTCGCTGATGCCTTTCGGGGTGGAGATGCTCCTGATAAAGTTCTCCATGATGGTCGAAATAATATCGTTCATCGGATATTGAATGCTGCTGATCATTTCGGGTTCCCCGAGAAAACTCATTTGTTTTGTAAATAAATAAATCTGTATATCCAGGTGAAGGTCTTTTCTGAAATAACCGCTTTTTATACCGTTGTTCAGTAGCTTTCGAAGCGTTGTATAAGAAAATTCCACGTCCAGTTGAAGAATCTTTTCGTAAACTTCGGGATGATACTTTTTAATATCGAACATATTGGCCGGCAAACGGCTCGAATAATCGGAGATCACGTGATCCCTGATCAGCAATAAGGCTTCGAGGGCGTTTTGCTGTAATAGGTTTTCGATATCTTCTTTCACCCGCCGGTTGTTTCTTCGTTGAAGCATCACCTGTTCGACAACATCGTCCTTGTTGGCGAAAAATTGATATAAGGTTTTCTTCGATATCTTCAAATGGGTGCAGATATCTTCCATAGAAGTGCTACGCAGACCGTATTTTAGGAACAGATCGGAAATATCTTCGATCATATCTTCTTTTACCTGACTGTTTTCTTTTTCTATCATGTGTACGTAATAAGGTTTTTCCTGCGGAAACGATATATACAAAAAACGTTTCCGCGGTGTGCAAAAGTATGAAAATAAAATATATGTAGGATGTCGATATTGTTAATTTAATAT
>UQTM01000076.1 GCA_900544025.1 uncultured Odoribacter sp.
GTATCTAAAAAAACGTTCGTTTTTTTTAGGCAAAATTCATAAAATATATTAAAAACTAATAAATTAGAGCACAATTTCCGGTGATCTTATTTCTGATTTATCCTTCTCTGCTAAAATTTGCTTTCCACGACCTCTTTAAACAAGATAAATCACTACATATCATACACTTACCCTCTATCAGCCAGATACATAAAATGTAAAAAGCTAAAACAGATCGGATAAGTTCCCAAAATTCTATGCCTATATTGCAGATAAATACCGCTTATATCGTATCCGACGAAAATTCTGCCGGAAAAGAAGTTCCGGAAAAAGAAACTTTATGAAAAGAAGAAAAAATATGACAATCCGGAACTCGGAACGGAAATAAGCAGGAAAGAAAGAAAAAAATCGGACAACCCCGATATATAAGTAAAAAGGAAAGAGTCATCGGACAAATCCGGTGACTCTTTCAAGAGACAGAATACTAAACAACCTTAATCACTTATAAAAACGCACCAAACCTTCTTTAGGACACTTCACCCCACCTTCGGTAATACAGAGAATCTGCCCATCGTCGAGCACAACTGCATCCATTCTCCGGCAAAGGAAATAATAGGCATCGTAAGTATATTTTGTGAATAAAGTCTCAAAATTATTCCAGGTCTGCCCATCATTGTCGGAAGTGGTTATCCCAAATCCCTCTCCATAAGCCGGGCTGCCGATGATACGGTTTTCATCGTTGGCAAAACTCGACATCTGATTGGAAGGGGTAAAATGGGTGATCTTGCCGTTCTGTGAAACAGTAGCTCCGGCATAGCGATATCCCCTCGTACCCGTCGCTAAATTGCCGAATTCCGGCTCACTCCAACTTTGTCCGCCATCCGAACTATAAGCAACCTTACATTTCGTAGTCGTCTCATTGTGTGACAGAATCACCATCAGGCGCCCGTCGGAAAGTTCTACGATATTCCCTCCCGTCGCATTATTCATATTGACAGGAGTTCCGGCAGTCCAGGTAGCCCCCTGATCGTCGGAATAGATAGCGGCCACGGTATTGACATTCGTTTTCGAGCATTGAGTCAAAACCACCAAGCGGCCGGCATGATCTCCATGTTCCAATTCTATACCATGACCGGACAAGGTGGATTGTGCATATTCTCCCTGTAAATCGGTAGTGATCTTTTGCGGTGCACTCCAACTACCACCGTTATTATCCGAGGTGATCTGATAAATATCGAAAGTTGAGCCATCCAGATAACCGGATTTATCCAATGTATAGAGCAAGTAATTTTTACCGTTACTACCGGTCAGGGCAACAGGGCTGATATTGACCGTATTCCGGTCGCCGACCAGTGTAGTCAATGTATTCCAGGTACTTCCTCCGTCTGTCGAGCGTTTCATGACAATGTCGGTGGCATTGCTCCGCCGGCGTGCATATTCTTCATTGGAGGTCAGTTCATATTCTGCAACCCGTCCCTCTGCAAATAAGAGCACATCCCCGTTGGCAGCCTGAGTCAGGGCAGGAGATTGAATCGTAATGTAATTACCTTCCGATTCATTACAAACAAAATCGATCACTTCCTCGATGTCCCCCTCCATATATACATCGTAAAAGCTGACGGAGTTTCTCCAGGGGCAAAACATGATAGGCATGCTGTGTACGTCCTGCGGAACATTGTAATACCAAATCACTCTTCCGTTGATCTTAAAATATACGAAATAATCGACACACACCAATTCGAGCTCAAAAGGCTCTCCCGGAGTCATGACTTCGGTCATAATAGGCCAATCGTTACTATTGATCAAGGCTCCGTCGATCTGTGCAAAAAAGATAGGATTTCCGTTGAAGCCGCTTCCCCCGTCTATACCGGCCGTATGCCTTTTACTAAAACCGCTTTTGGAGCCAAACCAAAAATAGGGAGCGGTTCCGGCCACATAAGGCAACGACATTTTTGCATAAAAATACCATTTAGAACCAGAAGCGTATTTCACGAAGGGTTTAGTGAAAAAACTGGCATATTGGTAACTGGTATTACTGTTATAACCGTGATCGGTATTGTCGAGGGCGTAAAAATTCCAGCATTGTCTGGAAGTATAACGTCCCTCCTCAGCATACCAGGCCAATGTATCGCCAAATTGCGGATAAAAATCACTGTAACCTTTAAAAATAGCTTTGGTATAATCCGGAATACCGTTTTTAACCAGCCACACTCCGTCTTGCCGGGTAGAATCGAACGGGAAAGGAAGAGTGTCCGGAACAATATCTTTCTCCCCA
Organism: uncultured Odoribacter sp.; assembly: GCA_900544025.1. Taxonomy (GTDB): domain Bacteria; phylum Bacteroidota; class Bacteroidia; order Bacteroidales; family Marinifilaceae; genus Odoribacter. Next base: position 2,255 of record UQTM01000076.1, read on the forward strand.
TAAGGACCGGGCATATCGAAATGCTGTTCTTTATAGCAACCGCCCATCACAAGGGCTATGACTATAATGATAAATATAGAAGTAGATAGATGTTTCATATTTTCTTTATTTTATCGTTTATTATTCCCAGCGTTGCGGATCTACAGGCAGGTACCAGTTATTCTCGTCGGACAGCCAGTTATACATAGCAGCCCTTTCCGCTTTCGGATATTTCTTGGAAACAAAAGAAGGTAACACATCCTTTCGCCCGATTTTTTTAGAAACCAGCAAAAGGTCATACCATCTTTTTCCTTCAAAAGCCAGTTCCCTGGCACGTTCAGCCAACAAAAGGTCTTCGAGGTTTTCCACCGACATGTCGATTTCCGCTTTATCGTATTGGCTCAATCCCCGGTTGGAACGCACAAGATTCAGGAAATAGAGAGCTCCACCGGGATTACCCTGACGGTTTTCCGCCATCCCTTTCAATAAATAGATATCTGCGGAACGATAGATATGCCAGCTGGCGACACTTTTATAAGCGTCACGCATGGCGGTTTCACCGTCCTGACCGATGTATTTCCAAATCAGATCCTGTTTGTTGATCCGCTTGAAAGTGTAATTGGGGCGGATGTCACCGGATTCGATAAACAGGGAATCGACTATATCCTTGACGGGTTTTAGCAAATATTCCCCTCCATCGGTGGCGACATTGGAAGTAAATTCCTGCAAACGGTTCGTTTCATGGCTTTTGTCGAAATTGTATCCCAACAGATTGACCACATGTCCGGCAGCATAGGTAGAAGTGAAAGTGTTTCCCCATGTTCCGGGAGAAGTGACGTCGTAAGTGCTATTTTTAATGATCAGGTCTGCATAAGCCGAGGCTTTCAGATACTCTCCCATCCACATGGCCACATCACAGGCAAGGGCATAGGCGGCCGATAGGTTTGCCCGTCCGAATTTTTCCTCATTGGACAAACTGCTGCCGTTCCATTTAAAATCCATACGCAACATACCCATGGCTTTTTTCGTGTCGCTGTAAACTTGCTGCCAGGCTTGCTGCTCGTTGGCCGGCTGCATAGCGATATCCCGCAATTCTTCGGCTGTCAATTCGATGGTTTTCAAGTGAATAGTATCTCCGGATTCTGTCACTCGGGCCACATCTTCGGTCAGGTCTTCCGTAATAATCGGAAATTCCTTAAAAGTCCTTACCAGATAAAAGTAGCACAAGGCCCGGAGATAATAGGCTTCCCCATAATAGGCATTGATAGCGTTGTCATCGAGCGAAAAATCGATCTTGGCAACCTCTCCGATATTCTCGATTTGCCGGTTACACCGGGCAATGGCCTTATACAGCCCGGCATAGTTCGTGTAGGGATTCAAATCGGTTACTTTGTTATTGACAAACTCCGTAATATAAGGGTCTTTCCCCTCTGCTCCGGCAGTAACCAGGTCTGCCCGGGCAGAGCCCCATAGCAAGAATTTATGCACTTCTTGCGACAGAACGGAGTAGATACCCAGAGCTCCCGCATTCAAGTCCTCTCGGGAAGAAGGGAAATCGCTTTCCCTGACACTGTCGTTGTTTTCAGGATCGAAAAAATCTTCACAACTGCTGCATACGCAACAAACAATCAACGCAATGAATCGGATAATATAGTAATGTTTTCTCATATTCCTGGGATTTTAATTACAATGAAATATTTACTCCAAAAACGTATGAACGCGGATTAGGAGCCCCACCTGTATCCACTCCCCTCAACATAGGATCGTTGGATAAAAATACTTCCGGGTCGAGCCCGCTATAACCGGTTACAGTGAACAGGTTATTACAGTTGGCAAACACTTTCAAGCCTTTCAGAAAACCCGACCGTTTTTTCAAAGGAATATCATAAGCCAATGAAAGAGTCTTCAGTTTCAGATAGCTGCCGTCTTCCACCCATTTATTGGAAGCATTAAAATTTCCGGACGGATCATTGTAAGCAGCTCTCGGCAATTCTCCTTTACCGGGCAATGTTTCGGAAATCCAACGGCCTTTTGCCGCAGCGACAGGGACACTTAAATCCGACATGGAGCTCAAATGCTGGTTAAACAAATTATACACGTCGTTACCATAGCTATAAGTGAACAACATAGATAATTCTATTCCTGTAAAGTTTAACCGCGTTCCGAATCCACCGTAGAAATCCGGGAGAGGGGAACCGATCACCTGCATATCTTTGGCATTGATGATGCCGTCTTCATTGATGTCCTCCATTTTATAATCCCCGGCCAGATAAAGCGTTCCGTCCGCCCGCTTCAGGTCCACTTCCGAAGACGTGTTGTAGATTCCTTGTATCTTATAACCGTAAAACGATCCCAAAGCCTCATCCTGACGGAGAATGCTGGAAAATTTATCATATTCCCTGATGATATCTCCGTTATTCAGGTGTTTCACTTTATTTTTCAGCGTCGAGATATTCGCAAACAATTCCCAATTCCATTTTTGATTACGGATCACATTCGCATTCAGAGAAAATTCAAACCCCTGGTTGATAACATCTCCGTTATTTTCGAACTGGGGATCGAGTCCGATTTCAATCGGCAGGGATTTCTGTGTCAGCATTCCGGTTGTCTTCTTATAATAATAACCTGCATATACATCGATCCGGTCGATCAGCCGGGCTTTTATTCCTCCCTCGTAATTATTGGTGATTTCGGGTTTGAGCTTCTTGTTGGCTACATTTCCCAGATACACTCCTCCGTACGCCAGATAATGGGTCGGATAATACAAGGTATGCTGATAACTTCCACGGATATCGTTGTTGCCTACCCGCCCCCAGGAAGCATTCACACCCAAATAATACTTGTCGAGCTTAAGCACATCGACACCTAAATTAAGCCCGCCGTAGATGCCCCATCTTCCTTTCGGGCCGAAATTAGACGAACCTTCCACATAAATCCGTCCGTCGAGGGAAACCCGGTCCCAATACCGGACACCTGCCTCCGCATAAAAACTCAGGAAATTTTGTTTGTAATTCATATTGCTGATAGAATCCACATCCCCGTATCCCAACGATTCAAAATCGTCCGTAGAAGCATTTACCCGGCGTCCGTATGCCGATTTTTCTTCTTCGTTCTCTACGATAAATCCGGCTTTCCCGTGCCAGCTACCGTCCCCGAGAAAACTACCGGTTCTTTCTGCCCAGGTATTCCAACGCAAAATATAATCGCTGTAAGTTCTTTTCGCATTTTGTCTTTTACGATATTCGTCGGGAGCAATTCCTTCCGCCAGTCTCCGCAGATCTTCGATAGAATTAACATAACTGATACTTAAAGAGGTACTTACCGCAGTTCGGGGTGCAACAGCCCAGTTCGCCCTGATCATTCCGTCCACCCGGTTGTCCGTACCCTTGTTTTGAAGGTTACTTTTGAACATGGCCGGATTACTTTTTCCCAATTCGTCCACTCCTGCATTGATGGTGGTGGCTATACCATTATCGTCGTAATACATCGGAGAGAGAAAAGGGGCTTTGGTTAAAGCTACATACAACGGGTGTACAGCCCAATTGTTGCCCTGATCGTAGAAACGCGAAGTTCCGTAAGAGTAAGCCAAATAATTGGCAATACTGATTTTCTGCGAGATTTTATAATCGAGGTTGATACGCATATTGAAACGATTGTAAGCAGTGGGATCGATCGTACCCTCCTGCGAACTGTAACCTACACCGAACATATAACGCGTATCACCGTCACCACCGCTCATTTTTACCTGGTAGTCCTGGAACATGGCATTGCGTTTCACCATATCCAGCCAATCGGTAGAGTGATTGTATTTCGGGTGACCGGCATTGAAAATATTCATTTGCTGCAAATCGACAATGGTATTTCCCATATTGTGCATATAATCGAACAAATAGCTTCTGAAATCTTCGCCGCCCATCATTTCCATCTTATTATAATCGGCTTGCTGAAATCCGACCCGTGCCACAATATCGATAGATGTACTACCGGCTACCCCCTTATTGGTGGTCAGGTCGATCACTCCATTCGAAGCCCGGCCGCCGTACAACACGGAATTGTATCCGCTTTGCAGAATCCGGACATCGGCGACATCCAGCGGATTAATAAACGCCGTATTCGACAGGGCGAACCCCGAAGCAAAAGGATTGATGTTCCTGGCCATCTTTACAAGCACACCATCGACCACAACATAAGGAGACGCATTTAAATTTGCGGTATTGATTCCCCGTAACAGTACATTGCCGCTATTTCCGGGAGCTCCTCCGTGAGAGGAATAAACCCCGTTCTGTATTCCCATCAACCCCTTATCAAAAGTCATATAAGAATTGGTAGAATATATCTTTTTCCAATCCGGCTGGGAAGAGCGGGCAGATTCGTTCTGAACGTCCGCCTGCTGATCCGGTTTGTCTTTTGTCTCTCCGGCGGCCTGAACTCCTGAGGCTGCCAAGGACAAAGAGAGGATTAGAAACAAATTCCTGAAATCTTTTATATGTATTTTCATATCCATTAGTTTTCTTGGTTTGTAAATACCCCGGAATGTTATTCTTCAACCGGCCGTAATTGGATGATATCGATCATTAAATCACAACAGCTTGAAGGAGCCCGGTTTAACTTGATCACCTGAAAGGTCAGTTTCACCTCTCCACGTTCATCCACCTCGATCTCTCCCAAATCCTTATATTTTAACCGTGTATAATCCGGCCATTGAACCGCTCCCTGATTCATCCGCAATTCCGGAGAGATAATCTCGTCGTTATAAATCATCATCAAATCGGCAGTATTGGATTGGCTATAAATCAGCCTTACAGTCCATTTGCCCTTGACCACATCGGGAATCGTTGTCCAGAAATAATCACCGATCATGAATACATCCACACCACAGATCGGAGTCTTCTGACCTTGATGGAAACTGGGAGTTCCCGTATCTTCATATACTTTGGCCGGTGCTACACAAAATACGTTTTGTTCGTATTTAAGGCTTCCATCACTATTATAATGAGTCCCTCCGTATAAATTGTGGTTATAAATACCGGGCAGGGTTTCGACAATTACAGCCATCGTATCGAGTACGTGATAAATACCGTTTTGAGCTACATTGTTAATTCCCTGGCCGAGTGTCGTACTGAACGGATAAATTTCATTCAGCCACATTTTCCCGTCTTCGTCCACTTTGAAAGTCAGCGATTCATCCGGATACAGCGAATAAATGCTCCGTCCGTCCAGATTGACATCGAATGCCCGCTCTCCCCAAATAATATGATACGCTGCCCAATCGAACAGTTCGTTAGCGCTAAGGGCATCCGGATCGAATTGATCTTTTTGTAAAACGGCATCCGGCTCGACAAGCAAAGTCACGACACTATCCTGCACATAAGAAGCCAATCCGGTCTTCTGGAATACATCGAGCATAATGGTGAAATTCCCGCTTTCCTGCAACATATCGAAGATGCTGGTGGTGGGAGGCAACAACACTTTATCGATAACATCGATATAACCGTTGGCCACTTCAATGTCGTATTCCCGGATAGTGGCACGGCTGTTCAATTTAATCGCCTTATAAGATTCCCGCACATCCGAAACGACATAGTAATCGTCGCCAAAAAGGCTCGGTGAGTCGAGTATCCCGTTTTCCATGGAAGAACTTTTGATTTTACTGCCGGTAGTCATATATTGCAGGTAATCCAGCCAATAATCTGCCGGTTTATCCTGGATCGAACCGATGTTTTCCCCTTTGGCTTTCAATTCTTCGAACAAAGCATCAAAAGCCGCATTCGTAGGGACGAAAGCCGTATAAGTGCCGGCTGTGGACATCAGGCTGCTGAAATTGGTATAGTCCAGTAACTGCTTATAAACAGAAAGGTCTTCCCGCTGGCTGACATAATCGTAAATCTGCATTTTGTCGTTCGAATCAAAGCGCAAACCCGAAAAATCTTCCTTACATCCTCCGCCGGAAAATGCTAAAGCTATGATCCCGATGAAGTATAATCCGTATTGGTATATTTTCTTTTTCATAATTTATTTCCCTTCGTAATAAGTTTTTTGATTCAAGAGAGGATTCTTTTCGACTTCTGTCTTATAATAAGGCAAAAACCAACTTTCCGGATCCTGAAGGCGGGCACGCATCGTTTGCAGTTTCACCGTACCGTTCAAAGATTCCTGAGCAGCCCTGGCATTCCGTTCGACCAAAAGATTGGCATAACCGGTATTTCTGGCCAGGCGAACCTGACTGAACCAATGTTTCCCTTCGAACGCCAGTTCGCAAATCCGTTCATTCAATAAATTTTCAAAGAAAGTTTCTCCTTCGCCGAAATTGGAAGCATCTTCGATAAGAGGCAACTCCGTCACGGTGCGAATGCGGTTGATTGCAGCTACCGCACCCGTATAATCGCCTTTCAAAGCCAAAGCTTCAGCCTTCATCAACAGGATCTCCCGGTACCGGTAAAAAATAAAGTTGGCGTTACGGCTATCGGTGCCCCGGTATTCCGTGGGCAGATACGGACTGCTGGCTACATATTTCAGCACCTCGGAAGAAGCATTGAGCGTAGCGTCTATACGCACCGTATCTCCATAAGTGTGATTTTCAAACTGAGCCGGATATACGCTGGATATACATTCTTCCAGATAAGCATAATTGGAAAGAAATACGTTACTGCTCCCCGTACGGTACAAATTGTATAAAGGAGAACTCACCCCCCTGCCGCTCAAATATTGGTATTCAAAGATAGATTCACTGCTGTTGCCTTGAGAGAACATGGTGAACCAATCCTTACCTGCAACCATACGGTTATCATAGACGTTTTCAAGGGCTCCACAAAGTGAAAGGCAATTGTCATAATCTCCCCGCCAAAGCTTTACATCGGCCCAGATAGCCCGGACTGCATTTTTGGTGATTCTGCCAAAACGTTTTTCCGGCGAATCGAATGTTTCGGGAGCATTGGCCAAAGCGCGGGTCAGGTCGGCTTCGATCGTATCCAGTACCGCAGTTTCAGGACTCGGAGCAGAATACGGATTTTGAGTGTCCGATTCGTAAGCTTCCAATACAATGGGTACATCTCTGAATGTACGCACCAGATAGAAATAATAAAGAGCGCGGATGGCATAGACTTCCGATTCCCAGGAAGCCATTTCCGCTTCGGTAATACTGGGGTCTCTTTGCATCGTGGAACGGGCATTCTTTAGAAATGAGTTAGCCCAGTTGATAGACTGATATACTCCCGACCAATCGTTCAGCGAATTGCTGGTCGAAATGTCCTGTTGCACAAATTCTGTTTCATTACCCAGGTTATTGGCTGTTCCGACTTTGTAAATCTCAGCCCGCAAGTCTCCCCATTTGATCAATTTCACCAAATTGTTGTGCAGAGAGGTGTACACTCCGGTAAGAGCAGCGTTCACCTGTTCCTTGGTTTGCCAATAGTCGTCTTTCACCAAATTATCGGGCTGATCCACATCGAGGAAGGAGCAGCTATTCAAGCCGGCTGCAGCTACCCATATCAGCATAAAATGTATAATATATTTTTTCATAATCATAACAACATTAAAAAGGTTAGAACGATGCCCGCAATCCGAAAGTCAGACGGATCGGTGGTGCTGTATTTTGCTTATCTACTCCGAATATAGTGATTCCGCCACCACTCCCGATTTCCGGATCGATACCTTTGTATTTCGTCCAGGTCCATAAATTCTGAACATTGGCCCAAATACTCAATTGGTTCAGACGTAATTTCTGGCAAATGTTCTTGTCGAACTGATAGGTTAGTGACAATTCTTTCAATTTGATAAAAGAAGCATCTTCCACCCAACGGGTAGAGGCCACGGTATTCCAGGTCGCATTACGTTCTGCACGAGGAATGTCGGTAACATCTCCCTGTTTTCTCCATCTTCTTTCCACAGAACGGGCTTGATTGTCCTGCCCGGTCATTCCTTCGGTATTCCGACGCATTCCATTCACCACATCCTGTCCGAAATTATAATACAAACCGACCGTCAGTGACCATTGTTTCCAGTTGAATTCGTTCCGGAACATCCCGAATACATCCGGATTGGCATCCCCGATCTGTACCATGTCGAGATCGTTAATCAGGCCGTCATGGTTGATATCCTGATAAATAACGTCCCCTCCCCGGAATTCATGCCCGCTGGCTGAATTATAACGTAACATTTTAGGAGTTCCATCGGAATTATAGATCGGATTTCCATTGAAATCGCGGGCAATGGCATCCGCATCGTTGGCATAAACCCCCAATGCCTTGAAACCGTAAAATCCACCGATAACATCTCCGGGAACGAGTTTAGATTTGAAACCTTCGACCGTCTGTGTATATGCTTCATTGTCCGCTTCAAAATTCTCCGGTAATTCTACCAGCTTGTTACGGTTGTGAGCGATGTTGAAATAAGATTTCCACCGGAAGCGGATATTCGGTTTCTCGATCCACACGGCATTGAGCCCGAGCTCCCATCCCTGATTTTTAATCGTTCCGAAATTGGTGTACTGCTGGCTGAATCCGGAGCTACTGGCTACCGATTGCAGCAACAACAGATCGGTCGTTTTACGCGTATAATAGTTGAACTCTCCGCTAAAACGGCTATTGAACATGTTCCAGTCCAAACCATAATTGAAATCGTTGGTTCTTTCTTCATGAACATTGTCATAGGCGAATTTATTGATGAAAGTGTAAGAATCTCCCAAATAACCGTCCGATCCCGCTCCATAAGTAACAGACAGGATATTGGCGACATTGGGAAGCTTTCCGGAACGCCCGAAAGCGAAACGGGGCTTAAGTAAATCCACCCATTCTTTATCAACCAGGAATCCTTCTTTCTTCATATCGTAAGACAAGCCCACGGTAGGAAATAAAGAATAAGGATTGTCTTTCCCATAAAGAGAAGAACCTTCTGTCTTTAAAGACACATCCAGATTGTAACGGTCCATAAATTTATAATGCGCGTTCAAGACCAAGCTAATGCTGGTGCTAAGACCTTTACTGCCACTGATGTTGTTTATTCTGGCCGAGCCGTCGGCTTCCCTCAGCGAAGGATTTGCACCGTTGCTGTAGGCTATGCTCATGCTATTGCTGCGGTTGTAAATCAAATCGACGACAGCCGTCATATCCAGATGATGTTTTTCCGTTTCGACAGGGATTACAAAAATCCGGTTGTTATTGACCAGCTTCATCTGGTAACCGTCGGACTTCATCCCATAATTATAATTATCTTCTCCGGCAATAGCTCCGATAGCATAAGGAGGCATAAAATAGTCGTCCCCGGATTGGCGGTAATCGACTGAAACCTGCGAATAAAGACCGATACGCCTGGTGAGGTCGTAATTGATCTGGACTGCCGATGTAAAACGATTAGCCAGCGTTTTAAACGAAGAATAGTCGATAATGGCTACCGGATTATATTGAGAAGTCCAGGAAGTTCCTTCCTGATCGGCACGCTCGATATTATATTCCGTACCGTTTTCATTATACACAGGAAAATAAGCCGCACGGGCACGGGCGAAACCGAGAGGGCTGATGGTACGTTTGGCATCGTCGGCCGTTGTCAGAGGGTGGTCTGAAGAACGTTTGTCCGTCAGAGAATGCGTATATGAAAATTTAGTAGCGATTTTCAATTTATCCGAAATCCTATAATCCAGATTTACATTCGTGGAGAAACGGTCGTAACCTCCTCCGATCGTCGTTCCGTATTCGTTGGTGTACCCTAATCCCCAATAGTAATTCAGACGCTCGCCACCACCCCGCAAAGAGAAAGTGTAATCCTGCTGGAAACCGGTGCGGCTGATTTCATCCACCCAGTCCGTGTTGTTATTATACATCCAGGCATCCTTGCGGGTAAGGTCGCCACGCAATTCCTTCAGGAAAGAACCGTCGTCCCCGTTATTGTTATTGGCATAGTTTTCAATCAGGAAAATCCGCTGCTGATCTCCGTTCAGCATAGGGATACGTTTCGGGACAAATGTCGCGTTCAGTTTGGCCGAAGCACTGAATTGCGGCTTGCCTTTCACACCACGCTTGGTCTTAATAACGATCACACCGTTAGCTCCCCGCGAACCATAAATAGCCGTAGCAGAAGCGTCTTTCAGAATATCGATAGATTCGATGTCGCTGGGGTCTATATCGCCTACCGGACTATAACCGAAATTGGTAATACTTTCCACACTATAATCATCGCTGATCACCTCGGCACCGTCGATAATCCAAAGAGGATTGCTATTGCCGCTCAACGAAGTCGTTCCACGGATTTTAATAGAAGCTCCGGCTCCTGGGTCACCGCTATTGAAAGTAACCAACATACCGGGGGCGGCTCCCTGCAGCATTTGCTCTACGGAAGAAACACCCGTTGTTTCCAATGCTTTCATATCGATGGAAGTTACGGCACTGACCAATTCCCGGCGATCTTTCTGAAATAATCCCATGTCGGCTCTCGTATTCCGGTTGCCTCTTACGACAACCTCGGTCAGCGTGGTATTATCTTCTTTCAATATCACCTCATAAGTTTTCCCAGCTTCCAAAGGGAAAGTTTGCGAAACCATTCCGATAAACGAAAAAGAAATCTTGGCAATACCTTCCTTCGGTACCCGTATTTTAAAGTTTCCGTTTATATCCGTAGAAGTTCCTAAAACAATACGGTTATTGGCATTCAATAGTATGACGTTTACACCTACCAAAGGATTGGTTTTCGAATTTTCATACACCGTACCTTTGACTTCGATATCTTGTGCTTGTCCTGCCCGGGGAAGGACTAAAAGTAAAAGGCACAATAGAAATGTACATTGTATTAATTTTATTTTCATAATGTCTGTGTTATTATTACTTCTTCAATATCTGGATAATACAGTGCAAAACACCATTATTTGCCTGCCGGTTGGATTTGTCCAGAATAATCGGTACACTTTCCCCTGACGGATCCGTTATTACGAAACTGTCCCACGTGCCCGATATGGTCAGCAATTCACCGTTCAGATTGTTTATCTTGCCACTGAAAGCCCCGTCTGTAAAGATTTTCCGCTGCACGATGTGACGCTGCACGAAATCTTTCATCTCTTCCTCGGTCATATCGAAATTATCCAGTCCGGCTGCAATCATGGCAGCATCGTTCGGAGCCAAAACAGTATATTGGAAATACCCTGCGTTTTTGAGTTTTTCGTTGTAACCCGTCAAATCGCAATAAGTTCTGAAAATGGAATAGTCATCGTTTCCTTCCAATTGCATTTTATAAAGATTCTGCGTAGTGTCGGAAGATTCCAGCGGATTCAGGAAACCGTCGATCTCATATATCGCCCCGTTACTACCGGTCCAAGTGGATTTGGAAGATTTCAGGTTTACGGTTTTTCCGGAATAGTCGGTGAAAGTTCCTTCGTTATAAAAAATACTTCCGCAACTGGTGGAATAATAGGTATTGTTTTTAAATTCCCCGTTCTGGACATTAGCATTAATTATACTGGCGTACAAATGAAGAGCCAGCGAATCTAATTCCGTACTCTCATAATCTTCCACAAATTGAGGCCACACATCATCGGGCTGTATCAGTATCGTCCGGTCGGGATGCTCGTAAAGTAACACATCGGTCAGCCCGGTAACATACCCCTTACTGATCATCTTTCCCCATTCTTTGTATTTACTCTGATTGAAATAAATACCTCCTTCCACGCTGTTCAGCACGGGCGGAGTCGCCATTTTGTCCACTTTATAAATCATGACATTGGAACTGGGAACTCCTCCGCTGTAATAGGGTTCGATCTCATTGGCCAGGCGCACATAAACGGATGAAATAGAAAGGAAATAATTAGGAGGATTATTTCCCCGGGTGATATCGCTCATTCCCCAATAATTATTGGCAAAGGCTGTTTTTAAAATGTTAGAGACTAAAGAAGCCGGTATAGAATCGTAGTTATTATAGAAGTTTTCTTCCAAATAAGGACCGAACAAATCCCGGATCGCCTTATTGGTAGGAGCGACAAAAGTAAACTTCGCAGACTCGTCGGCAATATCGGCTCCGAATGTATAGGATTTGATTTTCGTCGTATCTATTTTTCCGTGTTCATCCATTCCTTTGATGCTGTAAGCGACATAACGGTTGATCCAGGAATTGACAATACTCAGGGATGTATCCCGCCCGATCGCTTCGTCTGCCCGGGGAAGCGGCTCCAAAGGAGCATCCAAAACATGTATCACCCCATTGGAAGCGTCTATATCATAAACATCCGAAACCGGGATAGTCTCTATCAGAAATGAACCGGGATCTACCGATTCGTTTTTCAGATATTTGTAGTCATCGGCACGCTCGGTCAGCCACGCCGGAGTGTAAATCCGGATTTGTTTCCCGGCATGCCGGGAATCTTCACGCGTTGTCAATGAAGTGTTGCTTCTATAGAAACCGGGAACGTCCGGTTCGGTCTGGGTGGTCACTTTCTTTTCGAGGTCATATTTATAATACATCCCCATAATCAGGTGATAGTTCAACCAAACATTCAGTTCATCCTCCGGAATCTCTTCAATGGAAGAATAACCTTTGGATTTTACATAGGCTTCCACGTCCTCATTTTTTTGTACGAGGCAAGTGTATATGGCCGATTTCCCAATGGTTTCTGCCAGTCCCAACCGGTCGATGGCCTGTACAAACAAAGAGTAATCGGGATTGGCCCTTAAGATATCGACGATATTTTCAGATATTGTCGATTCTCCCGAAGTTTTATAATGATCCTCGAATTCTTTCCGGCAAGATATCAATGTACACAAACATAAGAGGATACAAGGATATAAAAATCTGATTTTATTCATAGCTGTTACTTTAAGTTATTCTTCTTCAATATCCTGTCCATACAGTTCAAACTCCGCCAGTGAAGCATGAACATTACCGTCTCCGCCTTTCGTGCAGTAAAAACGGATATACCGGTATTGAACCGGACTGGTAAACTCGATCGTTTGTGGATTATTGGTAGCTTGTATAACATACTCAACAATCTTTGTCCACGGGCCGTCTTTGGAAGGTCCTCCCTGAATCTCGAACGTATTCAGGTTCGTATTATTGAGACGTCTCACGATGCGGGCTCTTTCAAGATTCACTTCACGCCTTAAATCGAACGTGATATAATGCGGATATTTTCCGGGTACATTGGAACTCCACCTGGTGTGCCAGAATGTGTTGGTATAACCGTCTAATACACAGGAAGCACGACTATTCAAATGCCCTCCGACATCCTGTTCCTGTGTTTCTTCCTGTGAAGAATAATCGGCCACAGCCCAAATACTCCGGTCGAGCCAGCCATTTTCTAACTTTTTGTAATTGCGGACAACCGGTATAGATTCATTACCATACACATCTCCTACCGTGAAAAGCAATTCTGCAGAAAGAATACCCGAAATCGGGATTTGACGCTCCCCGCTTCCGGTTTCTTTAATAACAATTTCATAATCGGGGTTTGTCTTTACACTATCGATATTCATATTCAGATAGAATTCCCCACTCTCTTCGTTATCCCAGCTCACCTTTACCCCCTCAAGGTTCAGGCTCACTTTTATACTGGCAGCCAGTTTGTCGAATGGTGTTGTTCCCGCTTGAGCCGCAATCGTTACCGGCTCAGAAACAGCCTCATCCCGATGAGCGATAAAAGTATATACCCTTTCATAGGTATCGGGGAGACCATAAATTAGTTGTTCTGTTACCGGACTTTGTACAATAACCCGCTCCGGTTCGGTTGAATTGGTTTCTTTTTTAAATAAAATTTCTACATAAGATAAATCTGTCTCCGGATTATCCCATTTGAAAAGTACCCCACCAGGTTTCTGCTCATAGGTAATATTAGAAACCGGCGTCACTTCATAGGCAACCTTATTGTCATCTTTACACCCGGAGGTCAAGAAAAACAATAATGAAGCAATTAATAATAATAGTATCCGATTCATTGTTAATTAATTAATTAGAAATTATTAATTGGTATAAAGCACATCTTCATAGAATTACATAAGAAAGAAAACGTGCGTTTATTTTAGATTAAATGATTTTGCGATGTGTTAATTTTAAGTTAATTTTTAAAAATATTCACGCACATAGCTTTGCTAAGTCTATTTCTTTATTTATTAATCAATGCTATATTAATTAATAAAATTATTTACTTAATGCCGCAAATATAATAAAAATAACTATCTATTATTATTTTTTTGGTTATTTTTTGCTGCCATAGTGTTAAAAAGTATTTTTAGTTTAGATTTTATCTACAAATAGATTCTATTTTCTTACCAATCTTCCCTATTTCCTTTTTCTG
>UQTM01000077.1 GCA_900544025.1 uncultured Odoribacter sp.
TGTACAACGATTGGTACAGTGTCCGTCTCCCCCCCCCCGCCGTTACCGTAAATTCACCCATTTGGTAAATATTCACAGCTGGGGGCCTTTAGCCGTGGATCTCAACCAACGGGAAGTGAATCTCGGAGCCGTGGTTTATTCTCAAAACAAATTGAGCACCCTTTCTTTTATGGCGGGTTACCTGTGGAAAGACGGCTACGACCACGGAGCATGGACTCTCAACGCCACTTACAGCGGCTGGTGGCCTGTCATCGACGTCGAGTTCAAAAGCGGGCGGAACAGCGACCGCCTATGGCTTACCGAAGCCCGGAATTTACAGACCCAGCGCCAAGAATCGCTATACGTTTCAGCTAAATCGTGGTTGTCGTCCGCAGACGTCACCGCCCGTTTACCCCTGAATATTTCGGTAAAAAACTTTAGCCGCTACATTCAGCCGTATTTCCGTTACAAGGTGGAAGGGCTTCACGATTCCAAGCCTCAAACCGTTTACAATATCATTCAAACGGATACGGCCATTTACCTGCAAAAGACCGATAAAGACCGGTATGCGATCGATCTGCCCAACCGGTATTATCAATTTTTGGAATATGGGGCCACATTCAGCAATCAGACCCGTATGACCGAACAGGAGATCAATCCCCGCTGGGGACAGATGCTGTCGGCGGGTTTCACTCATTGCCCGTTGAAATCGATGGATTTAGGCTACCAATGGTGGACGGACAGCCGTCTTTATTTTCCCGGCTTCGCTAAAAACCATTCGTTCTCCATCTACGGAGGTTTTCAGCACATGTCCGACAAGATCAGAAATTACAGTAACAAGATATTGGAACCCAGGGGGATTTCGCTGCGAGGTTACGAGATCGGCAGTTTCCGGGGCACTTATCGCCTGCCTTTATGCTATCCCGATCAAAATATCAGTTCGGTGCTATATATCAAGGGCGTAGAAGGAGCGGTATTCTTCGACATGGGGTCAGCCCGTTCTTTATTAGGGCAAAAAGATTACTATTCGACCGGGCTCGAGCTTTCGGCAGATACGCATTTTTTCCGACTTACTTATCCGGTGCACCTGGGTTTCCGTACCGGATACGAAACCCAGCACAAAAAGATGTTCGCCAGCCTGATCTTCTCCATCGGGTTAAGCATATAACTATTTCCCGCCCCTTATATCCGGTCGATTTTAAGATAATGGAAAGATCCGGCATCCCAAAGGCGATCCCCTCTTCCGTCTCAGAAAATATACCGGAGGAACCGGAGACGCCCGCAAACAAAAATTCCCTGTCAATGACAGGGAATGTAAAGGGATTCGTCGCGCGGTATGATTAATGTCGGGGTGTGTGCGTATTTCCGGAATAAACGGATATTATACGGAATATAAAACGAGAATACCCGGAACGGACGCATGATAAAAATCACGCAATCGTCACTTTCCAGAAACACTTTCTTTAAATTCTTTTCAAAACTCCCCTCTACAAACACTTTCGTATATTGCGCCCCCGATTTCTTGAAGATATTTTCGATAAAATCCACATTGTTCTTCACCATAAAGGCAATGTCTTCATCTTTCTCTTTCGGCACGATCAGCTCCACCCGGCTATTTTCGTTATTGCGCTGGAAAAAATTCGCCCATACGACCTTTTCCTTATTTTCCTGCAAATATCCCACAGGGACTTTCAGCCTATTGTACACTTCCGGCGAATCGTTCGGATGCACGACGATCACCGGCTTGGTAATCGCATACACATATTTCAATAATTTTCTAAACTTGAAAACGCTTCTGTGAATGACACACAGCACGGTGTTTTGGTTCAATAAGGAGTTGATAGCAGTTTCCATTTCAGGTACTTTTTCAAACCTCAATGTCAGATGGTACATTTCGCTGATAGCCACAGCATGTGCCGAAACTTCCGATTCGTGATCCTTATACAAGGCGACAATTTCATAATTTGCCATAATATCCACAATTTTAGCTCGATAAAGATAAGAGAAATAAATACATATTACTCTCCGGAAGTGAAAATTTTATAAAAAACAAAAAAACGGCTGTCTGGGATAGACAGCCGTCGATTTATTCTTTACTTCCGGGAATGGGCATCCGCCTTTTCTTTCATCCTTTCCGCCCGTTTCGCACTATCGGGATGGCTGGAAAACATTTTCTGTACGGTAGAGGCTTTTTCACCGTTTGAAAGCTCTACCAGCTTCTTTAAAGCATTCGACATCGCATAAGGATCGAAACCGTTTTTCACGCAAAAATCAAAAGCATAATCGTCTGCCTCGTATTCCTGCTTCTGCGAAAATTTCGCCCCGGTAAAAGCTTCCACCAGCTTCCCCACTTCCGAATCGCTCAGCTTAGCCACCACCCCATCGGTCGCCCCGGCGGCATTCAATGCGGCAGAGGTCAGATAAGCGTTTTTCATCGCATCCTTCACATCGGTGTGCACCACATGCCCGATCTCATGCCCGATGACAGCGGCCAGCTCATCGTCGGTCATCATATCCATAAGAGCGGAAAACACCCGGATACTGCCGTCCCCACAAGCAAAAGCATTCACATCGGTCACTTCATATACTTTAAAATTCAGCTTCAAGCCGTCCACTTCCCCGAACTTTCCGGTAATCCGGCCCAACCGCTGGGAATACTCCGATTCCGGAGCCGACACCTTGTTGTTTTTATCCATCCACTCCACCGATTCCCGGCTCATTTCGGCAATGTCCTTATCGGACAGCGTCACCGCTTTCGCCACATCGGACGCTGCCCCCAGCATCTTTTTCGTATCCAGCGAACGATTGCCGATTTTTATTTGGGCAAAAACTCCCATAGCGCAAAAAACCACCAGCAGGCAGGCTAATAAGATTCCTTTCATATTTTCGTTCCATTTAAATTTCCGCAAAAATATAAAATAAAGCAAAACCAGCGGAACAGACTACCGTTTTTTAATTTTTATATCCATTTCGGCCTGTTCCAATCCTCCCGATTTAACCGTCAGCCGGATAGGTTCCTTTCCGTTCTTTTTAGCCTTTACGATAACCAGCATCAGGCCGTTAAAAGCCGGACGCACAGGCTCGGAAAACGTAATCAAACAAGTTGCGTCCCCGTTGTCGGTCGCCACAATTTCTCCGTCTCCCTGTATGCTGCACGAAATCGTGTCGCAAGCCGTAGGAACGGTATTATTATCCTTATCGGCAACCGAAACGGTAACGAAAGCAAGCTCTTCCCCATCCCCTTTTATATACTTTTTATCCGCCTCCAACTTCAACTTTGCAGCCTCCCCGGTAGTCTTTACGGTAGCGACCGACCATCTTTTTCCGTTTTTATAGGCCACCGCTTTCACCTCGCCCGGCTCATAAACCACATCCTCCCATCTCAAGCGGTATTCATAAGGCTGTTTCTTTTTGCGTCCTAAAGACTTTCCATTTAAGAACAATTCGGCCTCATCCCCCGATGTATAAACAAAAACCGGGGTTTTCTCGCCTATCCTCTCCGGGAAATTCCAATGAGGCAAAATGTGGACCATCGGCAAGTCCGGAAGCCAGCGGGACTGATACAAATAAAAACGATCTTTGGGAAATCCGGCCAGATCGACGATTCCAAAGTAACTGCTACGCGATGTAGGCCTGTTCTCTTTTATCTTTTCCAACTCTTTTTTCTGTAATTCCAACTCTTCGGCACTCAAAGCCGCAGCATGATTCAGCAATACGGAATTATCGCTGTTGAACGGAGTGGGTTCTCCCAAATAATCGAAACCGGTCCACACAAACTCACCGCATATACCGGGATATTTATCCAGCGCAGCAAACTCCTGGTCGGGCAGGCTTCCCCATCCGGGTTCTTTCAAATCATAAGCCGACACTTGAAAACGGCGGGGGAAATATTCACCGCGCGAACTCACAGTCGAACTCGATTCACTGGCCAATCCGGACAAATGTTCATGTCCTTTTTTATTCAAAAACTCACCGTAAAAATCCGCTCCCCCATATATCCCGGCAGGGTAATTCATGCCGTGAACATCGACCTGCAATTCAGTACCGTTCATGGCAGACCTTTTGGGATACGAAGCCCCGAACGTAACCGGACGGGTGGGATCGAACCGGTGTACGACCTCCGTTAAATGCCTGGCAACACCTTTTTCAGGATGATACTGTTCATTCACTTCATTCCCCGTACTCCAAAGGATTACAGACGGATGGTTTCTATCCCGGCGCACCAAAGCCTCGATATCCCGTTCATGCCATTCCCGATAAAGGACACTATAATCATCCTTCTTCTTTCCGGTTTCCCAGCAATCGAAAGTCTCGTCCATAATCAGGAACCCCATTTCGTCCGCTAAGGTCAAAAGTTCCGGGGCCGGGGGATTGTGCGAAGTGCGGATGGCGTTGCAGCCTAACCGTTTCAATATCACCAATTGCCTTTGCAGGGCACTGGTGTTGATCGCGGTTCCCAGCGCCCCTAAATCGTGATGAAGGCATGTGCCGTTAATCTGCACCCGCCTGCCGTTCAGCAAAAATCCGTTGTCGTGCGTAAACCGAATGGTTCTGAACCCAAAAGGCGTATCGTACTCATCGATCAGTTCTTCTTCCCGGTACACAAACACCCTGGCGGTATATAACGCAGTATTTTCCAAACTCCATAAATCCGGGGAAGCCACTTTCAAAACCACACGCCCGGTATCCGAAGTCCCGGGCTTCAGCACCATACGTTTTTTCTCACTGGCAGCGACCCGCTTTCCGGGCATGCCGTTCCGCTTTTGCTCATAAATAGCCACGGAATAAAAAACAGGCGTTTCTTCCGGCGAATTATTCGATAATTCAACCTGTATCGCAGCCGTAGCTTCACGCTCCGTTACGTCGGGAGTGGTAACGAACACGCCCCATTGCGCCACATGCACCGGATGCGTTTTTACCAAACGGACATGCCTGTATATTCCGGCTCCCGGATACCAGCGGGAACCCCATTTTTCAGTATCGAGCCTTACGGCCAGAACATTCTCCCTGTCGAAAGAAATCCGGGAAGTCAAATCCACTCTAAAAGAACTGTATCCATAAGGCCTTTCTCCGACCTTTTCCCCGTTCAGCCATATTTCTGCATTAGCCATAGCCCCGTCGAAATCGAGGTAAAATCGTTTGCCCCGGTCGGACGGCGAAACCGTAAAATGCTTACGATACCACCCGATTCCTTTCCAGGGTAACTTTCCGGTAAAACCTTCCAGATCGATCCGGAAAGGCCCTTCGATTCCCCAATCGTGGGGAATGTCCAATTTCCTCCACCGGCTATCGTCGAAAGATGCCGATAAGGGCAAAGGGTCGGGTTCGGGGATACGTGAACCGTCCGCCTGTAATCCATACCGTGAAAACAACCAATCCCGGTCAAAATTAAGCACTTCTCTGGGAGATTGGGAAAAAAGCCCGCCTGCATATAAAAGCAAAACGATTAAAAATAGATGTTTCTTCATGATGCCGAAGCTCAGATCCGAGCCGCTGATTAAAATTACTAAAAATATTGCCGTTTACCGATAGTCACTTCCCTCAACAGTCCTGATTTTCAATTGAATGATAAGCAAGACCAAGTAACGCCACAGATAAATACCGATATACCCCGGCAATTTGTAAAGAATATTTCAAAATGCAAAAATATAATGAAGAAAAAAGCCTGCATTTAATACGACAAAACCACTTTTAGCAACAAAAAAACAAAGACAAAATAAACCTACAAGGAATCAGGGATGTGCAACATTAGGAAATGTTTTTTATAAAAATTTGACATATAATTTCATTGGAACGTTTGCATTTATTATTTTCGTCACAAATATTAAAAAAAATTTATGGAGAGAATAAAATCGCCTGCCGATCTGGCCGGGATCAGGGAACGGGCTAAACAACAGATCGAGCTGCGCGAAAAAAGCCTGTATTCCGACGAGCCGGAAACCTGCGGCCTAAAGACGGGCACGGCGAAAATGCAAATCCTGGTTTGTGGCTGTAACAGCACCAATTGCAGCAGTAAGGAACATGAAAGCCATACCATCGCTGTCAATCTGAAAGAATATATACAGGAAAAAAATTTAGAGGAGGATGTACAGGTCATCACTACGGGCTGTTTCGGCTTTTGCGAAAAAGGCCCGATCGTGAAGATCATCCCCGACAACACTTTCTATGTACAGGTGAAGCCGGAAGACGCCGCCGAGATCGTCGGGGAGCACATCATCAACGGACGGAAGGTGGAACGCCTACTATACAGCGATCCGAAAACCCGGCAGCATGTGAGCGATTCCAAGCACATGGAATTTTATAAAAAACAGCTCCGGATCGCTTTACGCAACTGCGGATTCATCGACCCGGAAAACATCGAAGAATATATCGCCTGCAACGGCTATCAGGCATTGGCAGAATGCCTCACGAAGCATACTCCGGCAGAGGTGATCGGCAAAATCAAGCAGTCGGGACTGCGCGGACGCGGAGGAGGCGGTTTTCCCACCGGGCTGAAATGGGAATTTGCCGCCCGGAATGAAGCCGAACGTAAATATGTGGTATGCAATGCCGACGAAGGCGATCCCGGCGCATTCATGGATCGTTCGATCATGGAAGGCGATCCCCATTCGATCATCGAAGCGATGGCGATCTGCGGATATAGCATCGGGGCGGATACCGGGCTGGTGTATATCCGGGCGGAATATCCCCTGGCGATCGAACGGCTGAAAATCGCCATCCGGCAGGCAGAGGAGTGCGGGCTGTTAGGCGAACGGATTCTGGGAACGGATTTCGGTTTCCACATTCAAATCCGGTATGGAGCCGGGGCATTCGTATGCGGGGAAGAAACCGCCCTGATCCACTCTATGGAAGGCGAGCGGGGCGAGCCCACGATGAAGCCGCCTTTTCCTGCCGAATCGGGTTATCTGGGAAAACCGACCAATGTAAACAATGTAGAAACGCTGGCGAACATTCCCGCCATCATCACGCAGGGGGCGGACTGGTTTGCTTCGATCGGGACGGAACGCTCGAAAGGGACGAAAGTATTCGCCCTGGCAGGTAAGATCAACAACGTAGGATTGATAGAAGTGCCTATGGGAACCACCTTACGGGAAGTGATCTACGAAATCGGGGGAGGCATCCAAAACGGCAAGCGGTTTAAGGCCGTACAAACCGGAGGCCCTTCCGGAGGCTGCCTCACGGAAAAACACCTCGACACGCCGATCGATTTCGACAACCTGCTGGCGGCAGGCTCGATGATGGGGTCGGGCGGCATGATCGTGATGGACGAGGACGACTGCATGGTATCGGTGGCGAAATTCTACCTGGATTTTATCGTAGAAGAATCCTGCGGGAAATGTACCCCCTGCCGGATCGGCAATAAACGCCTGTACGAAATTCTCGACCGGATCACTCAGGGAAAAGGCTCGCCCGCCGATCTGGAGCAATTGAAAACCTTAAGCAAGGTGATCAAAGATACCGCTCTTTGCGGACTGGGACAGACATCTCCCAATCCGGTGCTTTCCACTTTGGATAATTTTTACGACGAATACCTGATCCATGTCACGGAGGGGAAATGCCCGGCAGGACGCTGCAAATCGCTGCTCACCTACCGCATCAACCCGGAACTCTGCGTCGGCTGCACCCTGTGTGCCCGGAATTGCCCGGCAGACGCTATTGTCGGGGAACGGAAAAGCCCGCACTTCATCGACACGGGCAAATGTATCAAATGCGGTGCATGCAAAGACAGATGTAAATTCAACGCAATCAGCGTAGGGTAACTCAAAACGATCAAATTTCCTATGGAGAATATTACTTTAACCATCGATAACCACAAAATAAGCGTCCCCCGGGGAACAACCCTTCTCGATGCGGCGCGAAACATCGGGATAGACATTCCCACCCTCTGCCACATCGACATGAAAGAAATGTGCATTCTCAATGCTCCGGCTTCGTGCCGGGTGTGTGTGGTGGAAATCGAAGGGCGGAAAAACCTCGCTCCCGCCTGTGCCACCCGTTGCGAAAACGACATGGTGGTGCATACCAGCACGGTGCGGGTGATGAACGCCCGCAAAATGGTGGTCGAACTGATCTTGTCGGATCACCCCAACGAATGCCTGATCTGTCCGAAGTCGGGAAAATGCGAATTGCAAAATCTCGCCGTACGGGTAAACGTGCGCGAAATGCCCTTTGAGGGCGGCGCGCAGGCGGGACAGAAAAAAGAGTCGTCCCCTTCTATCATGCGCGATATGAACAAATGCGTATATTGCCGCCGTTGCGAAACCATGTGCAACGACATTCAAACCGTGGGAGCGCTGGCCGCCGTAAACCGGGGTTTCGAATCGACGATCTCCCCCGCTTTCGGGAAAGACCTGAAAGAATCGGAATGTACTTATTGCGGTCAATGTGTGGCGGTTTGCCCGGTGGGTGCGCTTACCGAAGTCGATCACACCAACCGCCTGCTGAACGACCTGGAAAACCCGGACAAAATTGTGATCGTACAGACGGCTCCCGCCGTGCGGGCTGCTTTGGGGGAAGAGTTCGGTATTCCGGCAGGCAAGTCCGTGACCGGGAAAATGGTATCGGCCTTGCGGGCACTGGGCTTCGACAAGGTGTTCGACACCGATTTCGCCGCCGACCTGACGATCATGGAGGAAGGCTCTGAATTGCTCGACCGCCTGAACCGTTTTTTATCCGGCGACCGGGAAGTGTGCCTACCGATCCTCACCTCCTGCTGTCCGGCCTGGGTGAATTTTTTCGAGCACCAATTTCCCGACCTGCTCAACATTCCGTCCACAGCCCGCTCGCCCCAGCAAATGTTCGGCTCGATCGCGAAAAATTACTGGGCGGAAAAGATGGGGATTCCCCGCGAAAAATTAGTGGTCGTATCCATCATGCCGTGCCTGGCTAAAAAATACGAATGTGCCCGGCCGGAATTCAGCCACAACGGCGATCCGGACGTAAACTATTCGCTCACCACGCGCGAACTCGCCAAACTTATCAAGCGGGCGAACATCAATTTTAACTACCTGGAAGACGAAGATTTCGATAATCCGTTAGGCGAATCCACCGGGGCGGGTGTGATCTTCGGCGCCACCGGAGGCGTAATGGAAGCCGCTTTGCGTACCGCTTACGAAATATACACCGGGAAACCGTTGGAAAAAGTGGATTTCGAAGCCGTGCGGGGATTGGAAGGCATCAAGAAAGCCACCGTAAACCTGAACGGATTTCAGTTAAAGATCGGAATAGCCCACGGCCTGGGACATGCCCGGCAACTGCTGGAAGAAATCCGGCGGGGCGACAGCGAATATCACGCCATCGAGATCATGGCATGCCCCGGAGGCTGTATCGGAGGAGGCGGACAACCGCAACACCACGGCGATACCGAAGTGCTGAAAGCCCGCACCCAGGCCCTCTATCATGAAGATAGCGGCAAAACGTTGAGAAAATCACACGAAAATCCGTATATCGTCAGCCTGTACGAAGAATTTCTCGGTAAGCCGATGAGCGAGAAAGCGCACCATTTGCTGCATACTCACTATTTTAACAAATCCAGATAAGCACAGCATCATTATGAGCGAAATAAAACTATCACAGCATAAAATAGACGAACTCGAAGCGATTTGCCGGGAACACGGCAACCAGGCCGGCGAACTGATAAACATCCTTCACAAAGCCCAGCACCTCTTCGGGTATCTCCCGGCCGAAGTGCAGCAAATCGTCGCCCGAAACCTGAATATCCCGGTTTCCAAAGTTTATGGAGTGGTGACTTTTTACTCCTTCTTCACCATGACCCCCAAAGGCGAACATCCGATCTCGGTGTGTATGGGCACGGCCTGCTATGTGCGGGGAGCCGAAAAAGTGCTCGACGAATTTAAACGGATCCTGAAAATCGAAGTCGGGGAAACCACCCCCGACGGCAAATTCTCGCTCTCCAGCCTGCGGTGCGTAGGAGCCTGCGGTCTCGCCCCGGTCGTATTGATCGGCGAAAAAGTATATGGACGCGTCGTCCCCGGCGACGTCGAAAAAATATTAAAAGAATTGGATGCCGGATAAGCTCCAATAACTACCAACCAAAAAATAAACCAAAACACCCCGGCCGGAAAATAAAATTTCCGGCCGGAACTTTTTCTATTCTTCCTCTCTACTGTTTTTTACACTTTTCTTCGTATTTTTTCCGGTAATCAGATAAATAAACAACGACTAAACAAACGGTTTAAATTTGATTTAAATACGCTCCCGAAAGCCAAAGAACGCATAAGCACATGCTGTTTTAAAACCTGCATCATCTGCTTTAAAGACAATCCCTTTGTATAAATATCATACATGGATGTCTGTTTTTTTTACACCACAACAAGTAACGATTCACACTAACAGACTAAATAAAAACAAATTACATCACTGGCACAAGGATTGCTGTTCCCTTTGCACGCGCGGAGAGGAAATAAAATTTATCATTAAATGAAAAGGGTATGAACGTTTTTAGACAGTTTTACAGAAAGTTTACTCATAACAAACTTTCCTTTCTGATCAATATTTTAAGTTTGGTTCCGGGATTATTATGCAGCCTGTTGATTTTCTCGTGGGTACAGTTTCAGATAAATTTCGATGGTTTTCACTCTAACATCGACCGGATCACTGCTGTACGGACGTATTGGAATGTCGATGGGGAACAACGGTATTCTTTCGGAGCTCCTTATGCAGTCGGGCCGGCACTGAAACGGGATTTCCCGGAAGTGCAGCAATTTGCCCGGTTCTCCAGGTATTGGCAGGAAATTATCGCCGGCGATCAAAAATTTCAATTTCTTTTATCTCCTGCAGACCCCGGAATTTTCCAGATATTGGATATAAACCTGGCAGAAGGAACAGCATTCAAAGAGGGCGAAAAAAATAAATGTGTCATCTCGGAACGTTGTGCAAAAGTTCTGTTCGGCGAAAAATCGGCCATCGGTGGATTTGTTACGATAATGAAAGAAGAATTCGTCGTTTCCGGGGTTTTGAAAGAAGACTGGCCCCGTAATTCTTCCATTCAACCTTTCTCCGTACTTATTCCGTGGGATCAAAAGAGGCTGAATATCCAAAATGAGTGGGGAGGTAGTGTCCAGACCCTGGTTTTACTGAATAAGGCCGGAGACCTCCCCTTGTTCCGGGAAAAAATAAGAGACCACTACAAAGAATTACAGGCAGAGGAATCCTACCTGGATACCTATAAATTGAAAGACTTCCACATGGTTATAGAAGGAAATCAGAGCCGGGTTTACCTGTTGAGCTTTCTGGCTCTCTTTCTGCTTATCGTGGCCTGTATCAATTTTATAAATCTCGCCACAGCCTCTTTCACAGCAGCTTCTTTGCAAACATGTATTCATAAAATCATGGGAATCACCCGGTTGAAACTCATGTATAAATATATGGCCAACGTCTTTTTGCTCGTATTGTCGGCTTTTACGCTGGCGGCGATACTGGCGGTGGTTTGTCTTCCGTTTTTCGCCTCGCTCATCGGGCAAACCATAAGGCTCGACGATTATTATAACTGGCAGGCCGTAGGGCTATGTGTGGGGATAATCGGCTTTACCACGCTATTGTCAGGACTTTACCCGGCTGTTTTTCTCTCCTCTTTTCAACCGATCCGGGTATTGAAAAGTAAAAATCTGTCCGGAACGAAAAGCAATATGTTCAGAAATACTTTGGTTTCGGTGCAATTCATTATATCGATCGTATTGATCATTTCGATTCTGACCGTTTCCAGGCAACTCGATATGTATAACAACCTGAACCTGGGCTATGAACGGGAAGAGTTAATCTATGTCGATTTACGGGGAACAAGCCAGGGAACGGCCTTCGTTTTGAAACAGGAATTACTGAAAGAACCTTCCGTAGTAGCAGCCAGCGCTTGCCAGGATCTGCCCGTGGATATTGGTTATAATACCAGGTATGAGAAGGAAGGACAAGCACTCCGAGCTTATTTCACCCATACGGACAACGACTGGCTCAAAGTAATGGGTATTAAAATGCAGGAAGGAAGTTTTTTTACAGATGAAACTCCGGGGGTAGTCATCAACGACGAGGCAAAGAAAATAATGGGCTGGAACTTAAGCACCGATGAAAATTTTGCCCGCAGCGACAGTGGGTATCTTAAAATAAGGGGAGTGATGGATAAATTTTTATTCAATAATTTTAAAGAGAAACAACCTCTTCTGATCATCTATCCTTTAAAAGGAAACGTCTTTAACCTCGAGCCATCCTATTTGCTGGTGAGGGCGAGCGGCAGGACACTGACAGCGATGTACGATCTGGTACGGCATAAAGTGAAAGAGGTCGATCGTGGCGGTACCGTCGGTTTTTTAGACGATCTGACCCAGCAATTCCTGTTGGAAGAACAGCAGATGATGAAAATCATATCTATTTTTTCCGGACTTGCAGTTGTGATTTCGTGCCTCGGTTTATTGGGAATGGCCATTTACATCACCGAACGAAAACGAAAAGAGATCGGTATCCGGCGGGTAAACGGGGCAAAAGTTTCGGAGATCGTCCTGCTGCTCAATGCAAACCTTATCCGTCCGGTTGCGATTGCCTTCCTCGTGGCTTGCCCGCTTGCATACTATATCATGAGCCGTTGGCTGGAACACTATTTACACCGGGTGAACATAGGTTGGGAAATATTCGCTTTAGCCGGATTCATCACGATTTGTATCGTTATCCTGACCCTAACCTGGAGAAGCTGGAAAGCGGCGAACGAAAATCCTGTAAACTGCTTACGGGACGAATAGGGACTTTAACCGGAACGAAAATCCCGGTACGTTTCCGTACCGGGATATATTTATCTAAACTCGCTATTCGGGTAAATAATCCGGGAGTGATGGATTATGGATTTTAAGAACTGTACTTTCGTTCCCGGCAAACCCGCAGCCGCAATACGGTATATTTTCTACCTACTCTCCCTCCCCTTTTTCCATCACTTTATTATCTCTTGCTTTCATCGGATTCTCTTTTCCATCTTCCCGATACACAATCAAAAAATTACATTCGGGTTTCCTCTTTTTCTCCACTGATCTTTATTCCTGCATCGTCGTTTTATTTCATCGGATGAAGAAAACCCTTTTTTTAAGCCGGCCTTTTCCAAGCTACAACTAAAAATCCCCAGCCATAGACGATCGTCACTCCCCTTTCAGGGCATCCACCGGATTAGCGCGTGCGGCTCTCCAGCTTTGATAGCAAGTGGTCAGCAACACAATCCCCAAAGTGGTTAAGATCGCCAGGGCAAACACCCACCAGCTCAACGGTTTGGCATACTCGAAATTCTGAATCCATCTGCTCATGGCATAATAACTCAAAGCCAGCCCGAACGGAATAGCCGGTAATACACGAAGCAGGATATAACGGTTCAGGTCATAAATAATCTCGTTCACCTGAGCCCCCAGCACCCGCCGGACACTGATCTCTTTTCTTTTCTGCTGAGCCACAAACGCACTCAATGCCAGCAAGCCTAACAAAGCAAGAACAATAGCCACCACCGTACCGCTCACCAGTATTCTGAAAGTCACCTTATCCTGCCAGTAGTGCTTCTGAATTTTATCCGTTGTCAAAACCAATGCAAAAGGTAATCCCGGATAACACCGGTCTAATGCTTTCAATAATAATTCTCTGGTTTCCCTATATTTATCCGGATCGAATTTCACGGCTAAATACGAATAATAACTACCGGAAAAAGAATAGACTCCTCCCGACATCTTTTTATGGGCCGACGCAAGTACATCGTTCACCACTCCTATAATCGTCCAGGGATAACCGTGCATGTATTCGATCTGTTGCCCGATAGGGTCTCCCTCTATCCCGAGGCTTTTCACCGCACTTTCAGATAAAACGACACTCCGGCTGGAATCTATATCCTGCACAAAATCACGTCCCGCCAGAAAATTCACCCGATACGTTTTCAAATATCCGGGTCCTATCCCCCGCCTATATACCCAGGCAAACTCATCGCCTTCCCGCCCCCATCTCTTTATCGGCTGATAGTAACCTCCTTCTACCGGATTGGCACTCGACACGGTAACTCCGTGTATAAAAGGATATTGTGACAATTCGGTCTTTATTCCCTGATAATACTGATAGGAAAGATCGACCCTTACTTCCATAATATTTTCCGGCTGAAATCCAAGTGAAAGATTTTTTATATAATCCAACTGTCTCCAAACCACAAACAGGGACGACACGCAGAATACGACAACGACAAACTGGATCATTACGGAAGTGGCGGTCAGGCGATATTTCCGGACATCGGATTTCTGTAATAATTCCTTCGGGCTAAATTTAGACAGGTAGTAAGCCGGATAACCTCCGACAATCAAGCCCAGCACAATAAACAGTGCGATAAATTCGCTCCACAGCTTCCAGGTCATACCCACATTTTCCGGCAGGTGGAAATCGAGCCCGGTCGCTATCCGGGCGGAAAAACCGTAAAACAAAGCGATGGCCAGCAGGAAAGCGATAGAGGTCACCAGAAACGTTTCGCTGAACAATAGCCTCACAATTTCCAGCCTGCTTGCACCGTTCGTTTTGCGTATGCTGATTTCCAATGCTTTTTGTTCCCCCTGGATAATATAAAGCGAAATAAAATTACTGACAGCTATACCCAATATAAAGATCACGACCAGCACGATAAAGATCAAATTGAATATTCCGGTTGTCGGGCTCAGGTCATAATTCGCCTGAGTAAATATATGTATATCGGTCAAAGGTTCGGTGATCCCGTTATACCTGCCCTTTTCCCAACGTTCCGAATTTTCCAGCTCTTCCCGGGTGACCTGATTACATTTCCCGATAGCACTCTCCGTATCTATATCCTCCCTGAATTTCAGATAGGTATAATAGCCAAACCCGCCCCAGCGTTCAGGAGAGCGAAGAATCAGAATATCGCAGTTAAAATGAGTGTTATCCGGAATATCCTCTATCACAGCGGCAATCCTGGAAATATGCCCCGCACCGAATACGGTCAGGGTTTCTCCTGTCGGATCGACGCCTTTTCCAAAATAACGCTCTGCCGTCGTCCGGGTAATCACGCAATTCCCCATCATACTCAAAGCTCCCTCCAACCGGCCGTAAACAGTCTTGAAATCAAAAACATGCAGAAACGAAGAATCGACCTCATAAACCTTTATCCCTATATATTCCGTATTCTCTGCCTTAAAATTGATCACCCCGCAGTCGGCCAGGCGCGTTGCAACCTCCACTTCGGGCACTTCCTGCTTCAGACGGGGAGCCAAACTGCCGAAATTAATCGGTTGTATCTCGTTTCCATATTCCCCGGTCACCGCCAAAACCCTGTAAATCCGGTCTGCATCTTTAAAATGCTTATCATACGAAAACTCGAATTGCAGATAAACCAGCAAAAACATGGCAATAAATAAACCTGTGGCCAATCCGACAATATTGACAACAGTATAAAAACCGGACCGGAAAGCAGACCGGAACAAACGGGATATAGATGAAAACCAACTCATAAATTCAAAATTTTATTCGGCAATATATAGACAAAAAACATGCCACAGCACATAACACACTGAACACAAGAATATTACACCAACAAAAATCAGAATGGCATGTCTATTTATTAGACCACGATGTTCAAAATTTTGACAATCTTCGTTTATTGAAAATTACCGGAGGATATTCTTTCGTTCCCGGTATAGCTCGATCAGCCGCGACACGGCATATTTTTCCACCTCTTCTTTCCCCGCCTGCAAGTAAAAGTTCATATTTTCACCGAAACGACTAACTTCCAATTCATAAAAACGGGCATAGATCACCCGGTGAGAAAGTATATGTTTCGGCATCTCCAGCATACACTGTACCCGGATTTCACCCGCTCCTTCCAGTAAACGGCGATATTCAGCGGTTTGCTGCAACTCTGCAAAATCCATTTCCCGTTCCGTTTCGATCAGGGGATATTCATACAGGCCTTGCCAGATATCCTTTCCCTGCCGAAGGGAAAGTAATGTTTTTCCGCCGCAATGAATATGCAGATAATTAAAATACCGGGGCTTTACCACCGTTTTCCCGGCTTTGACAGGCAAAGCTTCGATTTTGCCCGTCGCATACGCCACACACCCCTCCCGCAGGGGGCAAAACAGGCAGTCGGGCGATTTCGGCACACATTGCACCGCTCCGAAATCCATAATCGCCTGATTGTAAAGGTCGGGGGATTCCCGGTCGAGCAGTTCCTGTGCCAGTTCCGCAAAATATTTTTTCCCTTCGCCACCGTCGATCGGAATATCGATTCCGAACACCCGCGCCAACACCCGGTAAACGTTCCCGTCCACCACCGCATAAGGCTGCTTCCAGGCAAAAGAGCAAATCGCCGCCGCCGTATATTCGCCAATTCCTTTCAGCGAACGTACCGCCCGGTAATCGCCGGGAAACTGTCCGCCGAAACGGGCCATAATATCTTTTGCCGCCGCATGCAAATTGCGCGCCCGGCTATAATACCCCAG
>UQTM01000078.1 GCA_900544025.1 uncultured Odoribacter sp.
TGCACAAAGTTACGGCTCGAAAACCCCGGGACAGGGGGAACTGCCGTTTTGCATCCATGCCCGTTATGAAACCCAGCGTGCTATCCTGACCGACATCGTTGCCTCGCTCCACACGCAAGGCATCCGCAAAATGGTTATTGTCAGCGGTCACGGAGGCAATAATTTTAAAAACATGCTGCGCGACCTCTCGCTCGACTATCCCGATTTCCTGATCGCCACCACCGACTGGTTTGCCATCGTCCCCACACAAGGTTATTTCGAAGCTCCCATAGACGACCATGCCGGGGAAACGGAAACTTCGGTCATGCTGCACTATCATCCCGAACTGGTGAATCCGGAGGAAGCAGGCAAGGGTGAATCTTTCCCCTTTGCCATCCCGGCCCTCAATGAAAAAATAGCCTGGGTTCCCCGCCATTGGGACAAAGCCTCCCGCGACAGCGGTATCGGCGATCCGTCGAAAGCCACCGCAGAAAAGGGTAAACGCTACGCTCAGGCCGTAACGGAAAAATTATGCAGGCTATTCGTTGAAATGGGTACGCACGAACTGTACTGACCCGGCATTTCCCGGCGGCAGGACTGCCCGGAAACGGCGGCTTTAATCCATAAAAAATCCCGGACAACCAGCTTTCGCAGTCGTCCGGGATTCTTTACACAAATTTAATATAACAACATAAACAGTCCGTAAACTGCCTATACTTCCGGTCAGTCCAGACAAATTTCCACTTCGTCGGCCAAACGGGGTTTGGCAACCTTAGCGGTAAACACGTTCTTGCCTTTCTCCAGATTCACTTTCTCCCACACGAACATGCCGTATTCACCCTTCCGTTTCCCCTGGGATTTCCCGTTCACAAACAATTCCACTTCATTGCAGTTAGAATACACCTTCACGGTCTGTTCCGGCTTTTCACGGTGGGTTAAACGGCGGTCGGCAATATATACGAACGGTTCGTTCTTATTCCAGTTCGCTTTATAAAAATAGAAAGCATCCTTTTTAAACTTCCGGTCGAAAGTCACCAGACCTTTATCGTTCTTTCCGGCAATTTCCCCCTCCGTACGGTGGGCTGCCCCGAAATCGAACATATTCCAGACAAAAGTTCCCCAGATAAACGGACGCTGGTCGATGGCTTTCCAATGCTCTTCGTGGAAATAAGTCTGCCAGTTTTCAGGATGCCAATAGCTGTTGGCCACCGGTTTCTTCAACTCTTCCTGCTGGTGTTTTACGCTGGCTCCCGCTCCATACTCGCTCACACCGATACCGCGGTTCGGATATTTCTTGTGCGTGGCGTCCGCCCATTTCCCGATAGAGGAAGGATCGCCGCCATACCAGCCGAAATACTGGTTCCACGCAATCACGTCGGTCAGCTCGTTCAGCTCGCCGCCCTGATTGCTGGCAGCCGTCGTGATACGGGTAGGGTCTTCCTGATGTGCCAGCACATTCAGCTCCCGGATATAATCGCACGGATCGTCACCCACCTGCTTCAGCTCATTGAAAAGTCCCCAGAAACAAATAGAGGGGTGATTGAAATTCTGGCGGATCAGCTCGATCAACTGCTGCTTACCGTTCGCGCGGAAAGAAGGCTGATCCACAAATCCCTTATCCCGGTAACCGCCGGGACCGATAAACGGAATCTCCGCCCAAACCACCAATCCGTATTGGTCGCACAGATCGTAAAAATATTTATCCTGCGGATAATGTGCCAGACGGACGGCATTCACGCCCATCTCCAACATAATCTGCATATCGTCGTCATGATGAAGCGGAGCCAGTGCATTCCCGATCTCAGCCCGGTCCTGATGGCGGCAAACGCCTCTCAACTGCAAATGCTCCCCGTTCAGGAAAAATCCCTTATCCGGGTCCACATGGAAATAACGGAAACCGATTTTATCCGTCACCCGGTCGGTCACTTTCCCGTCCTTCGAAACGGATACTTCCACATCGTAACGATACGGGTCTTTCACGCCGTTCCACAAACGCGGTTTCTTCACATCCAGCGGCAACACCACTGTGCCGTTCCCCTGGGCATCGATCTCTGCCACAGCTTCCTGCCGGGCTACCACGTTCTTTTTATCGTCTATCATTTTCAGGCTCACCACCGGCTTGCTGCCTGCCGTGCCCTTCACTCTGATTGTAGCATCCACATGCGCTGCATCCTTGCTCACATTCGTTTGTTTCAGGTAAACCCCGTTCGAGCCGTAATCTTCCAGGGAAACATGCTCCGGCTCGGTAACGATCAAATCCACATCCCGGTAGATCCCTCCGTACATATTGAAATCGCCCAGCAACGGCATAATATCCAATTGCAACGCATTGTTCACCCGCACCATGATTTTATTTTTCTCCCCGTATTTCACCCGGTCGGTAATATCCACGGTGAAAGCCGTATAGCCTCCCCGGTGTTCCGCCGTATGCTTACCGTTGATAAAAATATTGGCCACGGTGTTTACTCCTTTGAAACGCAAAAAAAGCCGTTTTCCTTGCCAATCGGCAGGAATTTCCAGTGTTTTCTCATAATTCGCAAGTCCTCGGAAATAATCGGCTTTTCCAGCCAAAGCATCCGTATTCCAGGTATGGGGCAGAGTGACCTCCGAATAAACGTTAGACCGCACTTCCCATCCCGGGGTAAAACGCCACGAACGGTTCAGGTTCACGGTTTCCCGTCCGAACACACTCCCTCCGGCCAACAGCAAAACAAGTAAAAAAGGTAGAAAAAAAATTCTCATACAAGCAATTTTATTGAAGTGAATAATAAATCCGGTACAACTCTAAACGCCACAAAAGTTGTCCACGCAATCGATTGTTCAAAAGTATAAAAAATATTCTACAATCAAAAATGTTCACAAAAAACCCGTCGTTTTTTTGTAGTGCAAAGTTTTCTACTATTTTTACATTCATAAAAAATTTATATAAATTTGTAAGAACGAATTACATAGGTGCATGCGTACAAATTTTTTTTCCACTTATAGAACAAACGGGATCTTGTTTTACCTGGTTCCTGTTGCCGTATTTTGTTTCTGGCTCTTCGTGTATCCCTACACGATGATGAATCAGGAATTATTTTCCTTATTCCTCATGACGCCGGACTTTTTTCTGGAGCAGTTGAAACACCCCGGCGGCCTATCGGATTATATCGGCTGGTTTATCGTCCAGTTTTTCCGTTACCCCTGGCTGGCGGCAATCTGCCAAACGGCGGCATTTATCGCCGTCTATTTTCTCACGTCCCGCATTACCCGGCGGCTCGGACTGCTGGCCGGAGCGGTCGGCATACTCTACCTGCCCGCCCTGACTTTATTGGGACTGCAAATGCAATATGAATTTCTGTTTTCGGAAACCATCAAAGTCGTCGGTTATCTGGCCATCTTCTACGGGTATATCCATATCGCCAACCCTAAAATCCGGCTGCTGCTGTCTTTGGCCGGCTCTCCTTTGTTCCTGATGTTGTTAGGAGGAGGCATTTTCATCTGGCTTTATGTTTTATTCGTGATCTACGAACTGATATTCGCGCCGAAGCGTATTCCCGTCGCCGGGCTGGTGAGCTGGCTGGTCATCGTTCCCGCCCTGCCTCAGATTTACAAGCGGATAGCCCTGATTCCGCAATCGGAACTATACGCCTTGTTTCCTAAACTTACCGAATGCAGCTTTCCGCCGCTATCGACGATTATGTTCGTCTGGCTCCCGGTGTTCCTGCTTTTAGGCCGGGGAATACAAAAATACTATACCGGAAAATTATCCTTCGGAAAAATCACGACCGTCGTGTTCAACCTATTGGTGATCGTCGCTGCCGCCTGGATATTGAAAGCCAATTGCTATTATCCCCATGTGGAACAGCAATTTCACCTATACCGTGCCGTAACAGAAGAAAATTGGGACGAGGTGCTGAAGGTAGCCAAAGATTATAAAGGCGGACGGTATTCCGCCATCGTTCTCTACAATATCGCTTTGGCACAAAAGGGACGGTTGGCGGACGACGCCCTCGACTATCAGCAGGTAGGGATGGCAGGATTGCTGCATCCCTGGGAAGGAAATTATTTCAGCCATCTTTACGGCTCGGAAGTTTTTTACCGTTTAGGGGAAATGAACGAAGCTCTGCGCTGGGCATTCGAAGCGGCGGTATGTAAAGCCGACGCCACCCCGCCCCACCTGACGAAACGTATCGTGGAAATATTGATTCAACTGGAAAAATACGAAGCGACCCGGCCTTTCCTTTACCGGCTGGTGCAAACGTGGCATTATGCCGACTGGGCGAGAAAAACCCTGCGTACCTTGCCTTCAAAGGCCGTTCCCAGTCCGCCTACGGCAGAAACCGATTTTATCTGCGGTTCGTTCGGGCCGTTTTTCGACCTGACCGGGATGTTGCAGAACCATCCGGCAAATACCAATCTTAGAGACTACCTGCTGACCGGTTTGTTACTGGAAAAAAGAATCGAGAATTTCTATGCCGATTTTTGTGAGTATTTCCGCCCCGGTGTAAAAACGGTGCTGCCTAAAATATATGAAGAAGCCCTGATTATCGTCTATCAAAAAGGGATCGACCGCGATGTGTTTAAAAAATATAGCATCACCCAGGAGTGCGGCGACCGTTTTTCGGCCTATTCCGACGGCATAAAAGCTCATGGGCTGAAAGATCCGGAAACTCCTAAACTGCTGGCTCCGAAGTTCCGCAACACGTATTGGTATTATTTCCATTTTACCTCTACCAGTTCGGTTTCCTATTAAAAAGATAAAAATTAAATTCATATACACCGACCGATCATGAAAAACTATTATATCGCTTGTTTCATTTTATTGCTGCTCGGCAGTTGCAAGCCCAATATCACGTCTTACGAAGACATAGGCATCGATCCGCCTATCGTGCCGGACTATGCCGGAGTGACCATACCTAAAAATATCGCTCCCCTGAATTTTTATGTCGATGACTATTGCCAGCAGATCGAAGTGCGCTTTATGCTCGGAGACGAGGAGCAGTTCGCTTTTTACAGTAAACATTTCACCGATCTGCCGCTGAAACGCTGGAAATCCCTGTTACAGAAAGCCTATGAGCAGAAACAGCCCATACGGATAGAGATCGCCAAAGAAGTGAAAAAGCAATGGCTGCGATACAACCCCATCGAAATCCGGGTGGCGGAGGAAATCGATCCATACATCGCCTACCGCCTGATCGAGCCGGGATATGTGGGCTGGTATATCATGGGTATCTATCAGCGAAATCTCTCTAATTTCGACGAAAGTCCGATTATGGAAAATACGCTCACGGAGAAAAACTGTATGAATTGCCACGCCTTTTCAAACTATAGCCCCGACCGTTTTTCTTTCCACATGCGTGGAGATCTTGCCGGGACGGTAATCGCCAAAGACGGAAAACTTACACTGCTCGACACCAAGACAGACCTCACGTCCACCACATTTACCTATCCGGCCTGGCATCCGTCGGGAAAGCTCATTGCTTATTCCACCAATAAAACCTGGCAGCTTTTCCATGCCCTGAAAGAAAAGCAGGTCGAAGTATATGACGAATTTTCGGACATCGTCCTGTACGATGTGGAGAACAACCGGGTTATCGTCGATAGCATCCTTTGCTCTTCCTCGAAATTCGAAACTTATCCTTCGTGGTCGCCGGACGGACGGACACTTTATTTCTGCACCACCGATTCGACTTCCACACCCGAAAATTTCGAACAGTTACAATACACGATTTGCAGCATCGGTTTCGATCCCGCCACCCTGCAATTCGACGGCAAAATCGACACGGTTTACAACCCCGGCGGTAGCAATGTATTCCCACGCATCTCCCCCGACGGGCGTTTCCTGCTGTGCACGCACCTGGATTACGGTTGTTTCCCGATCTGGCATAAGGAAGCCGACCTCCGGATGATCGACCTGCAAACCAAAGAGGAAATCCCCGGCGAAGCCAACAGCGAAGATTCGGAAAGCTATCACTCCTGGTCGTCCGACGGAAAATGGGTGATGTTCACCAGCCGCCGGAACAGCGGACTGTTCACAAAGCTCTATTTTTCTTACGTCAGTCCCGAAGGCAAAATGCACAAAGCCTTCCTGCTGCCCCAAAAGACGTTCGATGTCAATGCCCCGCGCCTGCAATCGTACAACGTCCCGGAATTTATTTCCGGCAAAGTGAACATATCCCCGTACGCCATCGCCCAATGCGCCCGGAGCACCCCTGTTAAAGTCCAGGCCGAACCATAGGCCGGATAAAATACTATTCAGGCTAACCATTGAATATATAAAGCAAACCGGGGAGAGCAGCATAAAACTGCTTTCCCCGGTTTATTTTATCCTCCGTCCGATTGTCGATCGAACCATCACCCCAAACGGCTATCGGGTACTATCCCTCATCCGTAAACTTCACGCCACAAAAAAAGCTGCCTTGAAAAAAGCAGCTTTTTTATTTTATTTCTGTTCGGCCAAACCGTTCAACGATTTCCTTTCTTCCGGCCATTTCGTTTCAGCGAGTTTCTTTTGGATCTTCCCGCATTCCTTAATGACCAACCGGAGCCCGCTGACGTAAGCGATCAGGGAAATCCCGGCGATCAGCGCCACCCTGAACGGATACACCGCAGCAGGAGAGGCGAGGAACAGCAGCAAGCCTGCAAATAAAAGCAAACTGCCTGCATGATTCACCCGTTTGAAAGGGCTGAACAGCACCAGAACATTAGCGGCAAAACAAATGGCGGCAAAAACGGCAAAATAATATTGCACGGTAAGCCCCCACGCAATTCCCCACGTCACAGGAGAGGCACTCAGGGCATAAGCTCTAAAGGCCAGGAAAACCCCGCCCTGCGCAAATAAAACCTGCAACAGGGCCATCCCCGAAGCCACCGCTATTTTGGCTAATACCGATTTCATGCCGCCGGACGGTAACAGGCTTATTTAAAAACCTCGGTCACCGGACGGGCAATCCACACCTGCGGGCGTTTCAGGCCGAAAATATAAGCGATCGTAGCCGCTGTATCGTACTGCATCACCGAAGAGGTGATCTGATGCCCGACCTTTACGTTCTTTCCGCATACGATAAACGGAATCTGCATTTCTTTCATGGTCTTCCCGCCGTGTCCTTTATCCACTCCGCCGTGGTCTGCTGTCAGGATGAAAATAGTTTCATCGTAGATACCCGCTTCTTTCACGGCATTTACAATTTCAGCGATATAACCGTCCAATTCTTTCAATTTGGCATAATACTCGTCCGTATCGTGTCCCTTACTATGTCCGGTTCCATCCGGCTCGTCGAAAGCGACCATCGTAAAAGTCGGTTTCTTAGCCTTGATATAATCGGCTGCATTCTTTGAAGTTCCAGCGCCTTTGGTCTGTACGAAATGATCGACCGCCGCTTTTTCACACAGGTTGGCCATACCACCCCATTCATAGATATAACCGATTTCAGCATCCGGTTTCTGGTCGCGTAGCAAGCCGATCACCGAGGGGAAAAGTCCGTAATGGGTAAGTTCCCGCGAAGGCAGGTCGGGTTTCGTGCTGCCCCAGGTGGTAAACCCGTGCAATTCAGGCCCTGCACCCATAATCATCGAAGCCCAGTTACAAGCACTCGAAGAGGGCAGGATACTCCGGGATTCCAGCGTATAGCTCCCGTCTTTCATCAGGCTTTTCACGGTAGGCATGTCCGCTTTCGGCAGACTGTATGCCCCCCAGCCGTCCAATCCGATTAAAACCACATGCTTTACACCTTTCACACCCTTTTCTTTGGCAGCCATCGTTGTCAGGCAAGCAACGAATAAACAAACCAACAACAAACTTAATTTTCTCATACTATCTTATTTTAAAATTTAATACGTTCAATCGAATTTCGCCTCTTCCAGCCAATATTTCAAATTACGGTTTTCGCTCTCCCCTTCCGGATAATTCGGACTATACAAACGCGTTTTCTTCAACACCTGCAACTGTCCGTCCTTCACATATTCTTCGCCTCTTTCCGATAAATGCGCCACCATACGCCCGCGCCACAATTCCAGCGCTTTCCGGTATTTTTTATTTCCGGCCAGATTCACTTTCTCGCCCGGATCTTTCGTCATGTCGAACAACTGCTCTTTACCGTCGTGGAATCCCCACACATATTTCATCTTGCCATCCGTCAGCGCACACCAATAATTATTGGCGCTGTAACAGGTGGCGTGTTCCAGGTCGATGTATTCCCTCCATTGCGGCTTTTTGCTCTGCACCAAAGGCAGCACGGAAGCCCCGTCCATGCCTTCCGGCACTTCCGCTCCGGCAGCATCCAGAAAAGTAGGCAGAATATCGCGCAGCTCCACCGGATAAGACAAATGCGCTCCCGGCTCCACAGCCATTTTCATCCATTCCGGCAAACGCAGCAGGAAAGGCACATGGGTAGAGCCCTCGTAAGGATAAGTCTTGCGCCAATGATAATGGTCGCCCAGCATATCCCCGTGATCCGAAACGAAAATAATCACGGCATCGTCATACAGTCCCTTGTCTTTCAATGCCTGAATAACCTGCCCGATCTGATCGTCGATAAACGTGATATTGGCATAATAATGACGGCGCGATTCCACGGCATGTTCCACACCGTAATCCCCGAAAGCCGCATCTTTCTTTTTCGGGTAATTCGCAAAGGAAGCCGCCCATTCCCCGATTACCGGTTCGGGCACCTGCACATCTTTGTACATATCCAGATAACGCTGCGGCGGATCGTACGGGCTGTGCGGGCGCGCAAACGACACTTTCAGGAACAGCGGTTTATCTTCATTATAGTTTTCGATAAATTCCACAGCGGTTTCGCCTGTCCAGGCGGTAGGATGCAAACGCTCTTCCAGCGGGAAAACCCCCGAAGCATGATCGTTCCAGCCGATTCCCAGCTGATCGGGATTTTTTCCCGGAGCCTGCAATTTAAACCAATCGCGGTAGTCGCTCACAAAACCGTCCTGCTCGATACGCCCGCTTTCGTCCACCAAGGTACCGTGAAAACCATGCAGCGATTTTTGGGGAAACCAGTGCATTTTTCCGATACCGAACGTGTAATACCCTGCCTGGCGGAGCATCCGGGGCATTTCGAATTTGTATTTCCTCGCCACTTTCCCATAGCCCAGCATCCCGTGATGCCAGGGCGACATTCCGGTGAGCAGGGCGGCGCGTGCCGGCGTACTGCTGGGAGTGGTGCTGTATCCATTGTCGAAACATACCCCCTCCCGGGCAAGCGCGTCCAGATTCGGGGTTTTCACCGCCGGGTTCGTCACCCCGATACAATCTCCCCGCTGCTGGTCGGTCATAATTAAAATAACATTCGGCTTTTTCACAGTTTGTGCTTCCAGCGAAGCCAATCCGGCAAATAGTCCGGTCGTCAGCAAAAATGAATTTTTGATATCCATACTTATATTCTTAAATGTCTTGTCAAACCCGTTTAAGCTATTCCAGCTTCAAAACCTCACCGCCACATCGCTTACAATACCACGTCTTTCAATACCTCTCCAGCGGGATTCAGCACTTTCAGCCTCAGTTCTTTCCCTTTTTTGGTAAGCACCATCACCGTCGCCCCTTTCATGGAGTAACCACCGCCCACCACTACCGGGAAGCCCTGGCCGTCCTCTCCCGCCGGATGGAAAGCATAGCGGTGGGTGTGAGCGTTGAGCGCCACGTTAAACGGCGCTTTATCCAACAGTTTCCCCCATAATTCGCGGCAAGGGTTATATCTTTTACTCGCACTTCCATAAATGGGAATATGGTGGATCAGTACCCGCTTATCCGCTTTCTTAAACGCCTTCGAGGCCAGTTCTTCTTTCAGGAATCCCACCTGGTCGTTCCGCAACTGGGTAAAATCGTTCAGCCCGTAATACACCCAAGTGCTATCCGGCTTATCTTCCCCGCAATCGAGCATCACAAAGCGGGTATCGCCCCAGGTGAAAGCGCCGTAAGTCTTGTCGCCCACATAATCGAACAACCCTCTCAATCCAATGGAATAAGCATTCCGGATTTCGTGATTACCGCGCAGATAAAACACGGGCACCCGGTCTGCCCCTACCTTATTGTTAAAATAGGAAAGCGAGAAAACGGCTTCGTCCTCGTTATTGGGATCGTCGATACAATCCCCGTTGAAAAACACAAAATCGTAATTTTCACCTTTCACCTGATTGTACAGTGCATCGAATGTCTGGTGCTGCTTATGAATGTCGTTGAAAATCACCGCTGTGAAGTCGTTACCCCCACCGTTCGGCATGGTAAACGTCTGAAATTCCGTCATGGCCGTTTCGCCGAACACTTTGCTATAAGCCCGGTAAGAAAGAATTTCTTTCGAACACACCCGGTAGTAGTAAGTTTTTCCCGGCTCAAGCCCGTCCAGGCGGATTTTATGGATGAAATTATTACAAATCACCTGACCGTCCACCAGCGTATGGGCCTTTTTCAGGTTTTCGCGATCAGTGCCGTATTCCACCCAGCTATATACCGGAACATAGGTCAGCCAGCTTACCGTGATTCCGTTATCCACAGGATTCTGCAAATAAGGACGGGTGCGGAATATATCTTTCTCCGGCGTTTTCAGCCGTACTTCGGCAAAGACGGGGCGATGGTCGGAAGCCACCGGCTCGTTTCTCACGCTGTTCGACAGACTGGCGAAACCGGGATCGTTTCCGGCATATCCCAAAATATAATCGATACATTCCTTCGGCTCGTCCGCCGGGAAAGTCGGAGTCTTCACATTGGTCAGCACACGGAATTTTTCGCGCAACGCTTTTATCACGGGAGAATCCGGATGGGCGTTCAGGTCGCCCGCCAAAAACACGGGTTTCTGCATTCCTTCGATTTCTTTCAGAATCAACGGGATCGATGCCAGCTGATCGGCTTCGGTCAGCGAAAAATGAGTGGCGCAAAATACATACTTCTCAAACTCGGCCACCAGCAACACCCGCTTTTCTTCCCTGCCGGGCAACGGCACGAATTTATAGTTCAGCGGTTTCTCTTTCGACAGCAATCCGATGCCGTATTTACCGCCCTGGTAATCGATGGCAGGAGCATACACCCGGTGCATCAAGGTCTGGTCCGACAGCTCCCGCAAAATATCCACCCCGCCGGAACGCCTCGTCGCGCTGTCCAGCTCCTGCAAGGCCACCACGTCCGGCGACATACGCAAAACAGCTTTCGCAATACGGGCGTAATCCCGCTTGCCGTCCAGCCCCACACCGTTGTGGATGTTATAACTCATAATCCGTAAAGTGGTCTGCTCCGGCCGGACAGACTGCGCCCGGCTACCTGTGATTCCCCACAGGAACAGGAAAAGAAATAAAAAAGTGATCCTCATATATACTTATTTTACAACGCAATCGATTGACCAAAGATGCAAATTATCCTTTTTAAAAGAAAATTTTTTACAATCTTTTTCAGAAAAACTTACCTTCCGGTAAAACGTAAATCACGTGTCATCTACCGGACTACCGAAATAGCAGGGAAAACCATTCCGGAACCTCCCCCCCTCCGGCAAGTTTTCCATAAAATCCAAAACAAGGTCACCCGTTTTTTAGGTGACCTTGTTTTATTGGCATCCATTCGGAAAAACTCCTGCTTTCTGCGGGAATATGCCGTCAGGAAACGGATCGTCCTTCCCTGACGACTCCCGTTTTAAAGTCACACCGGGAACATTCGCCCTCCCCCTGTCCAGACCGACCGCCTCCCCCGGCACGATATGTAAAATTTCAATTTTCCGCTTCGTCGATAGACTGAAGCGTTTTCAGGTCGCACACCTGCCGCTGGTAATAATTGATCATCCGGGTGACATAGCTGCCCATCTGCGATATTTCAGACACCGATCTCATCAGGTCGGCAGTCAGCCTAAATGCCCGCTTATGCGCTTTCTTTCCTTCTATCCGTTCCAGATACAATACGAAACTCTCGTGCAGCACCGGGATATATTTGTACCAGGGCAACTGCATAAATGCCAGCACCGCCATCATCTTTTGGGATTGGTTCAACAAATAGGCTTCCGGATCGTCCGATTCCGGAGGCCCGAACACTTCCATCAGCCGTTCGGACTGCCGTTCGAAATACGAATTTAAAACTTCACATTCTTCCGGAGAAAAAGGTTGTACGGCCTGCCCGCTCACACCCTCGGCAAAGACGGGCACAGGGTTTGCTTGTTCACACATATTTTCTAATGTTAAAAAAGGCAGGAAAAAAAAGAACGGT
This sequence comes from uncultured Odoribacter sp., assembly GCA_900544025.1. Lineage (GTDB taxonomy): Bacteria > Bacteroidota > Bacteroidia > Bacteroidales > Marinifilaceae > Odoribacter. Next base: position 12,155 of record UQTM01000078.1, read on the forward strand.
TCCTGCCTGTCCCGCTTGTCCAACACCTAACGGTATGCGAGGTGCATTAACACACTCAGCGGGGGTACAGGAACCGCCGTATCAAGGAAAAAATGACAGGCATTGTAACAATGCCTGCCATGTGTGGCAGTCTCCCTACCGTTAGTTATGTTGGACACCACAAACATATAACATTTTTTTCAATTACAAGACAAAAACAAAATAATTTTTCAAATATTAGATAAATATTTTTCATATTGGAAAACACTACTCTATAAAAATAAAACTTATTCCGATGTAAATCAGTATAAAACATCTATTTTTACATCTCGTTCCGCACATACAAAAATAATATGGAGTACTTACATTTCATTGCCGATTTTATCCTGCACATCGATACGCACTTAAGTGAAATGGTCGCCCAATACGGCATTTGGGTATATGCTATTCTTTTTTTGATTATTTTTTTGGAAACCGGGCTGGTCGTTACCCCCTTTCTTCCCGGCGACTCCCTGATGTTCGTGGCCGGAGCGCTCGCAGCCCTGCCTGCCAACGGGATCAATGTGCATCTCATCGTGCTGATCCTGATCGCAGCAGCCATTTTGGGCGATGCCTCGAACTACACCATAGGACGATTGTTCGGGAAAAAACTGTTCAATAATCCGAACTCAAAAATATTCAAACCGGGCTATCTGGAAAAAACACACGATTTCTACCGGAAATACGGAGGCAAAACGATCATTCTGGCGCGTTTCGTCCCGGTCGTCAGAACATTCGCCCCATTCGTCGCCGGAATGGGACACATGAGCTACCGCCATTTCGCCTCTTATAATATCATCGGGGGACTCGTTTGGGTAATTCTGTTCACTTATGCCGGCTATTTCTTCGGCGGACTGAGAATCGTACAGGAAAACCTGAAATGGCTGATCCTCATTATTATCGTGGTATCCATCCTGCCTGCTATCATCGAAATCCGGCGTGCCAAACGCAAAGCGGGAAAAGAAGCGAAGCGCGATTGATTTCTCCGGAACAGATGCCGTCCGGAAAAAAACAGCCTATAAAAAAACGGTTTCCGCCTGTCCCGTTGTCCAACACCTAACGGTATGTGAGGTGCATTAACACACTCTACGGGGGTGCGAAAACCGCTATATTTTAAAACGCAGGTACGCGTCAGGTTACAAATATACAAAATTTTTTATATGTTTCCTTTAAAAGGAAAAAAAATCGAAGCCTTACGAACAAAAAGCGGCAAGACTACCTCCTGAAGCACTATGACACAACTTCATCGCATAGCCCGCCACTTCCCGTAAACCGTCTCCCGGTTTCCGTCCGGGTTATTATTTTTCCAACAAAATAAACAATCCCTTATTCCCTTCCACCTCGATCTTCCCGCTCAAATCCACCTGCCCGGCAGCCTGAACACCCGCCATTTCAGGCAGGCTCACTTTCGACGGGGTGAATCCCAGGCCTTCGGTATCCAGCGACAAGCGGCAAGCGGCCGGACGATCCGTCCAATTCGCCACCACGATCACCGCTTTATCCTTCTTCACATAGATCGTCGGCAAAATCGCTTCATTATCGCTTCTCAAAGGCGAATCCGCATTCCAAAAGCCGTACATCACAGCTTCCTCCATGCCGAAATCGTCATACAGTTCCCACAAGGGGCGCGGGTCTCCGCTCCACGGCAGGCGCGGTGTCATGCAAAACGTCATCCCCCGCCAGTAATTCCGGGCATCCAGCGTCTCGCTCATCAGTCCGAAGGGAATACCGGACATTTCCACCAGCCAGAAATCGGGCGTATTCGTGTATTTGAAACCCTCTCCCAGCCAAAGGCGGTCGGCATAAGGCAGCAAATCCGTGTACATCAGCAGCGAATTGGCATACCCCGCCCACTGATTCATGTGGTTCCAGCTATGCATATCCACCGTCCGGTGCTTTCCATCGGCATCCAGTAGCCGGCGGGCACGTTTCAGCGTTTCACGGTCGAGCGCGCTATCGTCGATATACACCCCGTCCAGCCCGATATTCTTCACCATCCAGTCCAGCCCTTCCAGATAATAATTATTCCAGCGCGAATCCGGTGTCGTAATCACCGATATATCCATATCCCCCTTGTATTTCCCTTCCCGGAAAGCATTATACCAGGCCGGGATGAAATGCGAGCCGAAATTTTCGTTCAGCCAGGGATTCGGGCCGTTCCTGTGAATCAGCGTCCGGGCGTCCTTTCCCGGCCCGTCCATAATCACCTCTCCGCCCAGGCTGCGCAAGGCCCAGATTTCCGGAATCTTCACGGTCAGTTCCCTCGTAGTGTAATATGTTCTCACTTTCAACCCTTTGCTGTGAGCCTCTCCGATAAACTTTTTCAGGTCGGGCAGCGAAGCATCGTAATACGGATAATTGATAAACGGATATATATCTTTCTTGTGATGCACATTGATCATATTCGCCCCTTTTTCCAATGCTTCCGGGATATACTTCGCACTGACATCCGAATTGGAATGATAGAAACGGTCTTTCACCTGATGTTCCATATCCAGCGGCTTCACCGGGGTAATCAGCAACTCCATATCGTAATGCAGGGTATCTCCTTTCCGCATCACCTTCTCATCGCCCAGGATATTGGCAATCGCTCCCTTTTTACCGGGAGGAAGAATCAGAATCCCGGCCTCTTTATCCATAACCTGCCGGGCCGTATTCCCCCAGGACGACGGCTGCCGCAGGCGTCCCAGCGCATAATATACATTCACCAGCGGACGGCGGTAATTTTCATCCTTGAGCTTGATCTTCAGCCCGGCATTCACATTTCCTACCCAAAATTCATCCTGATGCCTCGTCGTGTCCCAAGCCCAGGCAATTCCGCCGGAAGGGAAAAATCCGCCCTTTTCCCCCAATCCCATAAAATAGCGGGAAACATAGGGTGTATAAGGAATCACCAGATTTTGTATATCCAATGTAATATCTTTTTTTGCAATCAGGCTCATGCGGATATGGGCAAAGCCGTCGAACTCAAAACGACCCTCGCACAGCAATTCCAATCCGTTGCCTTTTACTTTCGATGTCCATTCGGCCCTACCGTCCGACACTTTCTTCAACACCAGTTTCCCTTTTTCAAGGTCGAGCACTTCATCCTTTCTCCCCACTTTAAATTGCATCCCTTCTGCCAGCACATCGTTCTCCACCTTCCGGTCGATGGCATTGCAGGAATTGTAATTCGTCACGATCCTTTCGGGCAATCCCCAGGCATTCAGCACCATTCGTCCTCCGAGGTAATGTATTTCATTTCCTTTCACTTCCACCGGGATATAAGGGCGGGTAGGCTCTTCACCTTCCCCTGCGCGGGAATCCAGCCAGCGCAGGCGCGAATGCCGCCAGCCTTCGTCGTCGCCCTGGTTTTTCACCGCTTCCCCGCCGACGCTCAAGGTCACGCCGACCATAGTTTTCGGCACACCATCGGCCACTATCGTCACTTTCCCTTCATATTCCCCGGCTGCATCGGCGGGCACACTCACCCCCACCCACAGCGCTTGCAGGCTATTTTGCGGCACATCCACCCGCTTCACAAACTCCTGCCCGTCTTTATTCACGCCTCCGGTGTTGAAACAACGCATTCCCCTGGCCCCGATCCGTTTTCCCTGCTTGTTTTTCAGATCGGAAAAAACAATCCTTACATTCCTTAAATCTCCCTTCACCGGGTAAACGGCCAGCTGGTAGGTGTAAAACTCTCCGGGCTGCGCTTTCCCGGTAAAGCGGGCACGCTGCTCCGGTGTGGTCGCCGCCCAGCGCTGCGGCACAAATTCCGTGCTCCGCATCGCCAATTCCCGGCCCTCCGGAAAACAGAAATATCCGCAATCCGGCT
>UQTM01000079.1 GCA_900544025.1 uncultured Odoribacter sp.
CCCGTCTGTTTGTGGTTGATGTAGAAATTCCCGGCCGTATGGGTAAGACGCTCGGTCAGGTGTTCGATGTGGCTGCGGTCATTCGAAAAAATGGCTCCCGTCAAAGCATAGGCAGAACCTTGGTCGAGCAGATCGAGCGTTTCTTCCACTTGGTCGGGTTCGTAAACGTAAACGGTTAAAACCGGGCCGAACAATTCCTCGCGCATGGTGACATAGTCCGGCTTGTATGCCTGAATCACCGTAGGCTGGATAAAATAACCTTTGGATTTATCGTGTCCTCCTCCTAATACGACATCGGCATCGGCATCGGCATTGGCTGCATCGATCGCCCGGGCCAGTTTGTCGAAAGAAGCTTCGTCGATCACCGCATTGACGAAATTGCGGAAGTCCTCGATCCCTCCCGTTCTGATTTCAGAAAGGTCGGCTTCCATATAGGCTTTGACTTCGTCCCAGATGTTGGACGGAATATAAGCCCGCGAAGCTGCCGAACATTTCTGTCCCTGGTATTCGAAAGCTCCCCGCACCATGGCTGTGGCAACGGATTTCGGCGACGCTGTCGGATCGGCGAAAATATAGTCTTTCCCTCCGGTTTCTCCTACGATACGCGGGTAAGAACGGTAAGTGGATATATTTTTAACGATGGTTGCCCAGATGTTGTTGAATACTTCGGTCGAGCCTGTGAAATGGATTCCTGCAAACTCTTTGTGCGAGAAGATAACGTCGGAAGCTGTCGGGCCGGAACAGTATATCAGATTGATCACTCCGTCCGGAAGTCCGGCTTCCTGTAATATTTTCATAATGACATAGGCGGAATAAACGGCGGTCTTCGACGGTTTCCATACACATACGTTTCCCATTAAGGCCGGAGCACCCGGTAAGTTTCCGGCAATAGACGTGAAATTGAACGGGGTGAGGGCGAAGATGAAACCTTCCAGCGGCCGCCACACCGTTCTATCCCAAATGCCGGGAGAAGAATTAGGCTGCATGTGATAAATCTCATACATATTTTTCACATTATAGCGGTAGAAGTCTGCCAATTCGCACACACAATCGATCTCTGCCTGAAAAGCGTTTTTAGACTGTCCCAGCATGGTCACTGCATTCAGTGTTTGGCGATAAGGCCCGGCGATCAGCTCGGCGGCTTTCAGGAATATGGCGGCCCGGCTTTCCCAGCTCATCTTTTCCCAGGCCGGTTTCGCTTTCAAGGCAGCGTCGATAGCCATTTGCACATGAGTGGCATCTCCCTGGTGATAGTGGCCTAACAGATGGGCATGGTCGTGGGGTGGCCGGATATCGTTTAATTTTCCCGTTCTCACTTCCTGGCCTCCGATAATCATCGGAAGATCGACAGCGGTATTTTTCAGCTCTTCGATTCTGGCTTTCAGGGCTGCCCGTTCCGGCGATCCGGGAGCGTAGGTTTTTATGGGTTCGTTCGTGATTTGCGGTAATTTGTAAACTCCTTTTGGCATAAGTATATGGTTTAAGTTTTAATGATAATAAGTTTGTTTTTATGGTTTCAACAAATATAAAAAGATTTATTTAATAATGCCAGCAAGGACTTAATTTGTCGTTTGGAATAAAGGCGTATAACCTTTATCGGGGCATACGTTTAGGCATGAGGATAAAACTCTTACCATAACTCGCGAATTGACAAATGATTTGTATCTTTGCGGCTGTTAATTTTGTATTCAGTTTTTTTCAATTCAATTTCTATATGATCTCTGTTAATAATGTGAGTGTGATTTTCGGCGGGTTTTATTTGTTGGATTCCGTGTCGTTCCTGATCAATAAAAAAGACCGGATCGGTCTGACGGGGCGAAACGGTGCGGGAAAATCCACGACCTTGAAGATGTTGGCGGGGTTGCAGCAGCCGTCGGAGGGTAATATTTCGATGTCCTCGGATGTGAAGGTCGGTTATTTGCCTCAGACCAAGGTGTATGTGGACGGGAATACGGTGAGGCAAGAGGCGCAGAAGGCTTATGCAGACCTGTTTGCCCTGAAAGATGAAGTGGAGCGTCTGAACCGGGAACTGGCGGAAAGAGAGGATTATGATTCGGAGGGCTATATGAAATTGTTGGATAAGATTCACGATAAGACAGAGCAGCTATCGATGCAGGGCGAGGGAAATATCGACGGGGAAGTGGAGGTGGTATTGAAAGGGTTGGGATTTAAGCCGGAAGATTTCGAACGGAAATGCGAGGAGTTCAGCGGCGGGTGGCGTATGCGTATCGAGCTGGCGAAGATCTTGCTGGCGCGTCCGGATATTTTTTTACTCGACGAGCCGACCAATCACCTGGATATCGAGTCGATTTCGTGGCTGGAGTCTTTTTTACAAGGCTATCCGGGAGCGGTGGTGCTGGTGTCGCACGACCGGGCATTTTTGGATAACGTAACGACCCGGACCATTGAAGTGTCGCTGGGTAAAGTGTATGATTATAAGGTGCCGTATTCCAGGTTCGAAGAATTACGTAAAGAACGTATCGAACAACAGTTGAGGGCTTACCAGAATCAGCAAAAACAAATCAAGGATACGGAGGATTTTATTGAACGTTTTCGGTATAAAGCAACGAAATCGGTGCAGGTGCAGTCGCGCATCAAGCAATTGGATAAGCTGGAACGCATCGAAGTGGAAGAAGAGGATTCCGCCCGTATCAATATCCGTTTCCAGCCTGCAGTACGTTCGGGCGATGTGGTGGTGAGCGGGAGAGAATTGACGAAAGCTTACGGGGAACATCTGGTGCTGAAAGATATAGACCTGGATATTACCCGGGGAGAAAAGGTGGCGTTTGTGGGCAAGAACGGAGAAGGAAAATCTACTTTGGTTAAGATGATTATGGGGGAAATCCCTTATGAGGGAAACCTGAAGATCGGATATAATGTGAATATCGGTTATTTTGCACAAAATCAGGCAGACCTGCTCGATCCGGAATTGAGTGTGCTCGATACCGTAGATCGTGTAGCGGAAGGGGAAATCAGGAAGAAGATTCGGGATATTTTAGGAGCATTTCTGTTTTCCGGCGAGGATGTGGACAAAAAGGTGAAAGTGCTGTCGGGAGGGGAACGCACCCGTTTGGCTATGGTGCGCCTGCTGTTGGAGCCTTATAATTTGCTGATCCTCGATGAGCCGACCAATCATTTGGATATGCGTACAAAGGATATTTTGAAAGAGGCGATCCGGAATTTTGAAGGAACGGTGATCGTGGTATCTCATGACCGCGATTTTCTGAATGGGTTGGCAGATAAAGTATATGAGTTCGCGAATCGGAACGTGAAAGAGTATTTAGGCGGAGTGGCCGATTTTTTGGCGGCGAAAAAAATCGCCTGTTTCCGGGAATACGAGCAGTTGCATAAACCGAAAAATGGGGCGTTGCCTGCCGGGATTGAGCGTGTGGCGGAGTCGGCGGAAAATAAAATGTCGTTCGAGGAGCGTAAGCAATTGAACCGGGAAATCAAGAAGGCGGAACAGCGGGTGGAAAAAGCAGAACAGGAGATAGCCCGTCTGGAAACGGTGATCCGGCAAATGGAGGAGAAGATGGCTTCGGGAGAAGTCGGCGACGATTTACTGAAAGCATACGGACAGGCGAAAAGCGACCTGGAAAAGAGCATGGAGGAATGGGAGCAGGCGACAGAGGCTTTCGAAGAGATAAAACGGAAGAAATGATATAATAATAAATCGATAAATACAGGTAATATGGCAAAATATAAACAGGAATATATATTTGGAATCAGGGCGGTGATCGAAGCGATCCAGCAGGAAAAGGAAATCGACAAGGTGATGCTGAAACAAGGTGTGAGGGGTGAATTGTTCCAGCAGCTGTTCAGTTTGGTCAAGCAGAATAATATTCCGTTCCAGTATGTGCCGGAAGAGGTTTTCAAACCCTTTGCCGACCGTAATCATCAGGGGGTGCTAGCAGAGGTTTCGCCTGTTCCGTATCAGGATATAGACGAGGTGTTGGATGCTGTGGAAGCGAAAGGAGAAGTGCCCTTTGTGATGATTCTCGACCGGATTACGGATGTCCGGAATTTCGGAGCGATTGCACGTAGTGCGGAATGCGCCGGGGTTCATGTTATCGTGATTCCGAATAAACATTCGGCGAAGATTTCTTCCGATGCGATTAAGACTGCTGCCGGAGCGCTTTACCATATTCCGGTATGCCGGGTACTGAATTTGAAAAAATTAGTACGGGAATTGAAATTTCAGCGAGGCATTAAGGTGTATGCAGCTTCGGAAAAGGCGGAAAAATTTTATACCGGAGTGGATATGACCGAACCTGTGGCGATTGTTATGGGAGCAGAGGATAAAGGGATCGACGAGGGATTGCTGAATATCGTTACCGACTGTGTGAAGATTCCTCAAAAGGGACAAATCGAATCGTTGAATGTATCGGCTGCCGCTGCCGTTGTTCTGTTCGAGGTTGTCCGGCAACGCGGGCAGTAACCGAAAGCGGGCTTTTACTGTCTTATCTTCTGGTGTTATCGTACCAGGTGTCGCGCTTCGTCAGTTTTAAGTCCTGCAATAAGCTGGAACGAACGTTGATCTGGAAATTATAGGATTGGTGTGTTCCGAACGGAATACAGGAAAAGGTCATTTCCCAGCAATGCAAATCCCTGGATATGTTGAAACTGGTGGCTGTGACTTCTTTTGCCTGTACATCGTAACCCGTGCTTACTCCGAATTTCCATTTAGGAGTGAGGGAGAAATCGCCGTTTACACGGAATATTTGCGAAATAGTGTTCGATGACAAAGGTTTTGTGGCTCCCGGAGCATCGTTTGTCCGGTAGCTTTTAGAAAGATTGAACGTATAATCGATGCTGATGCTCCAGGGGACTTCGAAGTCCATATATTCGTCATAATGTCCGTTCAGTCTGTCGTCCTTTTCTTCTTTCTTTTTTCCTTTGTCGGCAGAAAACTGTATTCCGGTGGAGGCGGATACACGCGTAAGCCGTCCGATCCCTCCGGCATATTTATTATACCTTTGCCCTTTGGCGCTTATCGCATAGGGATCGAGAGTTCCGGTCAGATTAATGTTCACCCGGTTGTTAAAAACTTTCGTTCGGGCCGAGAGCTGGATGGTGGACCATTTCAGCGAATCCCTGAAAAAATCGTAACTGGTGGAAAGCCGGAAGCTTTCGAGTAATTTAATCTTCTTGAATTGTTCGTCTCCGGTGGTGTCCTTATCGTTTCGCACCTTCATTTCCACGTTATTGTCGAGGCTTAAAGTAAGTCCTCCGGATTCCTGGGAGCCGCTCGGCACTCCGTACAGCTTACCGTCGAAAATAGAATATTCGTTTTCCTGCCCGTTGGCATCGACGTAAGTTTTATAGTATTTGCTGCGGCGTACACCCATTTTAGGAGTATAATTTACACTGGCGCTGGGACGTACCACATGGCGGATGGCAAAAATTTTGCTATTCGGATTTTTAAATTGATACATACCGTAAATCGTGGGATTGTAGGACAACGAAACGCTGGCGCTGTAATTATGGGCGTAATGCAGGCCGTAAATGGTGTCGGTGTCCGGGAAATATCCCTTGTTGGGCAGTAAGGTATCGGAAACCCAGTCTTTTCTTCTGATAGAGCTTAGATAGGCGACACCCGTATAATTGAAAGACGGGGAAATACTCAGGTCTTTTACGATGTTAATGGAGGTGCTCAACGGAATATTGTGTTTGAAACCGTTTTGCCAGTCGCGTGCCATGTGTTTGAACGATTCGCCCAGCTCCGATTCTTTGGTTTGAATGTTATTACGTAATTCCGCGTTGTAACTCAACCCGATATTTTCATACCATTTCATCTGTCCTACCCGTTCTTTCCGGCGCAAGGGGTAAATCGTGGACATGCGCAGGTTTACATTCGGCAAAGAAAGAGAAATCGAGGAGTCGCGGCTATTCTGGTTGTGGGTAAAGCTGGCCGTGAGATTAAACGGGCCGTTCGGCCATTTCTTTTGCCACGAGATACTCGATTGTTTCCGCTGGTCGGCAATATCATTGATATTGGTGGCGTTGTAATAATTGTTGTTGGCGGAAGAGATATCCACAGAAGCTGTGAACGAACTGTAAGGGTTCGCTTTTGCATCCTGGGAGTGAGTCCAGCGCAAAGACCAGTCTTTGGAAACGCTGTAATCCGGCAATCCCTTGTCGCTGTAACGGTTGTGGCTGGTGGTAAATGAAAATGCCCCGCTGAACTTATAGCGTTTGCGGTAGTTGGAACCCAATCCCAATCCCCACGAACCGTTCGTATAAATTGTTCCCGTTGTGGTCAGATCGACATAATCGTTGATATACCAATAATATCCTCCGTCTTTCAGGTTAAATCCTCTCATGCGCTCCTCTCCGTAAGTCGGCATAATAATGCCCGAAGTTCCTTTCTTGGTGATCGGGAAGAAACCGAAAGGGATCGCCAGTGGCAGAGGAACGTCTTCAATGTAAAGGTTGGCAAAGCCTGAAACCACTTTTTTGTCTTTGATCAGCTTGGCTTTGCTCATTCGTATATAAAAGTGCGGGTGGTCGTGCTGGTCGCAAGTGGTGTACCACCCCGATCTCACACAATAGATCGAATCGGACATTCGTTTGGTCAGCTTTCCTTGTATGTAGCCTTCTCCTTCCTGCGTAATAATCTCTTTTACGAATGCTTTCCCCGTTTTAAAATTATATTTCAATTCAAGGCACTCGAATTCTTGTGCTCCGTCTTTAAATTTCGGCTTGCCGATGATATTGCCTGCCGTGTCGGCGACCCCGGAAGCAAACGCCAGGTTCTGATCCATGTCCAGCTCGATGTAATCGGCTACCAATTCTGTTTTTTGATATTTTATCGTGGCGTTTTTATACAGGAACATTTTTTTATTGGCGACATCCAGCCGAATCGAATCGTCGGCCTTGTAATCGACGATATCCGTAAAAAGTACGCCCCGGCTTTTTGAGGTGCTGTCACTTTGGAGGGTATCGTTGAGGAGGGTATCGACGGGAGTATAATTTGTGTCTAAGCTGACGATTTCCAGGCCGGAAGGCTGAAAACCGGTGTCTCTGGGTGAGAATAATCGGCTGCTGTCCCTTAGGATTTGGGGAGGGAGAATACGGTCGCCGATCGAATCGGTTTTGACCTGTGCAGAAACCGCTGTAATAGAGAGCATAGCCATTACAAAAATGACAGCTAACGGAATAAAATGACGTATATATGCTCTTATTTGCAATTTATTATACTATTTTTGTGTTTAAAATAATACAGTTTCCGGCTTCAAATTCGGTTTGCAAATGTAAGAAATATTGATTGTTAATACCCATTATTCTTTTTAAAAAGTTTTAAATATCATGATAATTAAATATGGAGTTGCCGTAATCAGCATATTTATCTTCATATTGTTTTCTATTCATAGGGCAGAGGGACAAAACGAGTCGGGAGAATTGAAATGTGTTTTCCTGGATGCGGGGCATGGAGGAAAAGATCCCGGCGCTGTGGGAGCGAAAACTTACGAAAAGCATATTGTGCTGCCGATCGTATTGAAACTGGGTAAGATGATTAAGGAGAATTACCCGGATGTGAAAGTGGTGTATTCCCGGCAGAAAGATGTGCCGGTCGATTTGAGGGTGAGAACCAGAATGGCGAACGATTGTAAGGCGGACCTGTTTATTTCGGTGCATGCCAATGCCGTCGATAATAAAAGCGTATCGGGACTGGAGACTTACATCCTGGGAACGAACGATTCGGAACACAACCTTAAGGTGGCGATGAAAGAGAACTCGGTGATCCGGTATGAAGATAACTACGATAAGGAATATGCCGGGTTCGATCCTTCGAGGGCGGAGTCTTATATCATGTTTAATTTCCTTCGTAATATGCATTTGGATCAGAGTTTGGATATCGCTGCCATGATCCAGAAAAATTTGGTGAAATTCACACAACGGAAAGACCGGGAAGTGCGCCAGGGTCCCTTATGGGTGTTGAAAGACGTGGCAATGCCTTCCACATTAGTCGAGGTCGGTTATATTTCAAATCCGGCGGAAGAAATTTTTATGATGTCGGCTGCCGGACAAGATAAAATCGTGAAAGCTATTTTTAAAGGTTTTCAGGAATATAAGACGAAGGTCGATAGGATAGCTAAAGAAAAGCAAATGGCTATTGCCAAGAAAGAAGGAGGAACCGGAAAAGAAAAGGCCGCTCCGGCAACACAACCGGCTAAGAAACCGGAACAGGCAAATGCAAAAAAGCCGGAATCCCAGCAAGCGAAGCCTGTGCGCCTGGATAAGCCCCAACAGGCTGAAATCGGGAATAATACGGCAGGGATCCGTCCGTTTTATGCCATACAAGTGGCGTCCGCTTCTGCAAAAATCCAAAACATGTCCCGTTTGTGTACAGGGGAAAAAGTGTATGAATTATATTCCGGGGGAAGATACCGTTATTATGTGGTGCGTTCGGAAAATTATGAGGCGGTGAAAAAAAATTTGCAGAAAATAAAGAATAAAGTTCGCGATTGTTTCATTATTGCCGTACATAAGGGAAAAGTGATTCCGGTAGCGGAAGCCCGGAAACTGAAGTAAACGGATGTAAAGTAGAAAACTATGCATATAAAAAGAGAGGTGAAATTGGCCGTGACGGCAATTGCTGCTGTCATTATCTTGATTTGGGGGATTAATTTTCTGAAAGCAAGAGCCTTGTTCGACAGAAACAATGTGTTTTATGGCGTGTACGAGAGAGTAGATGGCTTGAAGGTTTCGAGTAGTGTCATTTACCGGGGATACAGTGTGGGGCAGGTTAGCAACATTCGTTTTATCGGGGAACGTTTTGATAAAGTGTTGGTGGAATTTTCCGTGGGCAAAAAGCTGGAGATCCCGGCGAATACGATTGCCGTTATTCAGAGTGCCGATTTGATGGGATCGAAAGCGATCAATCTGGAGCCCGGTAATTCTCCTGATTATGCAGAAAGCGGGGATACACTCAAAACTCAGTTGGATTTGGGGATAGTGGAGCAGTTGAATAAGCAGTTGGAGCCTTTGAAGAAAAAAGCTGAAAATATAATGGTGGCACTCGACACCTTGCTGGTATCTATACAGGAACTGTTCGATGAGGGCGGGAACGAAAGTATAAAAGGATCGTTGAAGAGTGTGGGGCGGACGTTGAATAATGTGGAACAGGCGTCCGGTTCCTTAAACCGGATGCTGGCGAAAGAATCCGTACGGATTTCTGAAATTTTGGAGCATGTGAACAGTATCACCGGGAATCTTGAGAATAATAATTCGAAAATTACCCGCAGCTTCGATAATGTCGTGGCTATCAGCGATTCGTTACGAGCGGTAAATTTGAGCAATACGGTTCGTCAGCTTAACGATATATTGGCGCAGGTGGATTCTGTTGTCGTAAAAATCAACCGGGGCGACGGGACGCTGGGCGAAGTGGTTAATAATGACGAATTGTATTATAATCTGACGACGGTCAGTGAAAGTTTGAACGAACTGCTGATCGAATTCAAAGCCAATCCGAAAAAATTTGTAAATCTTTCAGTTTTCGATTTTACTTCCAATAAAACAACCCCGGAAAACTATGGGATTGTCATAGCCAAAACTGAAAAGCCTTTGGCCGTAGATGATGATCTTTATCGTAGATATCCTGATTTAAAGCAGGTTCGGCGAAATGGTAGTTTCCTTTATCTTGTGGCGACTTATAAGAATTTGAAGCAAGCGGAAAAGGCTTTGAAAGAAGTGAAAAAAGATTTCGAAATGTCTTATATTGTTAATTTATCTCAAAACATAAAATAGAACAATTCTAAATAAGAGTGCAAAACCTTGTGCAAACTATTAACATAATAAATGTACGCGTCTTTGTATTATGTAAAATAGATGAAAGTGGCTTAGGCTTTGTTTCTAATGTTTTAGAGAGTGTTTACAAGGGATAAATATGGAAAAATGAGGGGCGTTTAATGAGTCGGCAGAATGGCTTCACGGTAAAAAATCTCATTGTTAAGTTTTTGTTACACAATACATTGTGTCTAATTATCTGACAGAGAAAACGGTATGTGTTTTTCGAAAAAATCAAGAGAAAACACATTTTTTTTCTAAAGTTTTTTTTGGGAATTTAGCATCATGAAATGGAGTAGATAACAGATAATGGAAAAGTATCTGGTTAACAACAAACTATGGAAAAGGATTGTAAGAATATTTGGTCAAAGTGTCTTTTGTTGATAAAACAACAGGTGATGCCGGAAAAATTCAGGACATTGTTTGAGCCGATCCGGGCTTTAAAATTTAAGAACGATGTGCTGACGATTCAGGTGGCAAGTGCCTATGTTTATGAAGCGCTTGAAGGGGAGTTTATCGATATTCTGAAAAATGCTTTAAAGGCCGTTATCGGCCCTAATGCTAAATTAGAATATTCGGTAGTCGTGGAAAAGAGTAAGGCCTCTGAACCATTGACGACGACCTTGGCTTCCAGTCATGTGAAAAGACCTGCTGCGAGTACGGTATATTTTGAAAATAACGGACAGGGTGTATTGAAGAATCCGTTTGAACGGGCAACCAACCGTATTCAAATCGATTCTCAATTGAATCCTTCTTATACGATGGAAAGTTATATCGAGGGAGCCTGTAACCGTTTGGCCCGCTCGGCCGGGATGGCTATCGCACAAAATCCGGGAGGAACGGCTTTTAATCCTTTATTGATTTATGGAGGGTCGGGATTGGGAAAAACCCATCTTGCACAGGCGATTGGACTGGAGGTAAAACAGAATTTCCCCAATAAGGTGGTTTTATATGTATCCACGAATTTATTCCAGACTCAATTCATGGAAGCGGTGAGAAGAAATGAAATCAATGATTTCCTGCATTTCTACCAGTTGATCGATGTGCTCATCTTGGACGACATTCATGAGCTGGCAGGAAAAACCGGAACTCAAAATACGTTTTTTCATATCTTCAATCATTTGCATCAATCCGGGAAGCAATTGATTTTGACTTCCGATAAGTCGCCGGCGGAGCTTAGCGGTATGGAAGACCGGCTGTTGTCGCGTTTCCGTTGGGGATTGTCGGCAGAAATCAAGGCTCCGGATTTCGATACCCGGAAAGAGATCGTATTGAACAAAGCCCGGAAAGACGGAATCGAATTTTCAGAAGATATTATAGAATATATTTGTAAATACGTCAATAATAATGTCCGGGAGCTGGAAGGAGCTATGATTTCGCTGCTGGCACAGTCCACCTTTAACAAAAGGGATCTTACCGTAGAGGTTGTAAGAGATATTTTGGGTAAGATGGTGAAAAAACAAACGGCGGAATTGACGGTAGAGAAGATACAAGAAATTGTTTGCGGACATTTTCATATCCCTGCCGAATTACTGCAGGAGAAAACCCGGAAAAGGGAAGTCGTGCAGGCGCGTCAGTTAGCGATGTATTTCAGTAAGAATTATACCAAGGCATCTCTATCGTATATCGGTAGCCAGATCGGTAAAAAAGATCATGCCACCGTATTGTATGCCTGTAAAGCCGTTGCCGATCTTATGGAAACCGACCGGAAATTCAAAACCCAGGTAGAAGAAATTCAACGAAAATTGTATTCGGCGAATTAAGTTCGTAAAATGATAAAAAAAGGGTTTAAGATTTGGTATTCCTGCCGGATTTTAAACCCTTTTTGATATATGGAAGATTTATATAAAACAATAGCCGTACCTGCCGAAGGACTTTATAAAGAGAAAGGAAGTAAATTTATTTCCTTTGCTTATCCTGTTCAAACCGAGGAACAGATAAAGGGGATCGTTGCGGAATTGAAAGATAAATTCTATGATGCACGGCATCATTGTTACGCCTGGATGCTGGGAGCCGGTAAAAAGAATTTCCGGGCAAATGACGACGGGGAACCTTCTTCCACAGCCGGACGTCCGATTTTGGGGCAGATTCAATCGAACGATTTAACGAATATACTGATCGTAGTGGTGCGTTATTTCGGTGGAACGAAGTTAGGCGTATCCGGATTGATCCATGCCTACCGGGAAGCTGCCGCCGATGCCTTGAATCATGCAGAAATCATAGAAAAAACAGTCGATGAACAATTTCGAATTTGTTTCAGCTATTTGGTTTTGAACGATGTCATGAAAATTATAAAGGAAGAAAATCCCGATGTTTTAGAGCGTAATTTCGAATTGCAATGTGAGATGTTGTTATCGATCCGGCAAAAAGATCTGGCGCATTTAAAGGAGCGTTTGGAACAGGTGGACACCCTTGTTTTTCTTTAGCGGTATTGGATATATAGGAAATTCCTACTCAAAGAGTAGGAGGCGCGGAATCTATGGGATTTGTTTATTTATAAATCGCCTTTCTGTTTTTAGAAAATGTGGCAGTTTTCCTCTATTTCAGTGTAGAATAGAGATTTGTTTTAAATGTATAATCCCGCCATCCCCTGTCACTCTTCCGAGAGGTTGAATTCTTTGCTGGCGAATAATGCGGCCAATCCTGTGATCTGTTTGAGCCGGAGTAGCTCGTCACGATCCATTCCGAAATTCTTTCTGATCCAATCGTCGGACATTCCTGAATCGACTAATTCGGAAACGATCGAAGACATCAGTTCGATGGAATGAGTTCCTCTGGCTCTATTATGCCGTATGGTCGAGGCCATTCGATGGGATATGTCCTTATCGATAACGACCACCGGTAGCAGTCCTTTCTCGCGTTCATAAATACGCTGCGATGTCTTCATGACCATGTACCGGTGATACCCGTCCACGATTTCGTACTGATCCTTGTCGTTTAGGTAGTAGCAAACGCATGGCATGGTATATCCGTCCTCCCAAATGGAAATTTCCAACAGTTTCATTTCAGGCGGCGCTACGATGTTGGGGTTGTAACTATTGGCCACCACCTTTTCTATGGGTACTGCCCTGACACGATATACCGGGCTTTCAAATTCGTTTACCATCCCAATAACTCTTATATTTGTTCATTGCATTCTCTCTCATTTGTTTTTCCCGTTTCGTCTGGGAAAATCCCATGTATTTACAGATATGATCGTTTTTCATGATGCAAATACACATTCGTTTGTAAGTGGGGATTTCCCTGAATTCGGGAATGTCGATATCGTCGAGGTATTCCATTCGTACGGAGCGTTTGGTGGAACGGAGCGAATAGGTATTCTCCACGATAATCGGAACGTTGGCTTTTTTCAGCTTTTTGATGGTTTCCTCCGAGAGACACCCACCTTTTTCCCGCCAGAATTTGATACTGACTTTAAGCTTTTCCATATAATTTTGACGTGTCTTTTCGGGAAGAGTCTTCAGTAAAAACTCCATGTATTCTTTCCACGAGAAACCGGGCGGGCAACTGATCTTTCGCTGGCCCATAGCAGGAGTGTTTCCATATATTCCGGCACAACCCACTCCATTAACCCTCCCGATCATCTTTGCCCAGGCATCGGGATCTATGGCTTTATAGATGGCCAATGTCGATATGGCTTCGGAAATAAAAGGGCTCGCAACCCGCTGGCGGCTAAGTGGAATGCCTGCTTGATAATAGAGATCGTACAAACGGTTATAATCCCATCCCAAACGACCGTTGGCTACCCATATATCCGATGTCTTCCAGTCGTACAGGGGATAGGCGTTGTATTCATACTGACTTATGCTGCGAGTCCATTTGTGATTTCCCAGGCGTCTGTAGTTTTTAATGCTGTGTATGGCTCGCCAACGATTGTAACTTTCCTGAGTCCTGATACCCACCAGGCAACATATACGCTTGCTTTTCGTTCGTTCGCGTAACCACCCGATGAAAAGATTCTGAAATTCGTAATCCCAAAGTTCCTTCCGGAAAAAGTCGAAATCGTCCTGTCGCAGGCAATGTTGCGGCATTTCTCTTACCCATAATTCCCGATGGGCTTGCTCCCATGGCCTCCAATGTTGCTGGAACATCGAGGTGCAGGTTGCGACTTTAAACGGTACGCAACAATGAAAGACCTCCAGAATATCCCGATTTTTTGCGAAAGTTCGTTCTACGTATTCAGTGGTTTGCCGGTATTGAATTTCGTAGTCCATGTGGAAAACGCCTAACTTACGTCCCGGAGCATGCTTGCGGATATATTCTATGCAAAGATTTAAAAGTACGCCACTATCCTTTCCCCCGGAAAAAGAGACGTACACATAGTCGAAATAATCGAAGATGATTTTCAGTCTTTTCTGCGTGGCTTCATATACGTTCAGCTTGCACTCTTCCGGGACAATACAACATTCGTTCATAATTCTTCCACTCGATATGAACCCGAAATTTCTTTTGCCTGAATAACTCCGAGTGCCGTTTATGAACGACGGCACTGAGCGTCTCCTGTCTGTTTACATTGGCGAGAACCTCTGTCAGCAACATATTTAGAACGACTGAATCATCTCCTTTGATATAATAATTATCGAGAAGGTAACAGTCGGTCGAAGTCTGCTTGACAGGCATAAAACCGAATACTTGTTCCTTATCTGCCGCCACATACCAAACATATTTGATCCCTGTTTTGAACGGATAGTTATTGTTTTGTCGCAGGATGGCGGGATTTAACGTCAATGGAGCGATTAATTCGTATAACTTTTTTTCTGTTCCACGCAATTTAATAATATCCATAACAGTAACTGCTAAACTATCTCTTTATAAATTATTACAAATTAAACAAAAAAGAGAGTGTATTTGCAAATACTTGAACTAAAATCGATACAGTTTTTGACGCACTTTATTCATTTGGGATACTTTGCACTACCCCCTCATGATCTTCATCCCATTTGTCGGATATTAAAGGAATGATTTGATTTTAAAAGCAAAATAGAACCGGGTATACTCATTCTTATAATAAATCAATGTTTAACAAATATAGCCATCGTTTATAACTTTTCAAAGCAAAATGAAGAAAATTTATATTATAATGAACTTCTATGCTTTTTAATTCCCATTTATGATCAAAATATTATGCTTGTAATTTATGGGTAGCTTTGCTTTAAATCCTGATATAATTATTATCGAACATCTGCTGATTTTTATGCTGCTTTAAGTATTGGTTGCTATTTTCATTCGGGGGTGACCATAAACGACTAAACCGAAACGTTCGGGGGCAATGTAGAAAGGGATTGTGTTTCCGGAAGGGAGTAATCCCGATAGAACTGTTTTTATCATAGAGCTTCAAAAATAGTTTTGATTGTGGAATTTGTATAAGGTGAAATTTCGGGAATAATCTTTGCAAATGGAGAATAAGATTAACAAAGTTTCGCCGGAAGGGCTTAGAGAATTCGGGCACGCTTTAGAGATACTGCCGTTTTTACATTGGTGGGTGTGAGAAATGCGACAGAATTGCGACAAAGCATAAAACGGATAAGAAAAAAGCAGCTACATTCTATGTAACTGCTTGATTTTCAGTTGTCGGGGTGACAGGATTCGAACCTGCGACCCTCTGCTCCCAAAGCAGATGCGCT
>UQTM01000080.1 GCA_900544025.1 uncultured Odoribacter sp.
TTATAATAATAAAGTGCATTTTGAAAATCAAAATGCACTTTATTATTAACAAACTACAACACCTCTTCCGGTTAAACACATTCTGGACTTACTGTCTCTCCCTGCTCATGCTACCGGAAGCATTTATTTTTCCGGTGCCAATATTTTATCATAAGTACCGTCTTTCAAGGTCTGCCAACCCCGGTTCAGAATAGCGTCGTCCTGATTCATAATCTGGTACATTTCGTTCATATCCCAAATATCACGGGCTATCAAAGCTTTAATGTGCATTTTGAAGGACGGCATCAGTTTCTCCAGCCATTTTTCATCCTTCTCCACTCCGGCTTCCGTTCCTGCTTTCACAATATCGTCGATCATCGCATCGCTGACGACAAACTCCTCTTTGAATTTTTCAAATTTCGGATATTTCTTTTTTAACTGTTCCCGGTTCTTATCGATATAATTCATCAAATATTCACCGATCACATTCTTGGCAGCCAAACGATTCAAATATAAATAGCTTATCGTTGTATCCAGCGGCACAAAAACATCGGGAATAATCCCTCCGCCACCGTAAACCACTCTATTTTTAACTTTAGTATAATATTTAACCGTATCGTTCACCGAAATACTGTCGGCATTGATCATCTCACCCCGTTCGTAACGGTCATACAACTCGCCCCGGTAATCCACTCCCTTATAAGGCTTCTGGATACAACGCCCGGAAGGAGTGTAATAATGTGAAATCGTCAGGCGTACCATGGAGCCGTCGGTCAATGGCAATTGACGCTGCACCAAACCTTTACCGAACGAGCGGCGGCCAACGATCAGTCCTCTGTCCCAATCCTGGATAGCCCCCGAAACGATCTCGCTGGCAGAGGCCGAATTTTCATCGATCAGCACCACAACCCGTCCATCCTTGAACAAGCCCGACGCCGTAGAATATTCTTCGCGCCGTCCGGAAGAAAGTCCGTCGGTATATACAATCAGTTTTTTAGCATCGAGCAAATTATCGCTAACCCCGATAGCAGCCCCCATATAACCGCCTCCGTCCCTTTGCAGGTCGAGAATCATATCTTTCATTCCCTGTGCCTGCAATTTCTTGACGGCAGCTTCAAACTCTTCTATGGTTGTCGCAGCAAAACGGGAAATCTTAATATAACCGGTCGTTTTATCGAGCATATAAGCGGCGTCCACACTATAAATTGGAATTTTATCCCGGATGATCTTAAAATCCATCTTATCATTCTTACGGAGCACCTCTACATTTACAGCCGTCCCCTTTTCACCTTTCAATTTCTTCCTGACCTCGGTGTTAGACAGTTTTACCCCGGCAATATTCTCACCATCGACAGCAACGATTTTATCACCGGCCAATAATCCCACTTTCTCCGAAGGTCCTCCGGGAACAACGGAAACAACCCGCAAAGTATCCTTCGATATATTAAACTGTATTCCAATCCCATAAAATCCACCTTCCAAAGGCTCGTTCATCTCGTCCACTTCTTCTTTGGTAATATATACCGAATGGGGATCGAGATCGGCCAGCACTTTTATAATCGCATCCTCTGTCAGCTTCTGCAAATTCACCGTATCCACATAAAAAGCATCGATCAATGCCATGAGACGCTGATATTTGACGGTTTGCTCTTTTACCTGATTTTCCCTGATCTGTGCCGTCGAGCGGAAAGATTGAACGCCTGCCAGCAGCAAAGCGATTCCCACAATCAAAATCTTCTTCATTTCCTAATATATTATCTGCCGCATAGCGGCACGTTATACGATTTTTTCTTCTTTCTCTTTTTTGTGATCTTAATTTCCCTTTTCATATTCCACCAGTTCCAGATCCCGGATATCCCCTTTTTCCAGAACAAAGCGTACGGCTGTCCTCACCTTATGGAAACCGTATTTCCCCGCAGCCCCCGGATTGATATGAAGGCAGTTCAATTTTTTATCGAACATCACTTTGGCGATATGCGAATGTCCGCATACAAACAGGCGCGGCTGTTCGCGCAGCAATAAGGGCCGGATACGCGGGTCGTAATGTCCCGGATAGCCTCCGATGTGTGTCATGACCACTTTCACCCCCTCACACATAAAAATCTGGGTCTCCGGAAACATCTGCCGTAACACACCTCCGTCTATATTCCCATAAACAGCCCGGAAATTAAAATCTATCGCCAGTTTTTCGGCCACCTGTACATCCCCTATATCACCGCAATGCCAAACTTCATCGCAATCTTTAAAGAACTCGACCAATTTCGGATCAAGCCAGCCGTGAGTGTCTGATAACAGACCGATTTTCATCATAAATCATCTTATATTGAGAATACCGAAACGCTCTGTTCCGACATCCTTTTTCTTACAAAGTGTACAACATTCCGATTTCCTCCGCCCAACGGTCTTCGTCCGGAGTTTCGAGCACCAAAGGAAGATCGTCGAAACGCTTATCGTGCATCAGCATCCGAAAAGGAGCAATCCCCAATTCTCCCCTGCCGATGTCTTCATGCCGATCGACATGCGAGCCGACTCCTTTTTTCGAATCGTTCAGGTGCATACCTTTCAGATATTTAAAACCGATCACCTCTTCAAAATGCTCGAAAGTCTCCTGAAATCCGCTTTCGCTCTTCAAATCGTATCCGGCAGCAAAAGCGTGGCAGGTATCTATACACACTCCAACCCGGCTTTTGTCTTCCACCCGGTCGATAATATAAGCGATCTGCTCGAAAGAATATCCCAGATTAGAGCCTTGCCCGGCGGTGTTTTCGATCACCGCACATACGCCCTGCGTTTTATCCAATGTGATATTGATCGATTCGGCAATGGTACGCAAACACTCTTCGTCGCTCACCTTTTTCAGGGAACTGCCCGGATGAAAATTCAAACGGTCCAGCCCCAACTGCTCGCAACGCTGCATCTCGTCTAAAAAAGCGGCTCTCGACTTTTCCAGAGCTTCCTTTTCAGGATTTCCAAGATTGATCAAATAACTATCGTGCGGCAAAATATGTTTTGCCTCATAACCGTATTCCTCACAGCGTTGCTTGAACAACTCTATGCTTTCTGAGGTTAAAGGGGCAGCACTCCATTGCCGCTGGTTTTTCGTGAATAAGGCAAAAGCCTTCGCTCCGATTTTCCGTGCATTCACCGGAGCATTCTCTACGCCCCCGGCAATACTGACATGTGCTCCTATATACTTCATAAACGATTTTCCACTTTACAATTCCCAAATAGCAGCGTTTCAACTGCCTTTCTTTCCACTTTATATAACGTTACGTCTTACATAAAGTTCAATGATTCGCAAAGTTAATTTTTTTCAATTACAAAGTTTGGATATGATGTCATTTTATCCCACATTTATAACAACTCTAAAAGCGAACCGGCAGGAAAGGTAAAGTATTACCGGCCTATCATCCCCTTGACGCTTTCGCAAAAACATTCTCACACTAAAAGCTTCATCCCGGCATAAATAAATAGCTGCCGGAAAATTTTCCGGCAGCTATTCCCACATTCACCTCCGTGAATTATTTTATCAACTCGACACTTCTCTTGACAAAGCGGTTCAATGCCTCGCCTTTCAGCAACCCATTCGCCAGCAGGGCCAGATCGATCAATTGTCCTACGATCTTATTTCCTTTTCCATATTCTTCTAACAACGATTGTTTTTGTTTTTTCAATTCGTCGATCTTATCCGAATGTTCTTTCTTACGGTCTTTATCCACCTGAGGAATTTCGTCGGCTTTTTTGTCCTTATTCAATTCATCGATCTCGGTGATCTTACTCTCGTTTTCCTTAATTTCAAAATCGATCGGCTCCAGCTTATCCTTCATCTGCTGCTGTTCGTCCTTTAGCACGTCTTTTACCAGCTTATGGTCTGTATTGACTACCAGCGTATATTGATCGCCCATCGCTCCATAAAATCCCATGCCGGGGTTCATGGCGGACATTTCTTTCATACGGCGCATAAATTCGGAACGGGTAACCACCACCGGATCGGAGGATTCGCCCAAAGCTTCGAAGTTTACCATATACATTCCACCCTCTTTCGGTAGCTGGGCATTGAAGACATCCCGGATTTCACCCTGTTCCGCCTCGCTCCATTCCGTCATTTTCGCATCGGCCTTCGGGATCAGTTTATCGACCACATCCGAATCTACCCGCAACAGCTTGTGATTGGCATTCTTTTGCTCGATATAGTTAATGAAATGCGTATCCAGCTGCCCGTCCATCAATAAGACATCGTATCCTTTGGCTTTCGCCGTTTCAATATAAGTATATTGCTCCTGTACATCCGTCGCATACAGATACACGATATTATTGTCTTTATCCGTCTGATTCGCTTTCACCAAATTTTCATATTCTTCCAGCGTAAAGTATTTTCCATCGGTATTTTTCAACAACACGATACTGTTAGCCCGTTCGGCAAATTTTTCATCGGTCAGCATACCGTATTGAATAAAGATCTTCAAGTCGTCCCATTTCTTTTCATAATCCTCCCGGTCGTTTTTGAAAATATCCGTCAGGCTATCCGCCACTTTTTTAGTAATGTGGTTGGATATTTTCTTCACATTCCGGTCGCTTTGCAGATAAGAACGGGAAACATTCAACGGAATGTCCGGCGAATCGATCACCCCGTGCAATAAGGTCAGGTATTCGGGCACGATACCTTCCACCGAATCGGTCACATATACCTGATTGCTATACAACTGTATTTTATTTTTTTGAATCTCGAACTTATTATCGATCTTCGGGAAATAAAGAATACCGGTCAGGTTAAACGGATAATCCACATTCATGTGAATATGGAACAAAGGAGGCTGTGCCATCGGATAAAGTTCCTGGTAGAATTTTTCATAATCTTCTTCTTTCAGGTCTGCCGGCTTGCGTGTCCATGCCGGATTCGTATCGTTGATCACATTATCTTCGTCCGTATCTACATACTGCCCGTCTTTCCATTCTTTCTTCTTCCCGAAAACAATCTCGATCGGCAGGAATTTACAATATTTTGTCAATAACTCCTGTATCTTGTTATCTTCGAGAAAATCTTTCTCTTCCTCGTTGATATACATGATAATATCCGTTCCGCGCTCTTCGCGTTCCGTATTTTCAAGAGTATATTCGGTTTCTCCCTCACAAGTCCATTTCACAGCCTGAGCCCCTTCTTTATAAGACTTGGTGACGATCTCCACCTTATCGCTCACCATGAAAGCCGAATAAAACCCTAATCCGAAATGTCCGATAATAGTTGCAGCATCGTCTTTATGCTTATTGAGAAATTCCTCGGCTCCCGAAAAAGCGATCTGATTGATATATTTTTCAACCTCCTCCTGCGTCATACCGATACCGCTGTCGGAAACAGTAAGCGTACCTGCCGCTTTGTCAGCCTTCACCCGTACCCGGAGATTGGAAACATCCCCTTTAAACTCTCCCGTAGAAGCGAGAACTTTTAGTTTCTGTGTAGCGTCCACAGCATTCGACACGATCTCTCTCAAAAATATATCGTGGTCGGAATAAAGAAATTTCTTAATAATCGGAAATAAATCCTGTGTGGATACCCCTATTTTTCCTGTTGCCATAACATTATATTTTTTAGTTACTAATTTCGATTTACGCTAACTTCTACACAAATGTTATGCCAGCCGGATCGACATGACAAAACGACAGGATAAAACAAATCAAAAGGAACGGATCCGGTATGATACCGGATCCGTTCCTTTAAAATAAATTTCAGCACTCCGCTCCCGATTTAAATGCCTCCGTCCTCTATCATCTTCCAAAAATCGGGATGTATCTTGGGTAAAGGATATTTTTCTTCATTTAAAAGCACATACCCTTCCTCCGGGCAAACCCGAACCAGATCCCCCATCCGGTAGCGATCCACCAAAGCCGGAATAATCAACACCAGCAACCCGTGGTTTGCCGCCATCCGGAAGAAATTACGGCACACCGACTTGGTGATCACCGCTTTCACTCCCGCTTTTACCAATCCTACTGCCGAATGTTTGATCAGCTTTCCCCGTCCGAAGTTCTCTCCTGCCAATATAATATCTCCCGGCTTTACCAAACCGGCAAAACGATCGTCCAGCCCTTCCAGTAAGTGAGGGAGCATATCCGCCGCCTTCTCTATCGATATACGATAAGTCCAATGTTCGGGAAACAATTGTTCACACAAAATATCGTCCACATCGGCATAATTCCATACCCTCCGCGATAAACGATCGTCGTATTCTTCGATCACCGTTTCCACGACCGGCATTACCTCATAAGGAAATATTTCCGGATAATCCAATTCGGAAGCGAGTTCTCCCGTCAAAGCCGTCATCGCCACGGTAGCCGGAGAAGCAATGAACTTTTCGACACCGATAGCCGACATCCGCCGCATAGAATTACTATTGGTAGTAGAAATAAAACGCCGGGTATCCGCTAAAACCATGTGGCTGCTTCCTAAACAAGGCCCGCAACTGGCTCCCAATATCGAAGCTCCGGCTTTCACCAGAGTATCGATCAGACCTTCCTCTATCGCCTGCAAATAAATCGCACGCGAGGCGGGAACGATCGATAGCTGAAATCCCGGAGCGATCTGTTTCCCGTCCAGGATACAGGCAACAACCCTTAAATCTTCGAGGCGTCCGCTGGCACACGCCCCGATCAATCCCTGCTGTATTTTCAATTTTCCCCATTCCTCTACACTTTTTACTCCATCTTCCGGAATGGCAGCCATCGCCAAAGGCATCACTTCTGCCAGGTCGATCTCAAATTCCCGGGAATACACTGCATTTTCATCCGCCCACACTCCTTGCACCGCATAGTCTTTAAAATGGTCTGCCAAAGTATCGTCAGGAGGGAAAACCGAGTTTTTCACACCGATTTCAGCCGATACATTGGCAATCGTCATACGGTCGGCAATAGACAGCGAATGCACTCCTTCCCCATGATACTCCAAAGCCCGGTAAGCCACCCGCTCATCGCGCAGCATCCCCATGATCCATAAAGCAAGGTCTTTGGCATAGACCCCTTCGCGTAACTTATTTTTTAAGGTGATTTTTATCGTTTCGGGAACCCGGAACCACATTTTCCCGGTTTTCCAAAGCATTGCGGTTTCCGTCTTATTCAATCCGGTAGCCAGGCAATTAAAAGCTCCGGCCGTACAAGTATGGCTATCGCTGCCGGTGACTAACATCCCCTGTTTCAGATAACCGGTCAATACCTGGTGGCAAATCCCTTTGTCGCAATCGAAAAAGCGCTCCACCCGTTGCTCTTCCATAAAATTATGGATAGAATTGTAATCACGGATCAGCTCATCGGTCGTCCCGGTCATTTTCCGGTCTAACACCACGACCAGCTTTTCGGGATGCAACACATCTTTTCCCCCGATATTTTCAAACAATTTACGGATACGTGCCGAATTATCGTGGCTCAAAATAATATCCGGCTCACAATAAACAATACTTCCGGCACCGGCATTCAATACTTTTTCTACGAATGTTCTTCCTGTTTTCATAACTTGTATTTCTTAGCAGGCAACCCCGTACACCCAGCGTAGCCCATGACTTTTATGCAAGTTATAAAAACTATCGGAATTTAAAAATGAAACCTTTATTTTTTATCCTTTACCCGGTCGGTAAAAAGGATTCCGTCTAAATGATCGATTTCATGCTGAAAAATCACAGCCGTAAATCCCCGGATCGTCTCTTTTTTAGAAGAAAAATTTTGCTTTACTTTTATAGACTTATGAATCCCTGTGGCAGAAACCTCCGTTCTGCTCTCCACCCACGGATCTTCTTTGTAGCTGATCACGATTTCCCTTGCACGCCAAACGCTATCCACGACATCCGGAATCGACAAACACCCTTCCGGCCCGCATACTTTTTCTTCGGAATAGCGAATGATTTTAGGATTGAGATAAAATTCGAAAGGTTCCCCCTCTTTATCGAATCGCTGCACAGCGATCAACCGGCAACTAACCCCTACCTGCGGGGCAGCGATCCCCACGCCGGGATTGGCCGTGTCGGTCACGGTGGCAAGCATTCTCTTCTTCAGCAATTGGTAAGTTTCGGACATTCCGTCGGTCGCCTTTAACGGCCTTGCCTTCTGCCGCAAAAAAGCCTCTTCCCGGGGCTGTTCCACCGTCCATAAACGCATCACACCCTCCCCCTGCCGGACAATTTTTATTTCCTCATCGATGAACGAGCCTTTACAACCTGCCAGCATCCCTCCCACCAACAGCATCATCAATACGTTTTTTATGAAAGATACATTCATATTAAAAATCTTATTTGAATAATTCTACCACCCCGGCAATCTTTTCCCGGTCGCTATAAACGATTTCATATTCCGGGATTCCCGGAACACCTCCCATAAAAACCACCGGATTCCGGTATTTCATCCGGCTATCCCGGCTATTTTTGCCACTGAGATGAAGAGCGTCTATTCCGGTGGCTGCCAGCGAAAGCGCATTACCGCTCCCTACACCGCTTCCTGCCATAATCCAGATACGCCCGGCATTTTCCCGTACTAATTCCCGCAATACCTCCATTCCTTCGACAGCCGTATTTCTCTGTCCGGAAGTCAGTATCCGGTAACAGCCCACCCGGATTACATCCTCCAAAGCCCGGTGGTAATCTACAGTCATATCGAAAGCCCGGTGAAAGGTCACTTTCATCGGAGCCGCCAACTCCACCAGCTCCCGCGTACGTGCTACATCCACCCGGCCATTTTCGTCCAGCAAACCGATAACCACGCCATCGGCTCCACAACTTTTGGCAAACAACAAATCTGCTTTCATTTGCCGATACTCTAATTCCGTATATAAAAAATCACCTCCCCGGGGACGGATCATTACATACAGCTCGATATTCAACAATTCCCTCGCCAAACGTATCGTTCCCGGCGAAGGCGTTGTTCCTCCATCGTACATCGCAGCACACAACTCAACTCTGTCGGCACCCGCTTCCTGTGCCGCCAGGCACGATTCGAGCGAATAGGCACACACTTCTATTTCCATAGCATTCTATACTCAAAAGCTTATTTTTCCACACATTCGTAAGGAACTCTGAAACTCACCCCGTCCCGCATCAGATCGGATAGCAAAGGGAACATCCTTTGCTTAAAAGATTCCCAGTCGCGGTTTTCCATCACGCTCCATCCGGCTTCTGCCACAGCCAAAGCCCGGGGAAAAGTCATATAAAAAGCCCGGTCTATATTTTTAATACACTCTCCCCACAAAGTAGCTTCCACACCGATGATATGGGCTTGTTGTTCCCGGGGCAATCCGTACCCCGGATCAAATTCATACACTTTTCGGAGCGGAGTGACGGGCATTCCCCAATTTACCTCCGGCATATCTCCCGCCCATTGCGGATAATCGAGATAAGCATATTCCCCCGGTGCACAGATCACTTTACATCCTAACTCGCGCGACCGCTCTATAACCTTGGGCGTCAATCCCCATCTCCAGGCATAAGTCACGGTGTTCGCCGGATAATCGG
This sequence comes from uncultured Odoribacter sp., assembly GCA_900544025.1. Lineage (GTDB taxonomy): Bacteria > Bacteroidota > Bacteroidia > Bacteroidales > Marinifilaceae > Odoribacter. Next base: position 9,465 of record UQTM01000080.1, read on the forward strand.
GAACATCCAATTCATACCAAAACAACGGAGTTTTACCGTGTTTCACCAGCACTTCGTTCATCCGGTTAAAAAAATAACTCATTAATTGCTGTTCCCGGTCGAAGCCCTTTGCTTTCATAAAAGCCTGGCATTTTTTACATTGCTTCCAATGGTCCAAAGGAGCCTCGTCGCCTCCCAGATGAAATTTAGCAGAAGGAAACAGGGTACACAATTCGTCCAGCACACCGGAATAAAATTCATATACTTTCTCATTCCCGCCACATAGCAAATCCTTGGATACCCCTGCCGTTGTCCGGACTTCCACCGGATTCAGACAGGTAAGCCAGGGATAAGCGGCAATAGCTGCAACGCTATGTCCCGGCACATCGATCTCCGGTATGATCTCGATATGCCGCTCCGCAGCATAAGCGATCAGTTCCTTCATTTGATCTTGGGTATAGAATCCCCCATGCGGCCTTTTATCACCGTCGGTTTCCTTTCTTTTCGAGCCGATCTCCGTGAGCAAAGGATACTTCTTGATTTCGATGCGCCATCCCTGGTCGTCCGTCAGATGCAGATGGAGAACATTGAATTTGAATTTCGCCATCTGATCGATATACCGCTTTACATCCTTAACAGGAACAAAATGGCGGGCAGGATCGAGCATCAGCGCACGGTATTCAAACCGGGGACGATCGACAATCTTCACCGCAGCCAAACACCGTTTCTCTCCGGAACCTCCGTCACCAACCAGCAACTGGTCCAGCGTCTTGATTCCGTAGTATATTCCGGCTGTCGTTTTTCCGGTAATCGTGATCTGTTTCGCACCCACTTCCAGACAGTATCCCTCTTCTCCTTCTATATCATCCGACAACACCAGATTGACCGCTCCTTTACTTTGGGTCTTACCTTCAGTAAGGGCAAGTTCTATTCCTGTGCGGAGCGTGATAATCCTCTGCAATTCCCTGGCCTCGGCAGTCAGCCCCGGAACCGTCATAACGATCCGGACAGCAGGAGTAAAAGTAAATACAGTCTTCCCATTCCCCTGAATCACCTGTAAAGGTACGGGAACAAGAGCATTACCGGAAATTCCCGCTAAAGGAACACCTAAAATCAAAACTAAGAAAACGATAAACGGTTTCATGAACTACTTATTTCGTTAAACGGTAAGGAACTAAGCTACTCCAATTAAAATCGGCAGTCTTTGTGGTAATGATTCCATTTTCAAATAAGAAACGCACTCTCACCTGAAAACTATCTATATTTTTGGTATGCAATTCACTACGAGGAATCCGAAGCGTAAAACGATTATTCTTATCCGGCTTTACAGTCCACGATTCTGCATCGTAATCGTTATTTACCTGCCCGAAAGGCGCATGATCGATATATACATTCACGGCATCCACCGGAATTTCCGTTCCGAAAGTCCCCTTTACAACAATTTCATCCGCCGGAAAGGTGACTTCCAGATCTTTCAACTGGAATCCGGTATTTTTATTATAATATTCCCTTTCCTTTTTGGCAAATACCTCACAGTTGTTCAATATGGCACAGCTCGCCTTTGTCAGAAAGGTCGGCTTCTGTCCTAAAGTATAATTTCCCGCACCCATTAAAGCGGTTCCGTACTTTTTCCCCTCGCTTACCTGTTCCTTATTATGAGGTAAATTCAACCCGTGCCCTAACTCATGAGCCATCCCTCCAAACCATTTTGTCAGCAAGTGTCCCTTTTCAGAATTTTCTCCCAGGTATTTAATATCGAAATATTTGTAATCCAAAGCAAAACAATATTTCCCGATTCCATAAAACGGCACTCCTCCCGGCTTCATATCGTCGCCGCTTGTGGAAGGCATAATCACCAAGGCATGACGGCTTTTTTTGGTTCCCGGATTCTCCTTAAAATATTGTTCGATCTCTCTTTCCGCTTTCCAGCCTCCCCCGTTATCGTAACTATAATGAGGGATATCGTATTTTCCCCTTATCACCAAAATCTTTACCCGTTTATCCGGTGTTTTTTCCAAACCGAAAGTCTTATCACCAAACCCGTTCCGCTTCATTTCCTCGCGATAAAAATTCTGTACATATAAAAGCAGATCGCTCAAGCGGCTTTCGTATCCCTCGACCGGCCGGTCGCCTTGTGGCAAAAAATAAATTACATTCAATTTATAGGGATCTTTTGCCCTGGCTACCGAACCGATAACCAGGAACAAAAAGATCAAAGCCCCGAATTTCAATATTTTATTCATCGTTTATTGAGCTGTAATTTCTAAAACATGACTTTTCAAATGTCCGGTAGAAAACAGGTTCAAACCGATTTTCATCAAGTAATCGCCCGAATAAACCTTACCGTTATCTTTCAAAGAAGAACGCGCTCCCGGCATCAGGTTGATTTCCTCCACTTTATAACGTTTATTCGCATCTAAGCCCTGTAAACGCACCGGTTGCAGGAATTCTCCATAACGGGGATGCATGTCGAAAGCAAAAACGACAGCCTTTTCCCGATCGGGAGTTGCATACATAATCGCTGCATGTTCACCTTCATACGGAGAGACCAGACGGAACAGATCGCCGTCCAGAGTAACGGGAGACAGACGATGGAAATTCTCCACGGCCTGACGGCAAAACGTAACTTCGTTTTCATTCATTTTATCTACCCGGATATCAAAGCCCAGCTTACACATGGCAGCAACATCGACTTTGAATTTCAAAGGCTGGTTTCCCCAGGAAGTAACATGTGCGGCCATACTTTTGGACGGAAAGAAATGAGAAAAGCCCCATTGAATGAAAATACGTTCCAGGGGATCGGTGTTGTCGCTCGGCCAAAATTCTGTGAAATATTTCAAAGCTTCGTAGTCGGCACGCCCGCCACCACCGGAACACAGCATCATCGGTAATTCCGGATATTTTTGTTGTATCCGTTCCAGCACCTTATATAGCCCGCGTACATGATCGATGTATAAATGCGACTGCTTATCTTTCAGGTAAACCGAATAAATGTTGGTGATCGGACTATTGCAATCCCATTTAAAATAAGCGATTCCCGGATATTTTTGCATCAAATTGTCCACAATGCCGAATACATAATCCTGCACAGCCGGATTACTCAGGTCGAGCACCAACTGATTCCGGAAATAATATTCATCCCGGTTCGGCAAATGAATCACCCAATCCTTATGTTTTTCATAGAGTTCGCTTTTAGGATTCACCATCTCCGGCTCAATCCATAATCCGAATTTTATACCTTTGTCGGTTGCCTCTTTCACCAGTTTACCGATGCCGTTCGGCAACTTCGTCACTGTTTCATCCCAGTCACCCAAGCCCTGACGGTCACTGCTACGGGGATATTTATTGGCAAACCATCCGTCGTCCAACAGGAACATATCAACTCCCAGCGATTTGGCTTCGTCCATAATATCGACCAGCTTGTCTTCATTAAAATCGAAATAAGTGGCTTCCCAGTTATTCAGCAAAGTCATACGCGGTTTATCGCCGTCTTTTACCTGATATTTACGGGCCCATTTATGGAAGTCGCGGCTTGCTTTTCCTTTCCCTTCCGCACTGAAAGTAAAGATAAACTCAGGAGTCCGGAATATATCCTGTGGCTTCAACGAATATTCTGAAGCATAGTTGTTTATGCCGGAAAGGATACGCAAATTATTCAAATTATCCACCTCAAAAGTAAAACGGAAATTCCCCGTCCAACCAATGGTTCCGAAAAGGACTTCTCCTTCATTTTCCTTTGATTCCTCATTCAGTGCCAGTAAAAAGAAAGGCGAATTGAACATATTGGCACGGCTTCCCAACTTGGTATCCAATACTTTTTTACCAAATGAAAGCTGTTGTTCCGTCATGTTGACTTCATGTGCCCAGTCTCCGGCAAATTCTGTCAGAAAATATTTACCAGCATCCAAATGAAGCAAAGAAGAAGCATAATTATAAAGCACAACCGGCTTCTTCTCCTGATGAGATATCTCGGTATATGTTTTGATTATATTTTCTTCGGCATAAGCAATAAAATGAAGATCAACCGTTACGGGATAAACGTCGTCTTTCAGTTTAATAACGGTTTCTGTAACACCCGGTTGCAAATCGCTGGTTTTATAAGATACATACTTCAGCAACAGGGAAGGATTGCCGTCATTGTGCAATATCCGGATAGCCGGTTCGAAATAATCTTCCATACCATGTGTGATATAAGCCTCGCCAAGCATAGGCAACTGGTCGATATCACTATCAAAACGGAGTTTTTGCCCTACATATGATTGATACAAACGCCCGTTATTACCTACTTTATAAATCAGACTGATATTGTCTGTTGTAATAGGAATAATTGTTTTATCGTTGGCTTTCAACGATATAGATATAACAATCAGGCAGATTAAAAGAAATAATTTGTTTTTCATTTCATTATTTTACTTGGTTTACAATACGTATTTACTCTACTTGAAAATTGAAAACAACTATCATACTATCATAATTTTCCTGCATCTTACTGTTTACTAAAGGTTTACACAGCTAAAAAACATCCTTCAACTATCATAAAACTATCATTATACTATCATACAACTGTCATGCTTTTCAGGATATAACCAGTGAGATCAATAGTGTAGTCAGTTATCCGATGATACTTGTATTTTTCATGAAACCTACTGTCTTTTTTGACAAAGGTAAGTATTAAAACAAATTGACACCCGGGTGTCAGGTACTTTGAGACCCGGATGTCGACTATGGTTACACCCGGGTGTATCTGTCGGTAACACCCGGATTGGATAAATAATAAGTCCCTTTTCTTGTCAAATAAAACAAGTAAGTCTTTCTATTTAATCAATAAGTTTATACATCCAAAGCCCCTATAAGCTCTTTGGCAGATTTGAATCCATGTCTGTCCAGGTATTCATTCATGCCATCGATCACTTTTACAGAGACAGTCGGATCTATAAAATTATAGGTTCCAATCTGTATGGCAGTAGCTCCGGCCAACATAAACTCGACGGCATCTTTCCAGTTGGAAATACCTCCCAAACCGATGATAGGAATCTTAACTGCTTTGTAAGTTTGCCATACCATACGCAGGGCAACCGGCTTTACACAAGGACCGGAAAGGCCACCGGTTATTGTAGATAATATAGGTTTACGTTTCTCTGCGTCAATGGCCATGCCAAGCATGGTATTGATAAGTGAAACAGAGTCGGCACCTTCGGCTTCGACCGCTTTGGCTATCTCGGTAATGTCGGTTACATTAGGAGAAAGTTTTACAATAAGGGTCTTGGGATAAACCTTACGGACAGCCTTCACAACCTCGGCAGCACCACAGGTTGTAACCCCGAAAGCCATACCACCTTGCTTCACATTCGGGCAGGAAATATTAAGTTCGATAGCCGGAATTTTATCCAGTTCAGCTATTTTTTCTGCACATTCCACGTATGTTTCCACCGACGAACCGCTCACATTTACGATCATATGCGTATCGATATCCTTAATAGCAGGATAGATATGATCGACGAAATATTGTGCTCCTTTATTTTGCAGGCCTACCGCATTTAACATTCCGGAAGGAGTTTCCGCCATGCGGGGATACAGATTTCCTTCACGTGGTTGGATGGTTGTTCCTTTTACAAAAATACCACCCAGTCTTGAAATATCCATAAAGTCTGAATATTCGACTCCGTATCCAAATGTACCCGAAGCAGTCATTACCGGGTTTTTTAACTGCAAATTTCCTATGTTTACATTTAATTCAGCCATCTCAATTTCTCTATATTAAATACGGGACCTTCAGTACAAACACATACATGACCTTCTTGGGTATTTTCCACACAGCATAGGCAAGCACCTATACCACAAGCCATTGTATTTTCCAATGAGACTTCGCATGTGATCGATTCAGCGGCGGCATATTTGGCAACAGCTACCATCATCGGCTTCGGTCCACATGTGTAAATTC
>UQTM01000081.1 GCA_900544025.1 uncultured Odoribacter sp.
AACAAAATAGGTATATAAAACAAACAATGTTTAGCAAACCATACCGCTATATGATTCACTCATCTACCTATTTTCTACCATTTACGTTATCGGATAAGATGAAATACGCCGAGACATCACCGGTTTTTCTAAAAAACACCGAAAAAGGCAAGGGATAGCTACAATAGAATAAATAACGGTACCGTCCTTTAAGGAAGAAAAAATCTGCCCCGCAATCAGCAAAAAAAGATTACGGCTCTTTATAAAAAAAACACTTACCGGAGTCAGGTTTCGTTCCTTCCGGCAAGTATTTTTCAGCTATAATACCGACGCCGTTGTCCGGCATTCTATAAAAACGATCGAATTTTAAACTAAAAAGAATTTATACGGCTTTAGTTCACCGTCCGGTATTCATTGGGCGTACACCCGACACAGCGTTTAAACAAGCGGGTAAAATGCTGGGGATACTGGAAACCCAATTCGTAGGAAATTTCGCTGATGGTTTTACTGGGATCGAGCACCTTTTCTTTCGCTATATCCATGAGCTTCATTTGGATATGCTCCTGTGCCGTCCTGCCTGTTTCTTTTTTGATCAGGTCGCCGAAATAGTTGGCCGACAAATGCAATCGGTCGGCACAATACCCCACGGTCAGTAACCCTGTATTCATCGGCTTACCGGATTGAAAATAATCGTCGATCAATTCTTCAAACCGGATCAATATATCTTTATTGACATTTTCCCGCGTGATAAACTGACGGTCGTAAAAACGCAGGCAATAATTCAGCAGCAATTCGATATTCGAAGTAATCAGCATCTTGCTGTGTTTGTCGATCCCGCGATGAAGCTCGGCCTCTATATTGCCCAGGCATTCGAAAACGACCTGACGTTCCTGATCCGACAAATGCAAGGCTTCGTTCGATTCGTAAGAAAAAAAGGTATAATTTTTCATCATCCGTCCCAGCGAAGTGCCCTTCAATAAATCCGGGTGGAAAAGCAATCCCCACCCCTTCGGCTGAACCGCCCGATCCCTATTCCCGACTTCGACCACTTGCCCCGGAGCCAAAAACACCAGTGTCCCCTCCTGATAATCGTAATATTGACGGCCATAACGCAAATCCCCGCATTTCACATCTTTCAGGAAAACGGCATAGAAACCGAACAGCCGCCGCACCGGTTCTATCGGTAAACATTTAGAAAAATCGATAACACTCACCAGCGGATGCAGTGTTTCATATCCCACTCTATCGTTGTATTGATAAATATGTTCTAATTTCAAAATATCGTCCATACGCTTTTTTCTTTTATTTATGAACTCTCTCCGCCTGCTTCCCTAACCGGAGTATAAATTTACAAAATCGACCATTCCGGCAAAATTTAAATACAAAAAACATTTGGCGTTGCGATTTTACTCCTTAATAACCTCATTCAGGCAGGCAATGGCATTCAGAGTACGCGGATAGCCGATATAAGGCAAAAGTTGTGTCACCACGGCCAGCAGAGTATCCTTGTTATTTCCCACATTCACGTTTCCCTGAATATGTCCTTTTACCTGCGATTCACAACCTCCCAGCGAAACGAGCATTGAAAACGTAAGCAGTTCCCGCATTTTTACATCCAGTCCCGTACGGGTTTGGTAGTCCCCGAAACAGTTGGCCGAAAGATAACGCTGGATATGCTTTTGATTATCCGGGGCTGTAGCGTGCATCCGGTCGATCCTTTCCCCGAAAATGGACTTCTGCAAAGCCAGCCCTTTCCCGAAGCGTGTTTCAGGAGATGTGGCAGACTGGCTTTCCACAGGAAGCCGTACACCGTGTTGTGTCAGTACCTCATTGGTCATACCGATAAAATCCACCACTTTCGCCATCCCGACATAAGGCACGGCCTGATATAGGATTTCTTTTATCTCCACGGGAGTCACCCCCGCCCGAAGTGCGCCTTCCAGCATCATACGATATCCGGTTTGTGCCTGAGAAGCGATATTGGAGGCCAAAATCGTCATGATCCGGGTTTTGGTATCCAGTTCGCCATATTGCAGCACCTCATCGAAAGCAAAATTACCGAACACCTCTGCCAGTTCCGGATCGGTCGCTTTCAGCGCGGAAACACTACCGGGCAACCATTCTTCCTGATTCGCCTTTGCCGCTTCGGACAAACGACAGACAACCGTGTCGGCGGATGCAGTCGCCTCGGCATATTGCTTATCGTCCACCGGTTCGAGCCAGGTGTTTTCATTGGTCTGGGGATTACATTCGATAGCCAAATGGGAAAACCAGCTATCGGGAGCGGCACCGTGCCAATGCTCTACATGGGCAGGAATTTCCACCACATCGCCCGGCAATAATAAACGGGCCCCTTCGCCGCGGGCCTGATAAAATCCTTTACCGCCCACCACCACAAGAATCTGCCCACCGGTATGGCTATGCCAATTGTTGCGGCAACCGGGCTCAAAAGTGACATTCGATACCGGACAATTCAAGGCTTTGTTCTGGGTTAGCGGAGCCCGATAAGCCTGTCCGATAAAATACCGGGAAAACATTTCCGGTAACTTATCCCCCATGGGGAATGCGCTGATCGATTCAGGTAACTCTTTTTTCATATTCTGTGCATTTAGCGATTCACAATAATTAGACAAGATCATGGCTACAAGCATAAAAACAAGGGTTATTCTCTTCATGTTCAATGTATTTAAAGCATTAAAAATATTTACATTTCTATCCGTCCACATGCTGCAAATCACTTTCTGACCAGGTAACGAAGCCATACTCCGCCACCGTTCAGTATATCCACGCTTTTCAAAGTAAACCCGACCGGAGCATGAGCAGGCAGACCGTCGGATTTTTCGAATAGCGTCACCGTATTATTCTCTCCGTCGGCCACAGGGGTTATAACAAGACTCAACTCGTCCACCAAACCCGCCTGCAAAAAAGTCCAGTTTATAAACCCGCCACCCGAAAGCATCCACAGACACATAATACATCCCGGCCTCTTTTACTGCCACAAAATCACCTCCGGGCACCTCCGAAACCTGTTCTTCCAAATCCGGCTTCCGGTAAAAAGTGAAATTCTCGTCGGTAGTCACCCGCCCGCACAGCCAGGCCTGGGGACGATAAGTATTATTCGTCCGTTCATACTCTTCCCCTACAATTTCAGCAATTTCGGTATCCATAAAAGGCCCGGTGATCTTTCCGTCCAATGCCGTCATCATGTGGCAAACGATCTTTGGTAAACTATTTTCCATTTCCCTATTTTTTAATTATGCGGCTTACTGATACAAAAGTACTCGTTCTCATATATTTAAGACTTATATAAATTACGGTATTAATTACCAATATTACGGACAACGCTTCAAGAATCGAAAATAACGGTAAAATCGGTTTCGCGGATATTTACGGCAATATGATAAGACCTTTCACCAATGGAACGGCTTTAGGTATGAAAGACGGGAAATGGGGAAAATAATAACACGCTCATCAGGCTATTGACGATGTGCCGGAATTGAAAGCTTTTAGACCAATAGCCCTAACTTCTGCGCATAACTTATGGCTTCAGACAAATTATCCACATGCATTTTTTCTAAAATGTTTTGACGATGCCTGTTTACGGTGTGGATACTGATAAACAATTTGTCTGAGATCTCTTTGCTCATCAGGCCTTCATTGGCCATTTTGAGCACTTCTTTTTCCCGTTTGGTCAGGGATATGTCCGGATTGTCGATCACAGGGATGCTAATGATATTCCCTGTTTTAAAATTTACCAGACGGAACTTTATAGGTGCTTTTAAATCCTGGTCAGGGGAAATATCCACTACCCCCAGTAATAAAAGCGGCTTGTCAAACTCTTTGGTTTCGAGCATCTGGTATTGGCAAATGACACGGAGATACTCTCCGGAAACTCCCAATGCCCGAAATTCAAAAATATGCTTGTAGTCATATTGTTCCTCGTATGGTAACCCGAATACATAATCAAAAGTTCTTTTCTGCAAATTCAGGAGAACCGACAAATCGTCAGGATGTATGTATTCTTCCAGCAGATCGTTTTCCAGATTCATCTTTTCATCGACCGCCCATCCGAGGACGTTCCTGAAATTAGGCGAAATAAACAGGTATCTGACATGGAGCAAACTAACGAATACACAGCTATTATTGACCTGAGACAAAAACTCGATGTAAGGGCGGTGTTGTTCCCAGGTAAGTTCGTTATTATTGGTATTATATATCATGTTTGCCGTATGAAAAATGGTTATCGGTAACCATTGTGCGTCATATTACCTCTCTCTAAATTTGGAGCAAAATTACGGAAAAAAGTCCATACGGACTGAAAATTCACAATATGAAAAAATTCTTATCGATTGCCGCATATAAAAGTGCTTACGGAATTATTTATTCCGTGAGTCTGATACCGATGCCCCTTTTATATGGATTTTCATCCTTTATGTATGTTTTTACTTACCATATACTCAGTTACAGGAAAGCGGTCGTTATTCAAAATATATCCCGTTCGTTCCCGGAAAAAAAGTATGGAGAGGTGCGCGAGGTCGTGAAGAAATTCTATGTTTGTTTCACGGCTTATTTTGCAGAAGTCATAAAGAGCGTATCGATCTCTCCCCGGCAACTCGACAAAAAACTGACATTCGTAAATCTGGAACTTATAAACAACCACATCCGAAGCGGGAAGAATGTGATTGTCTGTCTGGGACATTGCGGAAATTGGGAGATGCTGAATTTCATGCCGTATAAACTGTCCTGTGATATGTACGCGGTTTACAAGCCGTTAAAATCCCAAACGGCAAATCGATTGATGATGAAATTGCGTTCCCGGTTCGGGATGAAACTGATTCCGGATAAAGCGGTTGTCCGCCAAATCCTAACGAAAAAAGAATCGTCTTCCGTTTATCTGTTCCTGGCCGACCAATGTCCCCGGATCAAAGAAGAAAAGTATAGGTTCGATTTGCTGAATCAAGCGAGTTATCATTTTTCAGGTATGGAAAAATTAGCAAGGATCAGCAAGTCCGCAGTGGTGTACCTGCATATTACCCACCCGGCAAAAGGAAATTATAAAATCAGATGTGTATCCTTATGCGAGGATATCGAATCTACCGGAGAAGGGCAGGTCACCCAAAAGTATATCGAGTTATTAACCGAGAATATAAAAGAAGAGCCACACGGCTGGCTGTGGAGTCATAAACGATGGAAAAGATAATAGTATGTTCAATGTAATTTCGATTATAGCAGGCATTGCCGCAATAGTGACGATTTGCTTTTTAGCTTTTTTATACCTGTTTCTAAATCCCCTTCACAAAGAAGAGGATTGATTCATCGTGTGAAATCTCTCCCCCTCATATACAAAGCGTAAAGACAGAACAGAAAATTATTTTTCTACTGTCTGAGAATATCTTTCCTGCATTTTAAAGTATTCTTCAGCAACCTCTTCAAATTCAGTATTATGTATCCACAAATTACTTATTTTCCTGTCTTCCGACAAGCTAAAAAACAGAGGGCCGGTATATTCCTGAAACGGGTATGGCCGGGAGTATTTTTTAACGACATAACAGGGCACGTCTATATTATATTTCTTCTTGAAAAAATACATATCCCGTACCCCTAACTTAGTCGATAAAACAATAGCTTTTCTTCCTTTGCGGGCATAATTTAAAAACCGGTCCAAACTATTCTGAAAGCATAAACTGCAATTATGCTGAGGATATCAAAGAACAAAAGTATTTCCGTCCAATATTTCCGTCAATTTTTGTTCATTACCTTTTACATCTTCAATCATCAATTCAGCAGGTAAACTCAGATAGCCGTTCAAGAACATGGCTTTCATTTCTTTCTCCAGATTCTGAAACTTTATCATATCCACCGCTTGCTCTTGCTGTACCTTATTTTCCGAATATTTTTTCCCTCTCGCATTGTATATAAAGAAAACATTCATTATCAATAAAATAACGATACAAGTCTTTATCGTATAATTTAAAAACTTAGACATATTTATCTTATTTTTTCGTATAAGCAAATACAACTATGGGATTCGAATCTTCATGTACTTTAGATTTCAATGTTTTAGCAGTTTCAGATATCCGGCCGTTTTCGAAAGTGCTTAAAAATATACTCGTTTTTAAATAAGTAACTATTTTATCATTATTATTGGATGTATTAGGATAAAGTAAAAGAGGTATTCCATCTAAATCATTTTGAAAACTCCGCCCCGTAAACATTTTCTTGTTTTTGAAGTCATAAAAGGCAAATATTTCATTCTGACGATACGAAAATGAAAAATTGACAAACCTTGAAGTAAATTTAAAATTCTCTATATCAAAACAATAATCCCCTTGCCAGGCCTGCTCTATTAATCGTATTTTTTCCGGTAATTTATTTTTCTGAAAATCAATATATAAAAAAGGATAAACCTTAGCATCTTTTATAATGTACAAAGTATCATTATAATTATCTGTACAATAAACCTGTTTTCCATCCGTGTGAAAATAATTTCCTTTACGCCTCAATTCTAAATAATCTTGCTTCAAATAAGAATACTTTTTATCCTTAACGAGTATGGTCAAGTTAAATGCATTTTTACCATTCGGCCTATAAAATCCTAAGGTATCTCCAATGTGAAAAAATTGTGCACTTCCTGCCTCTATGTTATAGATTTCATGGATCATCTTTCCAGATGTATCATATTGAATTATTTTATCCTGTCCCGAATCGTAAATCTCCAGAATAGTATCCTGATACAAATTTAAATCGGAAATTTCATTATATTCTCCAGGACCTCTACCTAAATTCCCAATTTGTCTTTTAAATTGTCCCTCTTTTCCAAACATATATACTGCATTAGTTCCTTCTATATCCAATATAAAAATATTTCCACAAGAATCTATACATAGCTTGTCGATATCTTTAAAAAGCGAAGAATCCGTAGTTTCTAAAGGAACGTATTTTATAGAGTCAAATATCGTGGATACTTTTATAATATCTTGTATTTTATTTGCCTCAACCGTAATTACGTTTTCATCTTTATTATAAGTGTTACATCCGGCTATCACCCATAAAAAGAATCCTATTAAAAAAAATTTCATATACTTTATATTTAGATAATACCAATTCTAATAAAGGTTATCTACCTTAATAGACAACCTTTATCGGCATCATTATTTACAAGCAGTTTCCCAACTCAAATTACATCCTTTAGTACCTTGATAAGAACGATCCGGTTTTTCGCACTTACATTCGTTACCCTTTACTTGTTTCCATTCAATAGAAGTTCCGACTTTTATTTGAATTTCTTTTGTACAGGGATTTTTTTGTAACACCTTTTTTGGTTCTTCATTTCCCCCTCTCTCCGTACACATTCCACTACCTCCCGATGAACCTCCTTGCTCATTATCCGCAAATGCGGTAACATGAAACAATCCCAATGATTTTACAGCCGGCAATTTTTCATTGACATACATAACATTAACAGCCACCATCGCCATTAACACACACATGATTAAAATTTTACATTTCATAATTATCAAACTTAAAATTATTAAAAATAGATTGTCACAGTAAATAAAATTCAATCTCCTTTTTTTAATTGATTTATTTTTAGTGAACAATATTTACACATTACATAACAAACAAATATAAATATTATTTTATTAATAATATATTATACATAATTTATTTAATAATTAAATTTAAATATATCATAATTAGGATAAAAAAGAAATATTAACAAGTTTACACTTTATCTGAAAGGTACTTTTGGATTTATGAAAAATCCTTTATAGCCTTGCCCATAGCTATAAAGTATAGAAAAGTTATCGAAAACCGGTTTTTAAAAACTCACACGAGCCCCAATTCCCGGAACATGGCACCGTAAACGGCGGCTTTTTCAGGCAGGGGTTTCGGATAGGCGCGGGAGGAAGAAGGCATGCGGTAGAGGCGCAAGGGACGTCCCCGGAAAACGGCGGTGCTGTACCCTCCCACTTTGGGTTCTTCGGCGGGAAGCAGAGAAAGCAGGGTATCGGTGGCTTTTTGCCCGGTAGTGACGATTGCCCGGCAATCCGGCAGCCGGCACAATGCCTCATCCAGATCGATCACGGACACGACTTCTAAAAATTTATCGGAAGCATTGTCTTTCTGGCGGATCACTTCACACGCCGTGTCGGAAAGGGCAATCCCTTTCTCAGTCAGAAACGAACGGATCCGGGATTCACAAAACGATTTTTTATCATCGGTCAGAAAATAGTCTTTCTCTCCAAAGAACACCAAACCAAAGATGCGCCACATATCGTTTTGAAAATTCGGGTAGTAAAAATCCATTTTCCAACGGGCACGCGGAGGCGGAAAGCTTCCCAGCATTAAAACCTTTGCCCCGGTAGGAAAAAAAGGAGGCAGCGGGTGTTGTTCTATATTCTGATTTTCAGTCATCTACATAAATTATATTAACATACGATAAAAGCCATTCCGGCATTTCAGGTTATACTGTTTCATCTTAAACTTTATTGCCGAAACGATATTTTTTCATGCCTGTTTCTCACAGTTGCCATTTTATCGTTTAAACTAAAAAACAGCAAAACCGGATAACAAAAATAATAGAATGTCTAAAATAACAGAACTGTTAAAGCAAATAAACCGGCACTATTTTTATTCCCGGTATATATTTTGTAAAAATTCCCGGCATTGTCTTTTACAGACAGAAAAACTTCTATCCATGATATCCCTGAATGATAACATACACATGCCTTATTTTAAAACATAATAATTTTTTTTGAATAAAAATGTCAAATTATTTTACATAATCGTTTACATTTTATACATTTGTGAAGAAATCAGGAGGATTTTGTAAATAAGATATATTAGCATTTTAGTTTTCCAAAACAACGAAACTACCCTTTTCTTTTAGACAATAGGAAAAACGACGATGCCATGCGGTAATGGTGTGGCTTGTTTGATCCTATTGTAAGTTATTGGTAGTTTCTTTTGTTTAGGCAGACTGCCACACCATTTTTTTATTTTTATCTTATTTACCGATCCCCGACGAATATTTTCGCAAAGTGTTTTGCTCTACAATCGGTTTATATTTTCGTAAAATGCTGCGCTCCTATCGTTGCCATTTTATAAATTTTTCTGCAATTAATTTTCCCGGTCGGCAACGGTAGGCTCCGGTCGGTTCTTTTTTTCCGCTTCTCTCATTTATGAACGGAAAAGCATCCGGTAATCGTTCCACCGGCCTTACTTTCAATGGATTTTCGGCACATCCCCATCGATTTATTCATCGTATCCCTTTTCCTGCTCAGGGAAGGAAAAGCCGGGAAACATTTCTATTTACAATCGACTTGTAAACATAACGATACCTACAATATGTAAAATTAAATCTGTAAAATGCTGGTCTATGATAAGATGCAATTTTTGTAGTCGGATTTATTTTATTAGTTTTGCGTTTCATTAATCATTCAACAAATATTTTTAAATGACATCGACAGCAACCCAACCCAAAGAAAAGATTAGGTTCAGTAAAGCATTCTGGGTGGCGAACACCGTGGAACTGTTTGAACGTGCTGCCTATTATGGCGTATTTATTGTAATCACGCTTTATTTAAGCCGGATCTTAGGATTCAACGATATTCAGGCGGCCACGATTGCAGGAACTTTTGCCGCATTACTTTATTTCCTGCCTACTTTTGCCGGGGCATTGGCAGACAAAATCGGATTCCGGCGTTCGATGTTACTGGCTTTCAGTTTACTGACATTAGGATACGGCGGACTGGCACTATTCCCCACTTATCTGGAATCCGCCGGTTTGGTGGAGTATGGCATGACCACCACTTTTAAAGGATTAACGGAAAGCGGCATGCAATACGGAATCCTGCCGATCATGGCCTTGATCGTGATCGGTGGCGCTTTTATCAAGAGCGTTATTACCGGTACGGTAGCGAGAGAAACAACGGAGGCCAACCGCGCCAAAGGATTCGCCATTTTTTACGGCATGGTAAACATCGGAGCTTTTTCCGGTAAAACGATCGTTAAGCCCTTGCGGGAGGCTTTGGGAAACGAAGGATTGATCACCCTGAATTATTTTTCCGCCAGCATGACTTTTTTAGCTTTGATCGCTATCTGGTTTTTCTATAAAAGCAGCCATACCGGAGGGGAAGGAAAGACATTCCGCCAGATTTGGAAGGCCTTATTAAAGGTGTGCGGCAACGGACGATTGATTTTCCTGATTCTGATTATCACAGGATTCTGGATGGTGCAGCACCAGCTCTATGCCACGATGCCCAAATATGTGCTCCGCCTTGCGGGAGAAGGAGCATCTCCTTCGTGGTATGCCAACGTAAACCCGTTAGTGGTGGTACTTTTCGTAAATTTAGTGACTCAAATGATGCGCCACAAAACAGCGCTCACCTCGATGACGGTGGGGATGTTCATCATGCCTGTCTCTGCTCTCTGTATGGCCTACGGGAATGTGCTCGACGGGAGTACGACGATTCTCTGGATGCACCCGGTGGCCTTTATGATGGTGGTCGGTATCGTATTTCAGGGATTGGCCGAAACGTTTATCTCTCCCCGGTTCCTGGAATATTTTTCCTTGCAGGCTCCCAAAGGGGAAGAAGGCATGTATTTAGGGTTTAGCCATTTACATTCCTTTTTATCGTCTATCTTCGGATTCGGGCTATCGGGTTATCTGTTGAACAAATATTGCCCGGACGAAAGCCTGTTCAGTACCCGGGAAGAATGGCTGGCAGCCAGCAGTCACGCCCATTACATCTGGTATTATTTTGCAGGAATCGCTTTAGTTTCCGCTATCGCCCTGATTATCTACGGTAAAGTGGTGAAACGGCTGGATGCTCAAAAAATACCGGCCTAAAGCCATTCCAACCACAAGATATACGGCAAAGTTCCGAAAAAGGCGCAAGCCATGAACTACCGGATAAAAAACAAAGGCCGGACAAAACAAAAACCGCTCTTTTCGGAAGGAAAAAGGACGTAACTCTGCATAGAAAACGAACGAAAATTGCCTGAATAGCTTTTGAATAAAACGGCTAAAGGGATAAAACAGAAACGCGGCGTTCCGGTAAATCCGGTTTCATAAAATAAGTTTCATGAAACAAAGCCGCTATACAGTCCAGCGGACGGGGTAGTGTAAATACAGTATCCCGTCCGTTTTTTATCCCGCCCTTACCGCGCAACGGCAAACGACAAACGACAAACGACAAACGGTATTATTTCCCCGCTACGGGAAAACAAACGGCGTTTTACAGGGCATAAAATCCCAGGCCGTAAAAATATCGGTGCTAAATTTCCTCTTTTCCCGGATAACCGAACGGTAAATCCGAACATCGTTTGTTCCTTTTTGCTACTCGTCCTTTCGTAGAAATTCAGAATGGCACATCGGGACAGCCCCTTTTACAAATCGGCATGTTAAGCTCAATCCCTGCCTGTTTTTCTCTCCGGTAACCGAAACCCGAACCGACACTCTTCCGAGCAATCCCCCAAAAAGAAATCGCAATAAAAACAGATTTTATTGCGATTTCCTTTTATCTAAATCCGAAAAGACCGGAACCGGTTTCTTTATTTTAGCCTCTTAGCCTTTTACTTCTGCTTTGGAACGATCGACGTTAAAGCCATGTTCACGAAACCAGGGAAACAGGTCTTTCCCAACAGCGGCGCTCATGATGGCCACGGTGTTGTTCAGGTCGTAGCGGGTGATCTTCTGGTCGGCAAGAAGTCTTCGCTTCGCCTTGAAATAGCGGGCTACGATGTCGGGATATTCCTTGCGGAGCTCTTCGAACACCCAATATGTTTTTCCCCAGTGAATATCGCGTACAGCACCGCCTGTGAGCTTCGCGCTGCCGTCGATCGCATTGCCGTCGAGATCGTAACGGTTCATTTGCGGATCGTGTTTCTGTGCTGCCGCAATCTGCCCTTTGATACGACGCATGGCCTCGGCTTCGTGCCCCATATCTATCATGACCAGATTCCCCACATAAGTGGCGATCGGCTCGTTCCACACTTCAGGATAGGGCAGCACCCAGGAATGCACGGATTCGTGTGTGATAAATTCGATCATACTGTCCTCCTTTTCGGGGAAATCTCCCCACCATACGGCAAGCGCGATCACGCTCCCGCTCGAAAAACCGCCGCCTCCGGTGGCCAGCAGGCTGATTTCCGATCCCATTCCTTTAGAAAGAGGCACTCCCATACGGGCTTCGATCACAGGCTGGCAACGTTTGGAAATATCCACCATGGCATCGGCAAAGGGTTTCAAATAGTCGCTATAACTCAGGACAAATGTTTCGTGTTTCTCTTTGTGTTCCAGGTCGCCGATCCCCTTTCCCCGGAAAGGAGCGGCAGGATCGATCGTTTTTCCGGAAGCAATCGCTTTCAGCAAGGGACGCCACATCCGGTAGTTGATCGAATCGGAAGCATTAGGATTGCTTCCCGCCAGTCCGCGCACTCCCACCAACAGATTCCCTTTACCGTATTTTGTTTTTGCCAATACGGGCTTTCCGGCTGCATCGGTCACGAGGATTTCCCATTTTTTAACCTTTTTCAGGTCGAGCAGCGAGGATGTGTTTCCTTCGATTTCTTTCACTCCCGGCAAAGCCTCTGCTGCACGCATCGGCATTTGTGCCCCGGCCATAAATCCCGCTCCTAATTTTTCTGCCAAAGCTCCCTGCGATTTAGTGTTGTGGCCGCCCAATAGCACCACTCCCCCGCCGGATTTCAAGAAAGCTTTGATCGTTTCCACATCCTGCGGGAAATAAGAGATACGGTCGTCGCATCCCAATAGAATCAGCAGGTTGGCATTGGAAAAATCGAAGTTAAAGAGCGAACACCAGTTGGTCACTCCCCTTTCACCCGGCAAATACTGGGTATGAAAACGGTGGTCTCCATAAAACGAAAATTCATGAGCGATGTCGGTAACCGCGTGAACTCTCACGGGCTCGTCCCCTTGCGCACGCCACACAATAAGGCATACCGCTCCCAAGAGCAATCCTAATTTAATACATTTCATCATCCAATAAGTTTATTTATACAACGCTTGTTTACAAGATTTTACAAATATATAAATGTTTCCGGATTTTAAAAGGATCATATTAAAAAATTTAAAGAAAGAGGAGAAATTAAAATAAGCGGACTGAAACGTACTTTTGACACCGCCCGGCATAACTTTTCGCGATGTTTCCCGTTCTTATGGAGGATGAACACTAATTTTTTAGATCATGGGTAAAAATCTTGCAGAACAATTGATAGACATGCTGGTGGAAGCCGGAGTGAAACGAATTTATGCCGTGACGGGGGATAGCCTGAACCGGGTGAACGATGCCGTGAGAAAGAATGGAAAGATACAATGGGTACATGTGAGGCACGAGGAAACGGGCGCGTATGCCGCCGGGGCGGAAGCCCAGTTGCACGGGGGGATCGCCTGCTGTGCGGGCAGTAGCGGGCCGGGGCATGTGCATTTAATCAACGGGCTGTACGACGCCCACCGTTCAGGGGCCCCGGTGATCGCTATCGCTTCGGCCATTCCTACGGAGGAGTTCGGAACGCAATATTTCCAGGAGACAAATACGATCCGGCTATTCGACGATTGCAGTTTTTACAATCAGGTAATCAGCACGCCGGAGCAGTTGCCGCGCATGGTGCAGGGAGCCGTTCAGGCCGCCATTTCACAGCGTGGCGTGGCGGTGGTGGGGCTGCCGGGAGATGTGACTTCCGAGGCTACGGAAAATATTCCTTCTTCTTCGCACGCTTTTTTCACTCATCCCCGGATATGCCCGTCGGAAGAGGAGTTGCGGCAACTCGCCGATTTGCTGAACAGCGAAGCCAAGGTGACGATCTTTTGCGGGATCGGGGCAAGCGAGGCTCATGACGAGGTGGTGGAACTGTCCCACCGCCTGAAAGCTCCGGTTGCCTATTCGTTCAAGAGCAAGATGGAAATCCAGTACGATAACCCGAACGAGATCGGGATGACGGGGTTACTGGGTATGGCTTCGGCTTACGACGGCATGCACCAATGCGGGGTGTTGCTGATGCTGGGTACTGATTTTCCCTACGGGCCTTTCCTGCCCGATAATAACAAGATCGTGCAGGTCGATATAAAGGCGGAACGTTTAGGCAGACGCGCCAAGCTCACGCAAGGACTTTGCGGGGATATAAAAACCACTTTGAATGCTTTGCTGCCGATGCTGAAGCAGAAGGAAGACGCCACCTTTTTGAAGGAACAATTACTGGGATACAACCGGACGATAGAAAAACTACACACTTATGTGAAAGAGCAAGGGCAAAAGGATAAGATTCATCCGGAATACGTGATGTATCTGGTGAACGAGGTCGCGAAATCGGATGCCATTTTTACGGTGGATACGGGTATGACCTGCGTATGGGGCGCACGCTATTTGCAGGCGAGCGGACAACGCAGGATGCTGGGTTCGTTCAATCACGGCTCTATGGCCAACGCCCTGCCACAGGCGATCGGCGCTTCGCTGGCTTATCCGGACAGGCAGGTGGTGGCTCTTTGCGGCGACGGCGGCTTGTCGATGACATTGGGCGACTTAATGACCGTGGTGCAGTATAAGCTTCCGGTAAAAGTGGTGGTGTTTAACAACCGTTCGCTGGGGATGGTGAAACTGGAAATGGAAGTGACCGGTTTGCCGGACAATGAGACGGATATGCTGAACCCGGATTTTGCCAGGCTGGCGGAATCCATGGGAATAAAAGGCTATACGGTGAACGAGCCGGAGCAGGTGCTGCTGAGCATCGTGAGCAACCGCCAGCTGCCGAAGCTGGAAAAGCTGGCCCATGCCATCGACCCCACCTGCTTTATGATCGTGAGCCATGTGACCGAGGTGAGCGGGCGCGGCTTCTCGCTGGATAAGAATTACCAGTAAACGCTAAAAATCCCAGCAGATACTTGAAAAACAGTACCGGTTTAGGGTATAGTATAGAAGAACGGTAGGTTATGCCGTGATTTTACCCAACAGGAAAGGAAAACCATCATGTTTGATATTTTCAATATGCTCAAGAAGGAAGAACACAAGGACGCAAAGCAGGTGACCCGCGAGACCATCATCGGCGACATTCTGGATATGGACCAGACCACCGCTCCCTACTTCATGGAGATCGGGATGCACTGCCTGGGCTGCCCGGCTTCCCGCGGCG
>UQTM01000082.1 GCA_900544025.1 uncultured Odoribacter sp.
CGAATTGCAGAGCTTTTGTTATTCGCGGCAGCTTCCGGCCACCGTCCTTTAGACCTCCGTTCTCCCCAGATTTACGCTCTCCCCCCCCTTAATGCCGGCTGGAAAGATAAATCATATAAAGTCCGGCACAGATAATAAGAATCCCCGCTGCGGTAAAAATCCACTCTTTGCGGGTTTTATGCTCACGATTGATAAACACGCCCCCGAACACCGAAACGATCACAGCAGCCTGGCTGACAGGATAGGCGACAGACAACCCCAGCTTAGCCTGCGAAAGCAGCAAAGCAATGTTTCCCGTACCCCAAATGATCCCGACGACACTGTTTTTCAGGGAAAAGCGGGTAAAGGGACGACGGCGGAACAGCAGCAGGGAAGCAAGCGCTATGGCAACAATTTGCCCGATAGATTGGGGGAAAATACTACTCCAGCCGTCGATCTGATAATATTTCAGAATCCCGACATACGCCGTAAATCCCGATACGGCCAGCAAATTAATCCATATTCCCTGTTTCCACCGGGGCTTAGCGCCGTCTTCCCCCTGCTGTTTATAAGAAGTGAAAAATATACCGGTTATAATCAGCGCCAGCGCTAAAAAGCCATACATCTTCGCATCGGCGGAAGCCCAGTCGCCCAGTGCCACCCCCACCAAAGAAGTACCGACGATTTGTCCGCCGTTCAGCATAGGTGTAGCCCGCGCCACGCCCAGATAACCGATCCCCAGAAACTGCCCGATAGAGCCGACCGACCAGAAAACACCCGACAAGAACCCGATCACGAAAACAGGCAGCGTTATATCGGGCCTACGGAACAAGAGCACGGCTAAGGAAAACACAAAACCACCTAAAGCAATGCCCATAGATTGTTCCGTAGGCTTTCCTCCGATCAGCGTCCCGATCACCGGAATAAGGCCGAAAGAAAAAATAGGGACACAGGCAATCAGCCATTCAGACCATTCCATCATTCATTCCTTTTATCAGGCATCCGGCCCTAAAATCGACAATGCCCCATCCACGGTGTAGGTGCTTCCCGTCACATACGAACTGGCATCCGAAGCCAAAAACAATACCACATTGGCCACCTCTTCAGGCGTTCCGCCCCGGTGGAAAGGAATAATGCCCTCTGCCCGTTTCAACCGTTCCGGGTCGCTGATCACTTTCTCGTTAATGGGAGTCAGGATCATCCCCGGCGCCACGTTATTCACCGTAAGCTCCCGCGAAGCCAGTTCCAGCGCCATCGTATAGGCCAGGTTCCGCATTGCCGCTTTCGAAGCATTGTAATTCGCATTGCCGGGCACATTCACATGCTGGTGGATAGAGGACACATTGATAATCCGGTTCCCTTTATAAGTCTTGTATTTCTTCTTCAACTGCAAAAATTCCCGGCAGCAAAAGAACGGGCCGTAAAGGTCTGTCTTAATAACCCCGTCCCATTGCTCCGTCGTCATATCTTCCACAGGAGTATTGCTCCCGTTCACGCCGGCATTGTTCACCAAGATATTTACATCCCCGAACTCCCGGTCGATCGTGGCAAACAACTCCTTCACTTCCCCCTCGTCGGCCACATCCACCCGGTAGGCCTTCGCCGTTCCGCCCCGCTGCCCGATCTCGTCGGTCACAGCCCTGGCGCGGTCTTCCCCCGAATGATAAGTAACGATCACTTTCGCACCTTCGCTTGCAAAAAGAAGGGCAATGGCTTTTCCGATTCCGGAGCTCGATCCCGTCACAAGGGCGGTTTTTCCTTTTAAAATATCCATCGTTCTATTTTTCTAAAATGACTACAATCTTACCCCTGACTTTCCCGTTCTCCAACTGTTCCTGTGCCTGTGGAATCTGTTCGAAAGAATAAACTTTATCCACATTCGCTTTCATCGAACCTTCCCGGAGCATCCCGGCAATCGCCCGCATATCCTTCCCGCTGGAATGCATCAGGATATGCCTATAATTTTTAACCTGCTTTTCCCGGACCGCCTTATCGGCCTCCTCTTTTTTATTGGACGGCAAAAGTACGATCATCCCCTCCGGTTTCAACACATCCAGCGAACGGACGAAATTATCCCCGCCTATGGTATCCAGTATAAAATCAACCTCTTTCACCTCCTTCTCGAATGCCTGGGCCCGGTAATCGATCACCTCGTCCGCCCCCAGTTCCTTTACAAATGCCCGGTCTGCGCCCGATACGGTGGTGATCACATAACAGCCTATATGCCGGGCGATCTGGATGGCGTAATTTCCCACACCGCCTGCCCCTCCATGCACCAACACCCGGTCGCCCTTCTTTACATGCCCCGTATCGACCAAAGCCTGCCAGGCCGTTAGCGGCGATTGCGTAGCGGCGGCGGCCTCCGCATGAGAGATATTCTCCGGCTTCAGGGCGATCTGATCGGCCGGAGCGGCGGCATACTCCGCATAAGAACTACCGGGCCCCGGAAAACGAATCGTCCCGAACACCGCATCACCCGCCTTAAAATCCTTCACCCGGCTGCCCACCTTCGAAACCACGCCCGAAATATCCCAGCCCAAGATCATCGGATGCTCCTGTTTCAGGTAATCCGACATCCCTTCCCCCTTACGGGCTTTAACATCGATCTGGTCGATCCCGATCGCTTTCACCTCGACCAGCACCTCTCCATCGCCCACCTGGGGTTCCGGAACATCTTCAACGGCAAAATTCTCTATGCCCCCGAACCGTTTCAATACCATTGCTTTCATTCCTGTCCTTTTTATATCTTATGTTTTATCAAACGTTTTTTTCTCTCACAAGTTACCTTCTCGGCTATGATTTTGCCCCCTTTCCCGGAAAACAAAACATGCCATCGATAAAAAACGGTTATCGATAAAGCCCTATGACCGCACAGGCACTCTCCGCCATTTCCCGCTTACCTCTATCCCCCCGATTCCTCCAATCATAAAATAAACACATAGCGAAAAAGCAAACCGGAGCACAACACATCGAATAAACTGAAAAAACAGTTCGTTACATTCTGTTTTCGTTGTGCAGAAGCTAACAAAAAACCACATCGAAGCCAAACGGCGCAGGAGTTCAGTTATCACATCACTCCCCCCGGCGACGAGTGTATTTTCTTAATAAATTTCTCTTATTCAACACATTGCTCCGACTTTGCATCGCGATCGGCAACCCACGATCAACTAATTTTGTATCCCAAAAAAAGAGCGAGTTATAAGATCGACATGTAAAATCTTGTTTTACGTGAAGAAAGGCTGTGAAAAGCCCAGCGGCAACCTGCCTTCAATGTATCGCCTCACGGCGAACGGAGAGATTGAGCAGTCCGGTTACAAGAAAAACGTCTCGCTTCGATCGTGGGACGTGAAAAACAATCGGCGTCGGACAATGTCGAAGCGCAGAAAATCAGTCCTGCGGTGGACAAAATCCGCGTGGAAGTA
Organism: uncultured Odoribacter sp.; assembly: GCA_900544025.1. Lineage (GTDB taxonomy): Bacteria > Bacteroidota > Bacteroidia > Bacteroidales > Marinifilaceae > Odoribacter. The sequence continues at coordinate 3,402 of UQTM01000082.1, forward strand.
TGCCGCCGTGACCAATAATCGACACAAAACACGTTACGTTCCCTCCGATCGTCAAGGGAAAACGCAAAAAAAGAGGCGTTATAAACTATAACACCTCCGAAAATATCTGTATTTAACGCCTGTTACCGGGATTTATAGGCAACTTTTGAGAGCAACTTGACCTGTCTTTGGGGATGATCTGTCACTCTATTCGCCTGCATAATAGACAACATCCCTTATTTCTTTCAGATAAGCATCCAGATCGGCAACCGGTCGAGTCCCCATAAGACACTGGGGATGTCCTCCTTTACGGTTGGAAGAAAGTATTTCGGGATCTTCTGCCAACTCCTTAAAACCGTTGCGCTTATAGAAGTCGAGCCTGCGAGCCGTAATCTCATCGAAAGGAACTTCCGATTCCAGAAAAACAGGCCGATGCAAACTCGCAACGATCCAATCCAAAATCTGCTGTCCTACCTTCCGGTTCCTCATGGCGGGATAGACTGCAATGAAATGAATATAATAGGCGTTTCCCAAATCCCAATAATTGAAAAATCCCGCCAGTACACCATCTTCATACACAGCATTAAAGTGCATGGTGCAGGCATTGTCGATCAATTCTGCCAAAAGAGAAGTACCATGAAACCGTTCATATTGGGGAAATGTTTCCCCATGCAAAACGATAAGCTGCTGCGCCTCGAAATCATTACTATCTGCGATTCGTCTTATTTCAATCATAATCTGCTAACTGCTTGATAAAAACAGGATTAAAACCTTTTGATTCACCCCTGTTTTTTTAACCTTTGTAAAGATAACTATTTTTCCGAACCGACACGGTATTACACAAGAACAGTTTCCGGTGATGTTCCCTACTCCTAAACACACAATCTATTCCTTTTTCTCCTGAAACAACAGATCGATGCTCACCGGATAATGATCCGACAGATAATCGGTATCCTCCCCCTTGTGCACGGCGGCATCCACCACCTGCTTCGCCACTTCGGGCGTAACCAGAATATAATCCAGCCGCTCTCCGGTCTTTTCCCTGACCTCCGGATGCTGCGACACATTCATCAAAACGGGAGTCGGGAAAGTCTGTCGCCGGGCAGCAGGCACATACTCCCGGCACACATCCACCAGCGGAAGCGCCAAAAAGCACGACACCACCGAATAGTCGAACCGTCCGTCCGTCAAATTCGCACTTTCCACCCCATATTGCATCCTCAGATCTGTTGCGTGTCCCTCCATATAATCCGCATCCGCAGGCGAATGGGAATTCATATCCCCCATAAGCAAACAGCGGCTCGACCCGTTCTCCCGGATATACCCTGCTATATAAGCGGCTTCCTGCCGCCTTGTTTCACAGTTATTCGGATTCAGGTGAGTAACTAAAAAATCATATCCTAAAATCTCCACATGCAGCAAGCCGTGCCCGCAGCCTTTCAGGATTTTATTTTTCACCCGGATAGGGCTCTTGGATGTGATTCCCACGGGGTAACCGTTTTCTTTCACAATCACGGCATAAGAATGCCCCCATTGCTTAGCCAGCGCCGATAAACTTTCCTGGGTAAATCCGCACAACTCCTGCATAGCCACTACCCCGGCATCCTGCTCCCTGATCCACGCCACAAACCGTTCCTGCCTGTCCCGGTCTTTTCCCCAATCGAAACCGTTAAAAACATTATAAGAAATCACCCGGATTTTCCGGGTATCGGGTTTCCAATACCGTTCATAGCCAGCCGTTTTCTCCTGCGCTTCCGCCATGAAAAAGCCCGATAAAACCAAAAACAACAAAAAAGCAACTCGTTTCATCCTATTTTTCTTTTGTTTATTCACCATCCGCAGTCTCACAATTTTCACAAAGATAAACTTAAAATCCCATTTTATCCCTCTACAAACGATCTACCTGCTCCTAAAGTCATTCCGCCCCCTCCGGCAACCACCGCCGCTTCCCCTCCCTCCAATCCAAACGCAAGGACAACCTCCCCGGCCTCCCCAGGACAACGGCATAACAACGGCATAACAAAAAAGCTGCCCGGACAATCATTCCGGACAGCTTTCCCAAACCGATTAAACTTTAAAGTACATTGCCGTTTCCGGCAAACAACCTACGCCACTTTCTCTCTCATCATTGAATCGCTTCAATGCCTTTCAGCCAGCTTTCCACCTGCTTCTGCGCTCCCCTCGCTTCACCCCCGCCGATCAGAAAACCTTTTTTATGCTCCGCTTTGTCGCTATACTTCACAAAATCCGTAAAACACCGTTGTTCTCCACCTCCGCCATGTGTACAGAAAGGAACCAGCGTCTTACCCGTCCAGTCGTACCCCTCCAAAAACGTCACCACCGCCATAGGCATCGTTCCCCACCAGTTCGGATAACCGATAAACACCAGATCATACTGTCCCGTATTCTCCACTTTGGTTTTCAGGGCAGGCCGTACGCCTTCTTCCTTCTCCTTCTTCGCTACAACCGTACAAGCATGATACTCTGCCGGATAAGGCTTGCTGGTTTCAATCTCGATCAGATCACCCCCGGTCAGTTTTTGAATATATTCCGCTACGGCACGTGTATTTCCGGAACGGGAAAAATAAGCCACCAGCACTTTTTGCCCCTGAACAAAGGTTTGTGCTTCCACATTCATACTAAATCCACTCATAATCAAAAACATAAATAAAATTAATCTCATACCGTTTCAATTTACGTAAAAACAACTCTATCTTTTGTGCAAAATATTCAATACAAAACTCTATTTCCACACAACAAAGTTATCCGTAAACTTCGGGGCTTACCCTATACATATTACTGACATTTATACCAATTTTACCGATTCCCGATCCAACGGCATCCCGGCGCCGCTCAGAAACCGGAAACGCCGGGCACAATCCGGACAATACGCCACACCCCGCCCCGCCCCTTCAACATCTATAAAAAACCGATAAAAACACAGAAAAGAAATTACAGAGAGCGATACACCAGCACCCTCGCTCCCTCGTTTAAAATCACTTCGAACTCATCCCCCAACGCCTCGTTCAAAGTCCCTTCCCACCAGGCTGTCAAACGCCGGTTTTCTATGGGATAACGCAACCCCCTCACCGACACCGTTCCGAAAGGAAACAGCGAGAACAGCGAAACCTGCTGCCCTTTCCGGCTTTCCAGCACCCCGGTCTTCAACAAGGGCGTAAACCGGCCATAATCCGATAACATTTCCACCCGGTCGAACTCCTCCGCATACAACATCAGCAACGAGATATTCCCCAAAGAATGATCTTCCCGCAACCCGGTCGCCCCTAAAATCAAAACCTCCCGGAATCCGGCAGCCTTTGCATACTCCATCGCTTTCGTCAGATCGTTCGTCTCCTGATCCTCCACCCGGTGTAGCCGCCCGGTATAACGCCTCCGCACCTCCTCCGGCAGGCTATCCAGATCGCCCACCACGGCATCCGGCTCCCGCACCCACTCCAAAGCCAGCACAGCCCCGTCACAAGCCACCACATACTCCGCCTCCCGCAAGGCCTGCAAAGCCGCTCCGCCCGTAGGGAACAACCCGTTCGCCACCACCACGCAACCATATTTACCCGCCATACAAAACTCCTTTCTTTTTCCAATTGATCCATCCCGCCACGGCCAAAACCCCATAACAAACAAATAAAAAACAAGTCGGATAAAGCCCCCGGTAATAATACAAAACAGCGGAAACCAGATTGACCGCCACCCAAACCCACCAATGCTCCAGAATCCGCTTCGCCAGCATCCACGTAGCCGTCACCCCCAATGCCGTAGTGAACGCATCCCCCGCAGGCACGGGCGAATCCGTAAAACGCGACAGCACCCAAAACATCCCCCCGAACAAAACCACCGTCACTCCCGCCAATCCGCTCAGGCAACGCCACGTCAGATGTCTGTAAACCAACTCTGCCGCCCCGCCGCTTTCCGCCGCACTTTCCCGTTTCCATTGCCAAAAACCATATACGCTGATTCCCACGTAATATACGTTCAGGCTCATATCCGCATAAAATTTCGAAAAGAAAAACACGAACACATACACCAGCGAGGTCACAAACCCCACTACCCACATCGCCCGGTGCTGCATAATTTCCAGCACCAGATAAGTCAAACCCGTCAAAACCCCGAAATATTCAAGCCAATGTTCCATATCCTTCATCTCGATCCCGCAAAAATAAACTAATCCGGCGAAAAAAACTATCTTCCTGTCCGTTTACCTCCATCTTTCGCCCGCCCCTGTTTCTCCCCCGATTCCGACCAGGCAATCTACTGAAATAAAAAGCATCTCCCCCGCATAATCACACTTCTACCACCTATGCCGCCGCATTTTTATCATAGAAAACCCGGTACACATGCCTCCTTCCTGTTTTTCCGCCCGGCCTCCCGTTTTTTCCTTAAAACACAAACCGTTTACAATCGATAATATTATAAAATCATCATGTTATACCTTCATAACCTATTTCTTTATTCCAACCTTTTTCATACAAATTTTTTTTAAAAATCGGTATCAAAAATTTGTATATTTCAAATAAACCCGTACCTTTGCATCGCAATTAAAAACAACAGCGGTTGTTTGCTGCAAAATAAATATTTTGGTGTGGTAGTTCAGCTGGTTAGAATACATGCCTGTCACGCATGGGGTCGCGGGTTCGAGTCCCGTCCGCACCGCCGAAAGTCAAGCCAATGGCAAGACAAACACGATTAAAACTCACAATATCTAAGATGTTGTGAGTTTTTTTCTGTAACGATCCGGTCCCTGAAAGCCATCAGCCCCAGTCTCCGTCCAGCCCATCCTTTCTGTCTGTACCGCTCCTCCCTCCTCCGGCTTTCCCATTCGTTCCATCTTTCCCGGATCACCTACCATACATTTTTGATCGTAAATTACCTCCGGACAACTCTGTTTTTAAACTTCCGTCCGGATGGACAATCCGGGTGGCCGGATCTACATGCTCTATCCTCTCTAAGGACATCCGGGCCGACAATCCCTGAATTTTACCGCCACCGTTTTCCCTGCTTCCCTACGATATTCCATCACCGAAGGCTATTATTCATATTATGTAAATATTTTTAACATTTAATCAATGGCATTTACAAATAATCATTACATTTGTGCCGAGTGTGTACACATAATTTTCCTTAATAGCAATTTAAATAAACTTAATCATGACAAATAAATCGTTCGGAAGGACGAGTGCCATTCACTCTGTCCTCTCCTATGGGATTATTTTATCCCTTTATCTCTTCATTTCGGTGGCCTGCAACAAAGAACAGGGGGCTTTACCCGTCAGTGTCGGACAACAACCTCTTCTACTCGGCCCGGATGTTTCCACCCTGACCCGTGCAACGGACATTGCATTCGAAGCAAACGATGCGATCGGGCTTTATGCCGTGAAATGTACCACCGGAACTTCTGCCGACCTCCTCGTTCATGCCGGGAACTTTGCCGACAATGTAAATTTCGTTCTTCAAAACGCGGATAACGACTGGCTGCCGGAATATGCCGTCTATTTCCCGTCGGACGACGACAAGCTCGATCTTTACGCATACTACCCCTACCGTACCCCGGCATTCGGCGACGGAACTTCCATTTCTTTAAACGTCCTGGCCGACCAGTCTGCATACAGCAGCTACACCCGTTCCGATTTTATGGTCGCTCAAAGAAAAGGGATAAGCAGGACACCTCAAAAAGTGGCCCTGACTTTCAACCACAAAATGTCGCAAATGGTATTCGAAATAAAACCGGGAGCGGGATTTACCTCCGAAGAACTGAAAAAGGCAAAAGTGAAAATTATAAATGCTATCACCGACGCCACTTACGACCTGTCACAAGCCCCCACGGCAATGCCTGTGGAAGGAAGCGAACGGGCGGACATCGTCCCCTGCGGAAGCTGGGTTGAAAACGCCGGAAACCTCACAGGAGTGAAAGCCATCGTCGTCCCCCAGCCGGTCAATACGACCACCTACATCGAAGTGACCCTCGGCAGCCGGAAATTCATTTACAAACCCGCCGAAGCGATTCAAATGAACAGCGGATGTTCGCGCACATTCACCATCACATTGAACAACACCCGGCTGGACATCACCACTTCCGTCAATCCCTGGAACACCTGTCCCCCCGTATCCGGAGAAGCCGAAGAAGATTTCGGTGAAGTATGGGCAGGCGACATCGACTCGTCGTTCTGCGGAGGATCGGGCACCGCATCAGACCCTTACCTGATCTGTAAAGGCAGCCAGTTAGCGAAAATCTCCAACGATGTCAATACAGGCCGAACGGACTACGAAGATGTATATTTCAAACTGGCCAACGACCTGGACATGGGAAACCTCCTTTTCCCGGCCATCGGAATAGAAAGGGAAAAAACGTTCTGCGGACACTTGGACGGCAACTACCATGTAATTAAAAACCTGTATGTAAAGAACATCGGAAGGGCAGGACTGTTTTCAGTAATCCGTTCTCCCGACATTAACAACAAAGCACTTTCCGTTATACAGAACTTAGGTATAGAAGGCAACATCACCGGTTCCGTTGCCGGAGGGATCGCCGGAGAAGCCATTCACGGAAAAATACAAAACTGTTACTTCAAAGGCATCCTGAACGGGATCACAGGAGGAAACGTCGGAGGAATCGTCGGCTATATGTCTTACCCCACCGCAGAGATCATGAACTGCTACGCCATCATACAGGAAGCGAATCTATCCACCGAAGACGGAAACAGCAGATTCGGAGGCATCATCGGATACCTCTACAATATCGCAGGGACATTTCACAACAACTATGCCGTGATCGAGAAAATAACTGGCCATCAGGACATAGAAAAAGGAGGAGTTATCGGACGGATTCAGAGAATGTATGACTATAGATCTGTCAGCTACGCAACCGTTCCGCACGATCTGTACAGCTGCGACCTCTCCCTTTCCCTGCAAAATGAAGTCGGAATATCCTCTTCGCCCGAAGACATTCCCGCAAACGCATTCTTCTTAGTTCCCGAAAACGATCTGAAAGGAGCATCCGTTTTAAGCAATCTGGGAGACGCTTTCAAAGCAGACAACAACAACCGAAATAACGGCTTCCCGTTATTGAACTGGCAATAAGCCCCATTCAAACAAAAATCGTCACCCGGTGAATATCGTTTTCACCGGGTGATTTTATTCTCCTCTCTGTGTATAATCTCTCATTTTTTCAAATTTCTCTTCTCTCCTTCTCTTTGCCGAAACGATAAACCACCTCCTTAAACGCGGCCACCGGCGAACTTACGTACCCGCATCCCCAAACAAAAAATCCGATAGACACAAACTCCTCATTGAAAAAAATAAAATCCGGAATGAAAAAATCCCGCCCCCCCTCTCACTGGGAATCCCGGTACTCCTGCGGGCTTATTCCCGTGTGCCGCTTGAAATACTTGCCGAAATAAGAAAGATTGGGAAAATTCAGGGAAGCAGCGATCTCCTTTATTTTAAGATGAGTGGATTTCAGTTGTGCCTTAGCATCGATAATAACCATATCGGCAATAATATCCGACACCTTTTGGTTGCATACCTGCCGGATCACCGTACTCAAATGCTGCGGGCTAAGGTTCAGGCGTTCCGCATAGAAAACCACTCCGCGCTCTTTCATATAATGCTCTTTCAGTAAATACTGCAACTCTTTATAAATTTCTTCCGAACGGGACAAAACCACATTCGCGCAGGGATGCAACTGATAAAGGTATTTCACCCCATAAAATATAGACAACAAAATATAGGTAATCACCTCCGTGTCCAGTCCGCCCGGACAGAGCAGATGCGATTGTGCCAAAACCAGGAAATAATCGCGGAACAAGCTGGAAGCCTCCGGGCGCAGGGGCAGCACGGGCTGTTCTTTCATCCGGGGAAACACCTCTAAAGCAGGCTTCTGGATTTTATCGTCCTTGATCACTCCCGAAGAAAAAACAAGAAAGCAAAGCCGTAAATCCTCCGAATAAGCATGACACTGAAAAATACTGTCCGGAGCGATACAGATAAAATGGTTCGGCTCCACCCGGTAACGCCCCAGATTGATGGAAACATCCGCTTCTCCCTCCAGACAGACAACGAAAATACAGGCTTTCAGCCGGCAGGGATAACGGTACATCCTTAAAATACTGCCACTGATTTCCGGGCCGACGATATAGGGGCTTTGAATATCCGCATAAGGCAAGCCCCGAATAAATTTACCGTCGGCAGTCGGAATCGTATCGGTAGTAAAAATGAATTTTCGGAGCAGTTCTCCGTAAAAACTATTTTCATTCATCACTGCTCTGCTTCGTGCTACTGTTTTTCATACAAAATAAGATTGCAAAAACTTTGCCATTTTTAACAAACTCTTAAGAAATGACCACAAAAACTGAAAAAACGACCACAAACCTCCTTTAAAAATTCAATTCGCATTCATCCATTAACATTTAGCTTAAAAAAAGGCTAACAAACCTGATGGAATGGATATACATTTTGTGGGGTAAAGGTACGCGTTTTGTACTTAAAAATACAAAAAAAGAAAAATAGAACTTAAATCATACATAATGAAAAAAGCAAGAAAGTTCAATCCGAACCGGCGGTTGGTGTGGATGGTTACGGCGTTATTTTTCGTATGCCTCACAGCATGCGACAACGACACCCCGTGGACGATGGGAGACATTCCTGAAAACGGCCAGACATCCGCCTACTCCAACAAGCTGAGCGCCCCCATCGGAGGGAATGAACTGATCTTACAATATAACGATAATCCGGTCATCGGCAAAGAAGTGGAATTCGGACGGGATCAGGCAGGACAAGGCATCCTTACGCTTTACGGGATTCTTCCCGGCTACCCGGAATACACCCTGAAACAAATTCCGCTGACCCCGGCAGAAACAGGATACACCTTCGAAGGCCGTACCGCAGAAAATTCCGGTATGCCCTTCAGATACCAAGGAAAAATCGAAGAAAAAAAGCTGACACTCAGCCTTTCGGAAGTGACGATTCCCGGCAATCTCCTGACAGGGAAATGGTACACACTTCCCAACAACGGCGAGAATACCGATTCGAGCCGCACCATCGGTCAGGAGCTGCGCTGGATCACAGTCTGCAACACCGTCTATACCCGGGTAGGTGAATTTACGGCAGAGGATGGAGAAGCCCTGTTCGATCCCACCGCCATCCCCTCTATCGTTCCGCTGGCTTTCAATCTGGCAGTGAATCCCGTTCTGTCCTGTGTGGTCGGGACGGTACTGCAAGACATCACCTTCGGGAACGATGGAAACATCACGGCAACCTATGCCTCGTTTCCCGACACCGTGAGTTTCGGACAGATGATGTCCGGCAAGGGAATCGTCCGCAATGCCGGCGATTGGCAAGCCTCCCCCGTGAACCTGGCCACTTATTACCCGGAGGGCGACACCACCATTTACGTGATGCCCAACATCGACATGATCATCCGGCAAATCGAGGCCAACAAAGCCATCCGCACCAAAGCGGGCACCTCTCCGGAACTGATCGGAGGCATACTGGGCATTTATATGCAATTAAGCAAATGGGGAACCTCCGGCATCAAACTGCACATCCGCCCGAACAATCCCGAAAAATATACCTGGATGGGCGACGGGAGATACCTGAAATACGACGGGAATTACATCGTCTATATCGATAAATCCGAAATAGAGGCTTTATTCGCCATCTTAGACATTGCCAAAGCACTTATTCCGGCCGAAACCATCGACCTGCCCCTGGACGACCTGCTGCTGGCCAACGGAATAAATGTAGAACAGATGATCCGGGAAACGCTGGGAGAAGATTTGGTCGGCATAATCCTGCCCGTCATACACAAATTCACGGTCAATAAACTGCTGGCACAGATAAAAGCAGACCTGAACGAAGATCCCCTCCAGCTCGGGATATGGCTAAGCGACACAAAAATCCCCGCGACACAAAACTAAATCCCGACAACAATGAAATATACGATACTATTTTTATTACTCCTAAGCGGAACCGCAACCTTCGGACAAACAGTAAAAGGATACATCTACGATGCCGATACAGAGCAGCCGTTGCCGGGCGTAACCGTAACCTACGACACGAAAAAAGGGAAAAAAGGCACTGTTTCAGACGAAAAAGGCTTTTACGAAATGGCGATTCCGGCAGGAGGCGTCCATCTTACCTTTAACTTTATGGGCTATAAGCCCGAACCGGTGCCGTTGGTGCTGAATCCCAGGGAAACCATGACCAAAAACATCTATCTCCGGACCGAAGATAAACTATTGGATGCCGCCGTGGTGACCGCCGGACGCTTCGAGCAGAAAATGAGCGATCTGACCGTTTCGATGGACGTCCTGAAAAGCGACCAGGTATTGAAGCAAGACCCGGGAGACATTACCGCAACCCTGAAAACAGTTCCGGGAGTGGACGTGGTCGATCGCCAGCCCTCTATCCGGGGCGGTAATGGCTGGGTTTACGGCGTAGGCTCGCGCACCATGATCCTGGTGGACGGCCAGTCCGCCCTCGACCCCGGATCGGGACAGATCAACTGGAACACCATCCCGATGGAGGACATCGCCCAGATCGAAGTGCTGAAAGGAGCTTCCTCCGTACTCTACGGTTCCTCCGCCCTCAACGGAGTGATCAATATCCGCACCAACCGTCCGGGACTGACTCCCCGCACCAATGCCAGCGCCTATCTCGGCATTTACGGCACACCGCAGGAATCCGGATACGAATGGCGCGACAAGGGATTTTATGAAGACAACGATGCTCCCGTAGAGCCTTTTCTGCGGAGAAACATCCTTGCCGGAGTTCGCCAGCCGCTTTATACGGGACTGGATTTCTCCCACTCCCGCCGCATCGGGAACTTCGACGTCAGCGGAGGGATCAATCTGTTCGCCGACGAGGGATATAGGGAAGCGGGATACAACCGCCGCATCCGGGTGGGAGGAAATGTAACCTATCATCAGCCGGGCAAAAACATCGTCAATTACGGAGCCAACGTAAACTTCCTTTCCTACAAGAACGGCGATTTTTTCGTATGGCGTTCCCCCTACCAGGCCTATCGTTCCTCACAGTTCACCAACATGGGGCGCGAAGGCAACCAATTCAAACTGTCGCCGTTCTACAACTACACCGATACCGACCGCGATTTCTCGCATAAAGTGAACGCCCGTTTCTTTTACAGTGCGGAGTCGATCACCAAACCGCTCCCCATACCTTCCCTGCCGGATATTCTAAGCAATATGGGAACGGATGCCTCCGCCCTTTCCGAAATAGCCGGAAAAGTGGCCGACGGAGACTACCTCGGAGCGGTATGGCCGATACTCGAACCGGCTATTCCCTCCCTTTTACAGGGCGATCTGGCGGGAGCCATAAACGGTATTCTGAACGGAGGCCAAAACTCTTTAAACACCCTGTTCCCCAACGCCACGACAGCCGATTACAGCGACCTGATCACCTGGGGAATGAATGCCATGCGGGACCCCGAAACCGGAGCGATGACCAACCTCCCCGACGGCAGTAACCTGATTCCCTGGCTAAACAACGCCCTGAATCCGCAAAAACCGAAATCCCCCGTAAACAACACTTACAATGCTTACGTGGACTACAAATTCAACAAAGCCTGGGGCAATCGCCAGCTGACAGCCGGGATAACCTACGAACACCTTTATTCGGAATCTTCGGCCAGCGGCAG
>UQTM01000083.1 GCA_900544025.1 uncultured Odoribacter sp.
AAATCAGCACTTTATATTCTGCATCGGGTATCCGGTATTCCACCTGCTCAGTGACAAAACGGGTGAAAACCATATCCTGCGGAAACACGATCTCTTTCCCTTGCCATTCCTGAACCAGGCGGGCGAATTGCTCTTTCTTGTTTTCCCGGCAAGCGGCTAACAAAAATAATAGGAATAATATGTAGAGCAGTCGTTTCATTTTCTTGTTATAGTTTGAATGTCACGATCGGATTATCGCTTTCCGCGCAAGTCGCAATTCCGGTGTTTGTTTTTTCATTGATATGGATGCCCAAGATATTTTTGTCGAGCGTATATTTTCGAACCGGGTTTCCTGCCAAATCGAACACGTAAAGGAAATGGCCTCCTTTGGGAGCAGACATGCCGCGTTCATAAAATTTGTCCCGCTCTTTCCAGGACATCCCATCGAAAACGGTATAAATATAATCGTCTGTGACTTGTATGTCCACAAACCCTTTGATGCCGGTCGGGAATCCTTCGCCTCCTTTTGCAATGAATTGAGGTTCTCCGGCAGGACCGTATATAACGTTATGAGTTTGAGTTTTTAGATTGTATATTTCAAGGGCTTCTCCCAATTGGGTCGCCATCGCGTATATCCCGTTTTTCGGGTTGTAATCGGTAAAGCTACGCCAAGCTTGTGCTAAGGCGGGATGAATATATTGCTCATAGCTGATTTCGGTGGGAATTTTACCTATGTTTTTGATCGGTTTACCACTATGACTGACTTTGTGATAACGAAAATCACCTAAGTAGTCTGTGATCAGAAAGGCTGAATCTGTACGATAAAAATCTAAAGAGCGAACTAATGTTTTATCTAATCTTATTTCCTCTTTGCGCAAAACGGTCTTGTCCGTCGGAGAGACAGACCAGCGCGTGATCAGCATCCGGTTAGCATCCAATGTCCAGACTGAATCCAATGCAGAAAACTGGAACATCTCTGCCGAAAGCATTTCTCCGGGGGCCTCTCCACGCTTTCCGAACGGTGCGATCGGCTTACACTCCGGATAAGTAAAAGCGTAAAAGTAATGGCTGTCATTATGTAAATCCATGATGATAGCGATACTGTCTTTTACCGCTACCCGGTAGGGATAACGGAAAAAGGCAGAATCAATAGAAATCTCCTGCGTGGCTACCATTTTCTCATCAGGAAAAGTTGTATACCGAGGGTAAAGAGGATCGGGTGAACCACTGCAGGAGATTAATGTACTTATTCCTATTAATAATATGTATAGGAAGATTCTCATGTCATTTTAAACTATAGCCACTATACATCTTATCAACTTTATCACCATGACAGTCGACATCGCCTATCCCGTAACACCTATAAGCACTACTCTCACCGGACGCCAAAGCCTCAATATTATCAAATGCCAATTGAGGCAAGCCGACAGATGATGTCGACAATGTCTTGATACAAGCAACTCCACCCAAACAAACCAAAACAATTACTACTGCTGAAACTCTTTTTTTCATAACTTTTGTTTTTGAGGTAAATGTAGGGATATATAATTCGGATGTCAATAGGTTTGTGCCACACATTTCACAATTCGCTATTAAACAGATAAATAGAATGCCATTTCCTGATTTCTTGTAGGTTTTCTGTAGGTTTTCTTCGGACTTGAATTACATATATCTGAAGAGAAAAGCCTATATAGATGTCCATTTTTTATATTTTTGCAACATGCAAGAAGAGAATAGACATACAGACAAAATCCTTTTTTTTAAAAGACTATGCATATTATTATATATGTGTATGACTTTGTTTTGTTTGATAATGGTCTGGCATGGATTCCTTTCATGCCGTAAAAAGATTTTCACTGAAGCCTCTGCTACTTTTCAAGATGCTATCAGTAAAGAAATAAACACCCGATTGGGTTCCATACCGATAAAAACCAATAGAGGGACATTATTATTATCGGACTCTATTTCCTATGAAGAAAAAGAAAGATGGTGTGACCAGGACTATCTGTCTCTGAATGATCCGAACCGGATTTTCCTGGATAGCCTTTTTCGCGCCAGACTTGCAGATTTAGGTATGGAAACACAAACAGCGGTGCGTTGTAAGCGTAAAGAAAAAACAACGATAAGTTACACCGATAGCCTTTTTATGAAAAAAGCTACCGCTTTGAAGCCAGTTATATATCGGAAGAATAAAAATATAGAAGACAATATAGCATTACAAGCATTTGTGCAAATTCCGCTTTCCTTTATTTTAAAACGGGCAGATTCCATCCTTCTCTTTTTACTCTTTTATGGTTTATTTGTCGGAATTTTATACGGCAGTTATAAATGGGGAATAAAAAAACTAAACGCGGTATTGCTTGAAAAGAAAGTTGTAGAAACAAAAATTGTAGAAAAGCCGGTTGTCGCTTTTGTCCGTTCTTTTTCCAAAGAAGGGACCTTACCTTTCGGATTACAGTTCGACAAGAAAAGCGGCATCTTGAAATACAAAAACCTACATGTGACTTTAAGCGGGCAAGGCCTGAAGCTATTTACTCATCTGATTAATTCTCAACAATCAGTGATAGCACCTCAAATTATCTATTCACAAATCCTCGGAAATGCCTTAAAAAAGGGAAAGATCGGTAAAGCGGAACGCGATGCGGTCTCTGCTACTATTGTACGCTTGCGGGAAAGCTTGGCCCCCATGCCATTTATCCAAATCAAATCTTGTCGGGGAACCGGCTATCAGCTTATAATAAGTAATCCTGAAGAGATCTAAGAAACACAGAACACCAGACTTCGAAAGACGTTAAAACGCACAATACCCCCTTCAAAAGGCATATATTTGTATTTTTCTGTTGTTCAACATCTTGCAAAAACACGAGTTTCTTAAAAAATATGGGGTAGAAAACCTAATTTCATGCGCTACAGTTTCGATTCAGACTAACGGGTATTTTGAAAAACCGTACAATAAGCCAGGGATGACAATAAGTTTTATTTTTAAGAGAAACCGACCTGACGCTGAACCGGTAAAAATATCGGGGAAACCTGGGAATATTGTAAAAAATGCCCATAGAAACAAGAAAAAAGCTGTCAAAACCACCTTTCCAAAAGGTTTCTCCAGCAGCGGCAACAAACATTTCCGGAGGTATTTTCCGCGAGATGCGCAGAAAATTCCCATGACGACCGTCTTCATGGCTCTGAAGTGCGCAGTTCACCCTGCATGAAGACGGTCGCCAGCGCGATGAAGACGGTCGTCACGGGAAAGGGCTGCCGGCCTCCCTGAGACAGGGCTCTTTATACGTTCCATATTCCTGCACCATCCCCAAGCAGGATCCGGATATTCGACTCTCCGGAAGTTAAGGTTTACCGGATTGTCAGGGAAAACAAGATTCGGATTGACAAAAACACATGTACCGGAGACGAACCGCGCAGACGTACTGCCTGCACGTCACAAAATGTTCCGGCCCGCTTACAAAAAGACAACCCGAAAAGGTTCGGTTTTCAGGTTGAAATAGAAAAAACAGGGGGTTATTGTAAAATCTGAATCATCCTTCTCAGAAGATCCCGCCCTTGTACATATCGTTGAAATTCGTATGCTGCCCTTCCAGCTTCCGGGCTTCGTCGCCTTCGGGGTTCAGTTCGATGGACTTTTTCAGATCTTCGAAGGCGCCATCCTTGTCTCCTTTCAGGTTCTTGGCACGGCCCCGTTCGGCGTATGCTTTGCCGAAATCGGGTTTCAGATCAATCGCTTCGTCGAAGAAAGTAATGGCTTCATCCAGACGTTCCTGCGTGATCAGGAGCTGGCCGACGAGCAGCGTCGCTTCGTCATTGAACGGATTCAGCTCCAACACATTCTGGTAATCGGCCGCAGCAGCATCGATATTACCCATCGCTTCATGGATACGGCCTCTCAACAAGTAGGACGTTTCTTCTTCCGGAGCCAACACGATTGCTTTTTCCACATCGGGAAGCGCTTCGGTTGCCTGTTTCATCGACAGCAATATCTGGGCACGCATCAGATAGGCATCCGTGAAATCTTCTTTCAAGGCGATCGCTTTCGTCAGGTCGGCAATAGCTCCTAAGGGGTCGGAAGTCGTCCGCTTCGCCTTCCCCATCAGGAACCAGGCCAAATGGTTCGTCTCTTCCAGTTCGAGAATATGCCGGCAATCGGCAATCACGTCCGCCTCCTTGTCCAGCATGAAAAGCACGTTCACACGTGTCAGAAGCGTATTGATATGATCCGGTTCAAGTTCCACCATGCGGTTCAGCACCTCAAGAGCTTCTTCCGCCTTATTCGCCGTCGTATAGGCAGCGACCAGATAAGTCATCGTCTCGAAATCCTCCTGCAACTTCAACGCTTCAGTAAAACATTTGATGGCATACGCTACCTGTCCTATTTTCTGGGCGCGGACACCGTCGTATTTCAGAATATCGAAATTTTTCTGATCGTTCTTGCTTTTTTCCTCTTCAGGTGTTGCAGCCTTAGAAGAAGAGAATAGTGATTTAAAGAAGTTTCCCATATTCCGATTATATTAATATAGCAAAAATAAGTATTTTCTGCTTTATAGCCAATATTAGGGATTATTTACGTTTTTTTCAAAACAAATAGGGATTTTTACGTTTTTCCTATCCCCTTACTTTTGTGCCGGAGCTTTAAAAAAGTACCTGCCACAATTATCGGCATCAGTATCAATCAACATAAACCATGAAAAAAAAGATTATTTCACTCATCATTGCCTGTGTTTCCTGCTATCTGGCAACAGCACAGCAAACAACACAAAATCAACAGGATAGCATCGGAGCATATAGCCATTACCGGGTAGGTGGATATGGAGAAATGGCTGCCAGTTATATGAACTACGGGCAAAACCGTTTTACTCCTTCGGGTTGTTCACGCGACAACCGGGGATCGATTTCCATTCCACGTTTCGTTTTAGCATTCGATTACAAATTTTCGCCTAAATGGATATTGGGGGCGGAAATCGAATTTGAATACGGAGGAACCGGAGTTGCCCGGGAAATCGAATATTCGGACGAAGGAGGGGAATATGAAACCGAAATCGAAAAAGGAGGAGAAGTCGCACTCGAACAGTTCCACATCACCCGTTTGATCCACCGGGCTTTCAATGTCCGTGTAGGTCATATCATCGTTCCGGTGGGACTTACCAACTCACAGCATGAACCTATAAACTTTTTTGGAGTTTACCGCCCGGAAGGGGAAACTACGATTCTGCCCTCCACATGGCACGAAAACGGGATCGCTTTCTTTGGAGCTTTCGGAAAAGGATTCGATTACGAAGTACAGGTGGTTGCCGGATTAGATCCGAACGGATTCCGCCGGCAGGACTGGATCAGTGCCGGTAAACAGGGAGCTTTCGAAGTCAATACGTTCAGTTCTCCCGCTTACGTAGGACGCCTGAACTATTCCGGCGTAAAAGGCTTGCGGCTGGGTGTTTCCGCTTATTATAACAAAACGGCTAAAAATTCGAGCAAACCGGACAAGACCGCCAAAATCGACGCTCCTGTCACCATCATCACAGGCGATCTGCAATACAAAAGCCGCAATCTGATCGTACGCGCCAATGCCGTATGGGGTAATCTCGGAGAAAGCGTCCAGTTGAACACCATCAACCGCAACCTCAGCGGAGCTTCCGGTTTCAGCCGGACACCCGTCGCTAAAAACGCAGTCAGCTATGCCGCCGAAGCCGGTTATAATATCGGCAGCTTTTTCGGCTCGGATGCTCCCCGTATTTTCCCGTTTTTCCGTTACGAATACTATAACCCGCAGGAAAAAACAGAAAAAGGCATGCTGGCCGACAAACGGTTTCAAACCGACATGTACACAGCCGGTATCAACTGGTTCGCCCTGCCGAATCTGGTCGTAAAAGCCGATTATTCACACCGGACAATCGGGAAAGGCTCATACAACAGCGAAAATATCGCTTCTATCGGAATCGCTTACACAGCCTGGTTTTTCAAAAAATAACATCATAAACATTCAAATCCATGAAAACAAAAAACATCTTTTATTCTCTATTGGTCGCCGGCCTGTCTTTTACAGCATGTAGCGAAAATAATTCCAACGACGACGATTCTTCAATAGTAACCGAAGAGCAAATGGATATCGTAATCGCTAACTACGTCGATAAAACCGTACTGCCTACCTACAAAGATATGGTAGAAAAAGTAGGTGTTTTAAAAGAAAAAGTAGATGCTTTCGTCAGCGACGGCACAGCCGCATCCCTGAACGCAGCCTGCGACGCATGGCGGACAGCGCGCGAGCCCTGGGAACGTTCCGAAGCTTTTTTGTTCGGGCCGGCAGATTATGAATCACTCGACCCTTCACTCGATACCTGGCCTTTGGATAAAGACGGAATCGACCAAATGTTGCAAACTCTGGACTTCGACCAAATCCAGGGAAATACCGACGAAGCCCAGAATTTAAGAGGCTTCCACACGTTGGAATACTTGCTTTTCGACGGAGGAAGTAACAAAAGACCGGAAAATGTAACCGCCAACGAAAAAGCTTATATGTCTATCGTTGCCAGATTGTTAAAATCCGATACCGACAAATTATACAAAGCCTGGAATGAAGGAGGCACTTCCGAATGTCCTACCGCTTTCGGCGAAGAGTTTAAAAAACACAATACCACCCGTTTCCCCAGCGCCGCCACCTCGATCAACCAGATCATCGACGGTTGCCGCGACATTGCCGGAGAAGTGGGCGACCAAAAAATCGGCAACCCTTATACCCTCTATACCAGCGGTAAAAAAGAAGAAGGAGTGCTGGCAGTAGAATCATGGTATAGCTGGAACTCACTCACCGACTACACGGATAACATCATCAGTATCGAAAACTCTTATATGGGCGGACGCGAAGATATCCGGGAAGAAGAAAACAGCCTGCATGCCCTGGTGGCTTCCATCAGCCCGACCGTAGATACCCGCGTCAGAAATGCAATCCAGGCAGCTATCGAAGCTATTAACGATATTCCTGCTCCATTCCGTAACCACTTAGACAGCAAAACTGAAATCGAAGCCGCACAAGAAGCCTGTGCAGAACTCGACCGGGCTTTATTGGCGATTAAAGCAACTCTGCAAATCGATTAATAAACATCCATGAAACGATTTTTTGTGATGGCGGTGGCAAGCTGCTTTCTGTATGCTTGCCACGATACCGCCGAAGACAATTATATTATTAAACCCAGTGGGAAAGCAGCGAAGCCGGCGGAATTATCTGCCGGCACTGCTACAAATTTCCTGTCCTCCAGTAAGGCTTACGATAATCCGGCACCCTGGGTAACCGGAAGCCTGAACGAACGATTCAATTCCGGCGATCAATTATACGACGATGCCCGTTCGACCGGAGAAGAAATCGGAGGAGGACTCGGTCCTGTGTATGCAGGGTATTCCTGTGGCTCCTGCCACAAAAATGCAGGGAGGACGAAGCCAACCCTTTTTACGGACGGAGGAAGCGGAAAGTACGGTTTTTCTTCCATGCTGATCTATATCAGCCGGAAAGATGGCCGTTTTTTTCGTAACTACGGGCGTGTACTCCACGACCAAAGCATTTACGGTGTGAAAGCCGAGGGAAAATTAAAAGCCACCTACACGGAGGAAACTTTTCAATACCCCGACGGAGAAAGTTATTCCCTCATCACTCCCCATTACGAAATCACCGATTGGTATGCCGATTCTATCCGTCCCGAAGACCTTCACATCACGGTGCGCATCCCCTTGCGCCATGTCGGTATGGGACAGATGATGGCTCTCGACCTGAACGAACTGGAACGCCTTGCCGCTCAAAGCAATTATCCGGAATGGGGCATCAGCGGGCGACTGAATTACATCACGGAAAGAGGTGTCCGCCAAATCGGTGTATCGGGAAATAAAGCCCAGCATGCCGATCTGACCGTGGAACTGGGATTCTCGTCCGACCTCGGAGTGACCAACGACCGCTACCCGGAAGAGATCAGCCACGGCCAAAGCCAGATGATGGGATTTGCCAATTACGGCATCCAGATCAGCACACAGGATATGGAAGATGTCGATCTATATATGCAGACCTTAGGCGTACCCGCACGCCGGAATGTGGATGACCCGACAGTGCTACAGGGCGAAAAGATGTTCTACCGGGTAGGTTGCCACCTTTGCCACACGGTGACTCTCCACACCCGCCCGCGGGGGACCGTCCTGCTGAACGGCACCAAACTCCCCTGGTTAGGCAGTCAGGTGATTCACCCGTACAGCGACTTTCTTTTACACGACATGGGACCGGAACTCGACGACGGTTATGTCAGCGGATTGGCTCAAGGCTGTGAGTGGCGTACCACCCCGCTTTGGGGAATCGGCTTACAAGCCACGGTAAACGGACACACCCATTTCCTGCACGATGGCAGGGCAAGAAGCATCGAAGAAGCCATTCTATGGCACGGAGGCGAAGGCAAAGCATCGAGAGAACTATTCAAACGACTGGACAAAGCCGATCGGGAAGCTCTGATTCAATTTGTCAATTCACTATAATACGAATCAATAAAAGCAAAAATATCATCCATCATGACGCGATCATCATTCAAAATATTATTTATACTACTCCTCGTCTTTACAGGAGCCCAGGCTCAAAAACAAACGATCATCGACGATAAATACATGGAAAACGGCGTCGTATCCCTCGCCGATAAAAAAGGATTCCGTTTCGAAACCCGGAAAGGGGATTTTCTTTTCAAGCCTTATTTGCTGGTGCAGACTTCCGGAAATTTCAATTACTATCATAGCGAGGGTATCGAACTGGCGGACGAAGATCACGTAGCCAATTCGGGCTTCTCGATTCCCAATGCGATTTTAGGATTTACGGGTAAAGCATTCGGACGGGTGACCTTCAACCTTTCGATCAACGCCGCCCAGAGCGGAGGTGCATTATTGCAACAGGCCTGGATCGATTTTGCCGTACGGGACGCTTTGCGTTTCCGGGTGGGAAAATTCAAAACCCCGTTCTCTCACGCCTACCTCACCACCCTGGGCGAAACGCTTTTCCCAGCCCTGCCCTCCTCGCTTACCAGCACCGTGATTTTGCCCCACTCCCTCAATGCCGTCAATCCATCGATGGCTACCGGGTTCGATCTGGGAGCGGAAGTGCACGGAGTGATCGACAACCGCTGGGGCTACGAAGTGGGAATTTTCAATGGAACAGGGATTTCGGTAAATACAGCCACCAAAACTACCAGCGACGAATATCATATCCCCTCTTTGCTTTATGCCGCCCGTTTTTCATGGACACCGAAGGGACAAATGCCCACCACGCAAGGTGATCCGGACAATCTGGATTTAGATAAAATGAGCTTTGCCCTGAGTGCCTCCTACAATGTGGAAGCCCAGAACGAAAGCAGCAACGATTTCCGGGGAGGTTTCGAAGCCACCTGGCTCAAAAACCGCTGGTATTTCGCCCTCGAAGGGTATTGGCTGAATATGAAATTCACCGAGCGCCAGAGAATCTCGGAAGCCTATA
The DNA here is from genome assembly GCA_900544025.1 of uncultured Odoribacter sp. Lineage (GTDB taxonomy): Bacteria > Bacteroidota > Bacteroidia > Bacteroidales > Marinifilaceae > Odoribacter. Next base: position 9,470 of record UQTM01000083.1, read on the forward strand.
ACTTCTGGGGGGCTTATGCCCAGGTAGGTTATTTCATCACGTCCAAATTGCAGGGTGCTTTACGCTACGACTGGATGGACAGAAACGGCACGGACAACGGCGGACTGATCAACCTGCCGGCTGCCGGGGTAAACTACTATTTCAGCCGGTATAATTTGAAATTACAGGGAATGTACCAGTATTTAGGACGTACCGGGCATAATTCACAGGCAGACCGCGACAGCGACAACCTCGGATTGGCAAAACACACAGCCATCGTCATGTTGCAATACACATTCTAACGATATGAAACAGATCATACTTTTGTTATTAGCCGCAATATGTTTTTCAGCCTGTGACGACGGGAACATTTACCCGAAGGAAAAAGAGGATGTCAGCGGAGCGGCAGCCACCATACAAGTCCGCTTTTCCGGACAGGAAGCCTGGCCGAGTGCCTATAAACTGGTATTCGCCGGATTCACTGAAAATACGGAAGTTCCTTCTATTTCGAAAGTCATTTCCAAACCCGCTTCCGATACCGTCACCCAAACCGTCACATTGAACGGGCTGACCGGCGATATTAAGACGCTCAGTATCTCCCTGTTGGGGAAAGGACGTAATTTGATATACAATTTCTATTCCTATCCTGTCCCGGAGAACACAGACCAGATTCTACTCCCGGTAGGGGAAATCGATCTGGCAGAGTTACCGCGCATACAAGCCCAGGTGTTCGACCTGTATTGCACCCGTTGCCACGGAGCGGGTAACCATGCCGCTGCCGATCTCGACCTGACGGCAGGGCATAGCGAAACCGCCTTGCTCAATATTCCCACGGTTACGGGAGCGGCAGGAACTTTTCGGGTGGTTCCCGGAGAGGTGGAAAAAAGTTTCCTTCATCAAATTTTGACAGAGGATTGCATCGAGGGATACAACCACACCGATGTTCTGCCCGAAGATGAACTATTGACGCTAATTGAAACCTGGATTAAGAATTGTAAATAAAAAGCTTATGAAATATACCACGAAAAATTATCCCCTCTGGCGAGTTAAAGCCCAGTTAAGTCACTTCGAAACCCCCGAAGGCATCTCGGAATACCATGTGATGCTATTGCCCGAAGCGGGTAAAGGAGATTTTTCCGCACAGCTGGACAATTTGCACAAAGCTTCGGAACACTTAATTGCTTCGGAATGGGGTAATCGGGCGAAGGTTATTTTCAAGCGTTATTTTCTAAGTGATATTACCAATCAGATTTCCATTCTGTATCGAGCTTTAGAGGGAGAAACGCCGGAAAGTTATTCCGCCGTACAGCAATCCCCTCTCGACGGTAGCAAAGTAGGCTTATGGCTCTGGTTGCAAACCGATATGAATATATCCAAAGGAGAAATGACTGCCGCCACTCACAACGGTTACAGCCATCTTTTCTCCGCCAGCCTGCAATCCCCGGAAAGCGATTCCGAAACGGAAACGCATACGCTGCTCGCCCGGTACTCCCAAATCCTTCACGACCGGCAATGTACGCTGGCAAACAACTGCATACGTACCTGGTTTTTCGTGAGGGATGTCGATGTAAACTACGGAGGTGTGGTCGAAGCCCGGCGGGAAGACTTCATAAAAGCAGGCTTGACGGAAAACACCCACTACATCGCCAGCACCGGAATCTCAGGCTATCCGGCGGCTCCGGAAGTGAACGTACTTTTAGACACCTATGCCGTCAAAGGATTGGAATCCGGACAGATACAGTATTTATACGCCAAAGAACACCTCAACCCGACCTACGAATACGGGGTGACTTTCGAACGGGGTACGGCCGTGACATACGGCGACCGGAAACATATTTTCATTTCGGGTACGGCCAGCATAGACAAGCACGGCGAAATCGTATCGCCGGGAGATATCGTAAAACAGGTTCACCGTACCTGGGAAAATGTAGAAGCCTTATTGAAAGAAGCCGGAAGTGATTTCACGGATATGGCGCAAATCATTGTTTACCTGCGGGACATTGCCGATTATCACACCGTGCAGCCTTTATTCGACCGGCAATTTCCCAACGTTCCCAAAATCATCGTACTTGCCCCGGTATGCCGCCCCGGCTGGCTGATAGAAATGGAATGTATCGCCGTCAAAAGAGAAAATAACCCCAAATTCAGAAATTTATAAGCAAGAGCCCGTTCTGGCTCTTCTTTATTTTATTACCCGATCCTTTTTTTGATTTGCAGCAAGCGGGTCATCATAAAAGACTGCTTATAAAAGATAAACAAAGGTAACGACACTCCGATCACCAAAGCGAAAAGCACAAAAATCGTCGTCAGCCCGTTCCGGAATATCTCGGCAACCAATAGCTGCAACACGGCATCGTCCTCCGTTTTCATAAAGCGGATCAACCCTAAAATGGTTTTATAGGCATACATGCCGGGAATCATAGGCAATAAGGCGGGAAAAGAGAACACCTCCGCCGGGCAATGGATGATCTTGGCAAACATCATGCTCAGCATTCCGATAGTGAAAGAAGCGAACAAAGTGGAAGACGTCAGGTCGAAAGGCGTACGCTGCAATAAATAAAAACGGCAGGCATGCCCGACCGCCGCCAACAAAGCCGCAATCAAAACAGCCCGGCGCGGAGGATTTGAAATAACGGCAAACCCTATGGCGGCAATGGCCGCCGCCACCCCGTCCAACAATACGGATATCCAAAATTCTACATTCATATCACTTCTTTCCCTAAAATCAGTAAAGTCATCGACAGGCCTAAAGCTATGCAAATAATTAAAATAAAGGCATTGATCACCCGCGACCAACCCACCAATACATGCCCTTCCAATATATCGATAATCGAATTGATCAAAGGTACTCCGGGAATCAGGAACAAAACGCTCGTACCCAAAGCAATGTCTTCGGTAGTACCCAAATGGTAACGGAATCCCAGCCCGGCGATCAGCGAAGCGATAAACGAGCAAACCACAAACACGACCATGTGGTTCACATGCCTTTTCAGCAACTCCTGCCTCACATTATTTGCACGCCCAAAAAAAAACCCGACCAGGGTGGCAAGCCACACCAGCCCCATAGCCATCGAATCGCCCCCGAACAAGCGGCAAAAAGCGGCATTCGCAAAAGCCACCAGAATCAGCACCAGCCAACGGGACAAGGGAGGCCGGGTAATGATCTGGCTATACCGTTTCTGCATTTCGGCAAGTTCCAGATGATGGTCATAAGCATCCCAGCTCAGGGAACTGAGATCGGAAATCGTCCGAAAATTCAGGGCGGCTGCCGGAATCCGCCTCACATAAGTGCGGCGGATCGAATAATCGTCCCGGTGCTTGATCGTCATGGTAATATTCCGCTGGAAAACAGTCATATCCACGCCATATCCGAAAGAATCGGCTATACGGGTGACATTTCTGACCACTCTGGACGTATGGCTTCCCACCGCCATTAAAGTGGTTGCGAAATCAAGTAAAAAATTGGATAATTCCTGAATATCGGTATTCCGGGACATAACATGACTTTTAGGTTTGCAAAATTAAAAAGAATACAGGCTTTCCCTTACAATTCCACCGATAAAAAACACTCAAACGTTGTAACCGGAATTAAATTATAATTTCTTTTCCCCTATTTTTCAAATGGTGAATATATTTTATACTTTTGCCGCATACTGGTTTCTCCTTCTGCTATCCGGCATGGGAGATCAAAAGGGAATCGGGTGAAAATCCCGGACAGGCCCGCTGCTGTGAGCTTCATTCTATCGTTACCGACTCATTCTCCTGCCACTGTCTGAAACACGACGGGAAGGCGTTGGAAACGGAAGCAAGTCAGAAGACCTGCCAGTATTGGCAATCGTCCGCACTTCGAGGATTAAGAGCGGCATCTGCACGATTTATATAATAACTGTACTGTTGAAGCACCGGAAAACGGCGATTGGTGTATGAAGATATGGTATCATGTGGCCATACGATATCGGGGATATACGATTGAAGTTTGAAGGACCGGAAATCCGCATCCTGTCCGGTGTTTTATTTTTTAACGACAAAAAAAAGCCACAGGCCGGCTAAAACCTGTGACTCAGCAACTATAAATATTAATCAATAAAACGTTCTCTCTTTCTACATTACAAAGATAGAGCAGGAAAATAAATTGTGAAATCCCTATTAATGAGTAATTTTTAAATAAGGCAGGCTAAAGCAATCCTTATATTTAGGGATTCTAAATAAAATACGGCAAAAATATTACGATAAAAAACAGCCGGCCCGATATTCAAAACTTCATAAAAGATAACTAATTAAATTGATGAACTAAAATGAAAAAATTCAGATTTCTTTATTTTTTGCTGGCCGTCGGCACAGTATTGAGTTTCGCTTCCTGTAGCGACGATAACGACGGAGACGATAACGAAATTTTAAGCGTGATCGATTTTGAAAACGTAACGATCCCCGATACCGGATTTGTCAATAATCTGGAATATCAGGAAAAAGGCATCCGCTTCTCGAACAATTATACCGTATCTTCTTACGGTGCATACTGGGAAGGTTTCAGCTATTCCCGTCTAACAGACCGTACTACTCCGGGATTGATAAATCAATACAGCGTATATGCTTCAGGCGGCGCCGACCAATCGCAGACTTTCGCCCTCGCTTACGATTCTTACGATTCGCCGACCAATTTCCAATTCATCAGCGACCAGTCCTACAAAGTGAAAAGCGTTATGGTCAATAACAGCACCTATGCAGCCCTAAGTGTAAAAGAAGGCGATTCCAATGCCAAACAATTCGAAGAAGGCGATTGGTTTAAAGTGATTTTCACCGGGTATAACGTAGCGGGAGAAGTCGGAAAAACAGTAGAGTTTTACCTTGCCGATTACCGGGACGGGAAAACTTATATCTGCAACGCCTGGACAAAAGTAGATTTGCAATCTTTGGGAAGCGTGAACAAGGTAACCATCACCTTCGATTCTTCCGATAAGGGCGAATATGGCGTAAATACTCCGAAATACGTATGCCTCGACAATTTGACTTATGTTTCCGGTATTCGGTAAGAAACAGAAAAATACCGGCTTCCGATAAAAAAAGCTGCCTGATTCCGGGCAGCTTTTTCAATATATTCTCTCCATAAAATAACAAATCTCCAACGATTGTTTTTATCGGCGGGCGGTAAACACCGATCCGACCGATCCGGCTAAATAAACACGCTTCCTTCCGGCCTTTATTTAAAGCAAAACGCCCCGGGCGTAATCCCCACCCGGAATGTATCGACCGGCAATCCCTCCCCGGTCAGGCCGTCGTTGGCCAGCATTCCCTGCAATGCCGCGAT
>UQTM01000084.1 GCA_900544025.1 uncultured Odoribacter sp.
CGGAAAGCTTCCGCAAAATGATTCTGACCTTGGCGGACGATGTCCGGGTAATCCTGATTAAAATCGCCGACCGGCTCCATAATATGCGGACGCTGGCATCGATGCCCGAACACAAGCAGGTAAAAATAGCGAGTGAAACTTTATATATATATGCGCCTTTAGCCCACCGGATGGGACTTCATGCCATCAAAACCGAATTGGAAGATTTGAGCATGAAATACGAGCATCCGGAAGAATATAATGTGATCGACCAGAAGATCGCAGCCTATGAACGGCAATTCTCCGCTTTATTCGAGGAATTTATCAAGCCGATCCAAAGAAGCCTGGATGAAAATGGATATGAATACACCATAACGGCCCGGACAAAAAGCGTGTATTCCGTGTGGATGAAAATGCAGAGGCGGAACATCAGTTTCGATGAGATATACGATCTGTTGGCGGTCAGAATCGTTTTTAAACCGAAAGCAGGGCAGCCGGAAAAATGGCAATGTTGGAACATATATTCTCTGATAACCGATTTATATAGTCCCAAGCCGGAACGGATTCGCGACTGGGTGAGTGTGCCGAAAGCCAATGGATATGAGGCACTTCATTTAACTGTGATGGGGCCGGGCGGACAATGGTTTGAAGTGCAGATTCGTTCTGAACGCATGGACGAAATTGCGGAAAAAGGTTTTGCCGCCCATTGGAAATACAAAGGCGAAGGGGAAAGTTCCGAATTAGATCGCTGGCTGGCGGGAATCAAGGAAATACTGGACCAGCCGGACGCTACGGCTCTGGAATTTTTAGATGAATTCAAACTCAACCTTTTCGCAAAAGAAATCCGGGTATTCACTCCGAAAGGTTTTATGCGGACATTGCCCAAAGGTGCTACTGCTCTTGATTTTGCCTATGACATTCACACCGAGATCGGAAACACTTGTATCGGGGCGAAAGTGAATCATAAGCTCGTACCTATGAGCCAAAAATTGTATAGCGGCGATCAGGTGGAAATTTTGACCAGCGATAAACAAAGGCCTCAAAAAGAATGGTTGGAATTTGTGGTGACAGCAAAAGCGAAAAGCCATATCAATGCCGTATTTAAAAAGGATAAAAAAGAACAAATCCGTAAAGGGATACACTTATTCGATGAATTTATAAAAAAACTGGAACTTCCCCCGACCTCAGAGCCTTTGAAAAAGGTATTGAGCAATTATAGGCTGACGAAAGATGACCTGTATGTGGAACTTGCCAAAAGCACGATCACTTTCGAGGACATAGAGAAAGTGCTCAAGAAAAAATCGGAGAATAAATTTGTAAAATACTGGAAACTGCAATTTTTGTTTCCGGGAAAAGACGAGGCCGGTAAAAAGACAGAAAAAAATTTGCCGATCGATACGGATTCCGACTTTATGATCGCCCCGTGTTGTAATCCCATTCCGGGGGATGATGTCGTGGGTATGAATATAGCCGGAACGAAAGTAACCGTCCACAAACGCTCGTGTCCGGAGGCGATACGCCTGATGTCCAGCTTTGGAGATAAAATTGTTCCCGTAAAATGGGTAAGTCATAAATTAATGTCGTTTTTAGCGATCATTAAACTCACCGGGCTCGATGCTCCCGGAATTGTCAGCGATATTACGGCTGTAATTTCGAAAGAGAGGAAAGTAAACATGCGAATGGTGCATTTCGAAGCGAAGGACGGAATTTTTGAAGGGATCATTCATCTTTATGTGCACAATACTGCCGACCTGAATAGTCTGTTATCGAGACTGACCAAAATGAAAGGGGTAGAAACGGTGACAAGAGTGGAAAATGAAGAAAAAAGTTGAAAAAACGGAAGTATGATCGTTTAAGGAATATCATTGTTTAACATGTATAGCGGTGAAATCGCTTGGATTATGGAAAAGGTGAAAGAAACAGTAAAAGATATTTTTACTAATTATTTGCAGGAGAGGGGACACCGTAAAACGCCGGAACGGTATGCGATATTAGATGAAATTTATTCTCATTCCGGACATTTCGACATAGAATCCCTTTTTGTATCGATGAAGGATAAAAATTACCGGGTGAGCCGGGCTACGCTATACAATACGATAGACCTTTTGCTCGACTGTAAGCTGGTGCTGAAACATCAGTTCGGAAACAATATAGCCCACTATGAAAAAGCTTATAATAACCGCCACCACGAGCATCTGATTTGCCAGGTATGCGGGCGGGTAGAGGAGTTTTTTGACTCCAGGCTGGAAGAAATCGTCGGGCATATCGAAGACGAGTATAACTTTTCCGTGCATCACCACATGTTATATGTATATGGCTTGTGTAAATCCTGTAAATTAAAAACAGGAAATATTGACAAGAATTCTCTCTAAAAGTATTAACTTTGTACGTTTTCGTTTTCCCGGAATGGCTCTTGGGGAACTATTGTTATGAAATAAAATGAACATAGGGCTTTTGTAATAAATGGATTGCAAGGGTTGAAATTAAAAATGATACAGATGAAAGTAGATGTGTTACTTGGCTTGCAATGGGGCGACGAAGGGAAAGGTAAAGTGGTGGATGTACTTACTCCTGGTTACGATGTGGTAACTCGTTTCCAGGGAGGTCCGAATGCTGGGCATACCTTGGAATTTGAAGGACAAAAATACGTGCTCCGTTCTATTCCGTCGGGAATTTTTCAGGGAGGAAAAACCAATATAATCGGGAACGGAGTAGTGCTCGACCCGATTTTGTTTAAACAAGAGGCTGAGGGATTGGCTGCCAGCGGGCACGATTTGACCAAACAGCTTTGTGTTTCCAAGAAAGCACATTTGATTTTGCCGACTCACCGGATGCTGGATGCTGCTTATGAAGCCGCAAAAGGAGATGCGAAGATCGGAACCACGGGAAAAGGTATCGGGCCGACTTATACGGATAAAGTGAGCCGGAACGGTTTGAGAGTGGGAGATATATTATTGAATTTCGATGAAAAATATAAAATTGCCAAAGCCAAACACGAGGCGATCCTCCGGGCTTTGAATTATGAGTACGATATTACTGCTCTTGAAAAAGAATGGTTTGAAGCGATTGAATTTTTAAAGAAATTCCGTCTGATCGATAGCGAGCACGTTATCAATAACATGTTGAAAGAAGGAAAATCCGTATTGGCGGAAGGGGCACAGGGAACCATGCTCGACGTTGATTTTGGCTCTTATCCCTTTGTAACCTCGTCTAACACAATTTGTGCGGGAGCTTGTACGGGATTGGGAATCGCTCCTTCGAAGATCGGAGAAGTATATGGCATCTTTAAGGCTTATTGCACTCGTGTCGGAGCCGGTCCGTTTCCTACCGAACTGAAAGATGAAACAGGAGATAAAATGTGTTCTCTGGGGCGTGAATTCGGCTCTGTAACCGGACGTAAGCGTCGTTGTGGCTGGATTGACCTGGTTGCCTTGAAATATGCCATTATGATCGATGGGGTAACTCAATTAATCATGATGAAAAGTGATGTGCTGGATAGTTTCGAGACGATTAAAGCCTGTGTCGCTTACAAGATCGATGGAAAAGAAACCGATGAATTTCCATTCGACATTTGCGAGGAAGTAGAGCCTGTGTATGTTGAAATGCCGGGTTGGAAAATGGATATGACAAAAATGACTTCGGAAGATGAATTTCCGGAAGAATTCAATGCTTACCTGTCTTTCCTGGAGGAAGAATTGGGGGTTCCGGTAAAGATCGTCTCTGTAGGTCCCGACCGCGAACAAACCATTGTTCGTTATGAAGATTGAATTATAAATATGCGATATGAAAAAGAGCCTTGAATAAAGGCTCTTTTTTTTGTTTGTGCAATGAAAGTATTGTGTTTCCTACGCTTTGACAGTAATCTTAAATTTTATAAATTTGTCGAAAATCCGACATTTATCAATTTATTAATTACGTGCCTATGCTATCAGATATACTGAACTTACCATTGACAAATCCGGTTTTGATATTTTCGGTAATCTTATTTGTGATTTTACTGGCGCCTATTATTTTGCATCGCTTTAAGATACCGGAATTGATCGGATTGATTCTTGCGGGAGCATTGTTGGGCCCTAACGGTTTATATATCATGGCGAGGGATAGCAGCATAGAGTTGTTCGGTACGGTGGGTTTGCTATATATCATGTTTATTGCCGGGCTGGAAATAGACATGGCCGATTTAAAGAAAAATTCAGGGAAGACAACGGTATTCGGATTATATACTTTTTTAATCCCGATGATATTGGGAATCGTAACCGGAATCTATATTCTGGGCTTCTCCTGGCCTACTTCGATTCTATTGGCCAGTATGTATGCTTCTCACACATTGATCACTTATCCGATTGTCAGTAAATACGGCATTACCAAAAGCAGGGTGGTCAGCATTGCTATCGGTGGTACGGTAATAACATGTATTCTGGCATTGTTGGTATTGGCTGTCGTCGTGGGGATGTCCAATGGGGAGATCGACTCCGGCTTTTGGATAAAACTCGGAATTTCGGGTGCTTTGTTCGTATTTATCGTAACGATGATATTTCCTATTTTTGGGCGTTGGTTTTTCAAGCGTTATCATGATTCGGTGGGGCAATATATTTTCGTATTGGCTTTGGTGTTTCTGGCATCTTTTTTGGCCGAGGCTGCCGGGCTTGAAGCGATCATCGGAGCGTTCTTGGCGGGACTTGCCTTAAACCGCCTGATTCCTAATACTTCGGCCTTATTGAATCGGATCGATTTTGTGGGAAATGCTATTTTCATTCCGTTCTTTTTGATCGGAGTGGGAATGTTGGTCGATTTTCGGGCTTTTACGGCAGGCTGGCATGCCGTTTTAGTGGCTGTTGTGATGACGGTAGTGGCGACTGTGGCGAAATTTTTGGCTGCCTGGCTGACCGAGAAAAGTTTTAAACTGACACGGGATGAGGGATATTTATTGTTCGGGTTGAGTAATGCGCAGGCTGCCGCCACACTGGCTGCCGTGCTGATCGGTTATGAAGTGATCGTAGGTACTACTCCGACGGGAGAACCTATCCGGTTATTGAATGAAGATGTTTTGAACGGTACGATTATTATGATTTTGTTTACTTGTACCATAGCTTCTTTTGCCACCCAAAAAGGGGCGCAAAACATAGCCTTGGCCGAGATGACAGAAGATTCGATCGGAGATAATGCGGATGAGGAGGAACGGATTTTGATCGCTTTAAGCCGGTCGGAAACCGTAAAAGAATTGATCGATTTGGGAATGGCGATCAAATCCAGGCGGAATAAAGCTCAAATGGTGGGGGTGAGTATTGTAAAATCGGATAATACCGATCCTACGGCGGAGAAAGCCTGCCGGAGATTGTTGGATACGGCGGTAAAAGTGGCTGCAGCTACAGATCACCGGATTGAGCCCGTATTGCGCTACGACCTGAATATTGTGAATGGCATCCGGAACGTTGCCAAAGAGCACAGGATTACGGATATTGTGATCGGTTTGCGTACCCAGAAAGATATTTCCGATACATTCTTAGGAAAACTGACCGAAGAAGTACTTTCCAAATGTGCAACGACAACCCTGGCATACCGCCCGATGCAGCCCATGTCCACGATAAAACGCTACATGCTTATTATTCCGGAAGGAGCGGAAAAAGAGGTGGGATTCCCTTATTGGTTAGTCAGCATCTGGAACATTGGGAAAAATATAGGGACGAAAATGGTTTTCCATGGCCATCGGAATGTGCTTCAAATCTTAAAAGAAGTACATGCAAAACATACGATCAATGCGGAATTCAGGGAGTTTACAAATTGGGATAATTTTGCGGAAGTGGGCAGGGAAATTAAAGAAGACGATGGCCTGATCATTGTAATGAGTCGTCCGGACTATCCTTCCTATTCGCGGCACATGGCCTATGTGCCGACCTATTTGAACAAGTATTTCAATACGATCAACTGTATCCTGATTTATCCGCTGCAATTGGGGATGGAAGAAGATATGAGCACTTTCCGCAGCATTTCCATGGTGAACTATTTGGATGGAATCGACGGATTGGGTAAAGTGATCCGGCAATTATTCAAGAAAAATAAATAACGGGGAAAAAGAATAAATTCAATCTTCCTTGAAAGGGACAATATCTTTTCAGGGAAGTAGTTTTATTCTCCTTATTTTTGGTGATTTTCAACTTCTGTTTCCTTATTATTGGGGAGGATAACTTTATGGGATAATGATTATCTTTGCAGACAAATCTAAAAAATAGCATGGAAAATCAATATAAACGCTTATCCGATATTCCGACCGGGGAAGAGTGCGTGATCGTGAAAGTGCATGGACACGGGAGTTTTCGTAACCGGATTGTTGAAATGGGATTCGTAAAGGGGGAGAAGGTGACGGTTATTAAAAATGCTCCTTTGAGGGATCCCATAGAATATAAGCTCATGGATAGCCATATATCCCTGAGGCGTAGTGAAGCGCGTTTAATTGAAGTGGTAAATATTTCCCTGGAAGAAAGAGAAGGTTATAACGGAACATTTACCGAGGAAGATATTGCCAGGGTGATTACCGAGCGGTCGAAGACAATAAATATTGCTTTGGTCGGAAACCCTAATAGCGGTAAAACGTCGTTTTTTAACCGTGCTACTGGATTACGGGAAAAGGTTGGAAATTATGGCGGAGTGACCGTCGACGCCAAACAGGGAGTTTTCCGTCATAACGGCTATACGATCAATCTGATAGACTTGCCCGGAACTTATTCCATTACAGAATATACCCCGGAAGAAATATATGTTCGCAAATACATCACGGAACGCCATCCCGATTTGGTGTTGAATGTCGTGGATGCTTCTTGTTTGGAAAGGAATTTGTTTTTGACTACCCAGCTGATCGATATGAATGTCGGGGTGGTGATGGCATTGAACATGTATGACGAGCTTACCGGTGAGGGAGCTCAGCTGGATTATGGATACCTGGGACAATTATTAGGAATTCCGATCGTGCCGACCACCGCTTCCAAAGGGATTGGGATCAGCGACGTATTGGATAAAATTATCGAGGTATTCGAGGGGCAGGCCAAAGAAGTGCGGCATGTACACATTAATTACGGGGCCGAGATTGAAGAGGCTATTTCGAGAGTTAAAATGGAAGTTACTCCCAATAAAGGGATTACCGATGAATTGGCTCCCCGCTATGTGGCGATCAAATTGCTGGAGGACGACCGCCTTACCAAAGACCTGTTGGAGGATGTACCTAACTATGAACGGATATTGGAGGTTTCTCAAAAAGAAATACAACGTCTGGAGAAATCTTATAAAGAAGATACCCGGACAATTATAACCAATGCCAAATACGGATTTATCCGGGGTGCTTTGCAGGAAACGTTAAAAACAGGCGATAAGGACAACCGGCAATTAACCCGTGCGATCGATGCCTTACTTACTCATCAGTGGCTGGGATTCCCGTTTTTATTGTTTTTTATGTGGCTCATGTTCCAGGCGACGTTTTCTTTAGGCACTTACCCTATGGAATGGATAGAGGCGGGAGTGGGAAGCCTGGGAAGCTGGATAGCGGACAGTATGCCTGCCGGACCTTTGAACGATTTATTGGTGGATGGAATTATTGCGGGTGTCGGAGGGGTGATTGTGTTCTTGCCCAATATTTTAATCCTGTTCTTTTTTATTTCATTGATGGAAGACACCGGATATATGGCGCGTGCCGCTTTCATTATGGACAGGCTGATGCATAAAATCGGTTTGCATGGAAAATCTTTTATCCCCTTGCTGATCGGATTTGGATGTAACGTACCTGCGATTATGGCCACCCGGACGCTGGAAAGCCGTCGTGACCGGATTATGACAATGCTGATCGTTCCGTTTATGTCTTGCAGTGCCCGCTTGCCGGTCTATATCTTGTTAGTATCCGCTTTTTTCGAAAAAAATCAGGGATTGGTATTGCTATCGGTTTATTTAGTCGGGATATTGTTGGCCATACTGACTTCTATTTTACTGAAAAAAACCGTATTCTCGAAATCGTCCGTACCCTTTGTGATGGAATTGCCTCCTTACCGGATGCCGACCACGCGGAATACGATTATACACATGTGGAGTAAAGCCGTACAATATTTGAAGAAAATGGGAACGATCATTCTGTTTGCTTCGGTATTGATTTGGGCATTGGGATACTATCCGTTGCGGGACGAAGCGATGGATCCGGCTGTGCATCTTGAAAATTCGTATATCGGCAGACTGGGTAAAGGGATCGAACCTGTTATCGAACCTTTGGGATTCGACTGGAAAATGGGGGTTAGCATTATCACCGGTCTGGCTGCTAAAGAAATTGTGGTTAGTTCGATGGGGATTCTCTACCATGTCGATGGTGAGGTGGACGAATCGTCTCAGAGTTTGATCGAAAATATTCGCCAGCAAGAGAATACGGCAGGTGAAAAAGTCTTCACCCCTTTGGTGGCTTATACTTTCATGCTCTTTATCTTGATTTATTTCCCTTGTATGGCGGCTATTGCTGCAATACGTAAAGAAGCGGGCTGGAAATGGGCTATTTTTACCGTTTTTTATACCACCGCCTTAGCCTGGGTCGTTTCGTTCTGCGTATATCAGATTGGGCAGGCGCTCTAACTTGTAGCCTGGCTTAACGGAAAGGAGAAAGTAGGGAAAGAAATGGAGTAACGTACTTTATTTTAAATTTCTGGTGAGTGGGATATCGAACGTGGACGGGTGAAAAATGCTTTCAGCCTTTAAAACGGAGGATTTATGATACAGACGATCATCGTATATATTATTATTTTATTCGCGATAGGCGGGGCTATTTACTATCTTCGTAAAAAATTGCGTGGGCTGAAAAGAGGAAAAGATTGCAGTTCTTGTGCCGGTTGTCCCTTAAAAGAAAAATGTTCCAAGCCTGCTCAGGGCCGGAACACGGGCAGCGGATGCTGTGGAGGATAAGGGGCGGATGGACACTCCGGAGGTCAGAATAACTTTAGAGTAATGCTTTCCGCGTCTTTCTTTCTTCTGATCTTTTCTTTTTCTCCCCGGCGGAATACATATATCAAACCGTATTCTTCGCACATATATCTTTTTTCTTCTTCGTCTTTTACCGCTTCAAAATAACGCTCTACTTCGTTCCAGATTTCGAGGATCAAGGCGTCGGCTTCGTCCCGGTATTGAGCTACATTGCTGCTTTCGCGGGCTGAATTATTTTGAAATTGTTTTTGGCGTGTGTAATTTTCTTTGAAATTTTCGTAATTCACCTTTACCAAAGCGATAGAAGGACAATAGATCGGATTGCCTCCCCCGTTGCTTAAACGGTTTTGTTCCCCGGTGATCACTTTTTCACCCCATTGCAAAAGATCCTGTTCGGTTAATAAAGGCGGGACTTTTGAATTGTTTTCCTCTAAACCGTAAAATGTACGGGCAGACGATTTTAATTCTCCTCTTGCAATACAAAAATTAAGAACTTGAATAAAATGTGAAATATATAAACGTGCTTTTTTAGTATATTCGGCGAACTTTTGGCTATTGTCGAATTGTTTTTCTCTTGCCATTTTCGAATTGGTAATAGCCAACTCCAATTTAGGTAGAAAGAACTCTATCTTTTGTTTTAAAGCAAAGGGATAAGCAATTGTGTCGATTTCTTGTTGTTGCCCTTTCCTCAGGGCTGCTTTTAATGCCCTGATCCTCGCCGCGTCTGTATTAGGTAATCTTCTGTAAGGCATGAGATTAAACTCTTAAAAAAAAATTAAAATTGATACTGCGAAGATATATAAAAAAATAGAGTTAGCCAATATTCGTAAAAACGTTTTTTTCTTTTTTCTCTTATTGCTCCATATGCTTGTAGTTGTGATAGGTATCTAAAACCCGTTGCACATATTTATACGTTTGTCCGCCATTGCAATAACCGTTTTTAGAGAGGGAATCCCGGTAATATTCCGGTTTGTTTTTATTTAAGATGAAAAAATCTACATTGTTATCCCATTTGTTCGGGTCTTTATTGTATTTCTTGGCCAGTCGCATAGCATCGAGCACGTGTCCTGCACCTGCATTATAAGAGGCCAGGATGAATTTTATCTTTTCGGTGGAATCGACGGCTCTGCCGGTGAAAAAATTATCGAGATATTTTAAATACTGAACGCCTGCATATACATTACTGTCGGGTGAGAAATAATCTGATACGTTAAAATTATTGGCCGTTTCCGGGATAATTTGCATCAGGCCGTAAGCGCCGACCTCCGATTCGGCTTCCGGATTAAAATTCGATTCTGTGTAAACGATGGCTGCTAATAATTTCCAATCCCAGTTCAGGCGTTTACTCTCCTTTTTCAACAAAGGATCGAAAACGGATATATCCCCCTTTTTTAGCATGGCATATTTGGATTTATGTCCTGGGGCGATTTGCGGCCTTTCAAAATATCTTTTATACAGGTAATTTAATTTTCCGTTTTTTCGTATGGTAATCAGCCATTTATTGAGTTCTTCCGTTAATAGGGTGGCTTTCGGATTCGTTGCCCACGATACGGAAATACTGTCTTTCAGTTTAACGGAATAATCGATATTTTTCATAGACGAGCTGGAAGCCCTGGCTATGTTTTTATCGATAATCGTATAGCCGATCTCTCCTGTCTCCACCAGGTGAAGCAAGTCCTCATGCGAATAATTACCGACCTCCGTCACATAAATTTGGATATTGAGGGAATCTTGTATGTGTTGCAAAACCTCTTTATAGGGAGCATTCTTTTGAATGAAAATTTCTTTTCCGTCCAGCTCGGATAAGTTCCTGATCGGAGCGTTGTTTACATTCTGAACCAACACTTCGTCCGTCTGGAAGAAAGGCTTTGTAAAATTAAGCTGCTTTTCCCGCGCCGGAGTCTGCGTCAGGCTTACGGCTATCAAATCGTATTTATCCCGTTGCAGACGGTTGATGGCGCTGTCGATGTCGTTATTGACTTCTGCGATTCTGAGCTTTACACCTAAATAATCGGCAAAGTCTTTTGCCAGCTCGTAATGAAACCCGCGGGTGATTCCTTGATATATGTAATAATCGGTAGTGTTATAGAAAGTGGAAATATCCAGAGTACCCTTTGCTAAAATCTTTTCCAACGAAGAAGGCTCCGGGATGACGAATTGCGGAGAGTCATTATCTATCTTCTGGCAACTTATACATAGAAGAACAGCAAGATATGGTATTACTTTTTTTAGTAACATGGCATAAAGATAGGGAAAAAATTGAAAAAGAGCAAATTTCAGATCTCCCTTCTCTGCTTGTGAAAGCGTTTCTGTCGGGTTTTTAAATTGAAAAATTTAATCGAAGAAGTCCCATTTTATACCGAATTTAAACACAGCCGGATTGATCGGATAGTTGTAGGCACTGAAATAATTGCCGTTCTTTTTCAGAACATAATTCAAATGCTCGTATTTGGCAAAAATATCGGCTCTTTTGATACGGAGGCTCAGGAACACATCGAATTTCGGATAGTTACCCGTTTTAGACATCCGCTGATTATAAAATTGCATAATAGAGGGCTGGTAATTGTCGGAATAGAATTTCGTATGGTAAAACAGATCGAATCCTATTTGCAGTTGCAAAGCCCGTTTAAAAAGATAATTCTTATAATAGTTGTGGGAGTAAACGGATACCAGAGGAAGAGAAAGCACATCTTCGTGGGTGTTTTTTTGAATATATACGTTTTGGTCGAAATAGAAATTACCTGCTTTAAACACTTCTTTCACCCAGGCCGTGAAAACGGTTAATGTTTTTCCTGTCTGGACGGGCATAGCCGTCGTATCGAAATACACATAACTGAATATATTGGAAACGCCTGCCCCGATTTCTGTCCGAAGGCGGGTATTGATATATTTCCCTTCTATTTTTAATGTTTTTTCGGCCTTAAAATCGTTCACCCACATATCGTGATTGCCTACATACCGCGTGAAGAACGGATCGACACTGCGTAATTCCAGCAAAGCGTCGGCGCGCAGATAAGAACTCTTATCCTTCTTCAACGCCTGTTCTAAAAAACCTGATATTTTAAAGTTCCCGGCATAATGCCCCACCACACATAGCGAACCCGCTATATCGTAATTGAACGAGGCATTGGTATCCACATTGAAAATTCCTCCGGTGATATAAGTGCCCATATATTTATCCGTACCGAAACTTTCTGTCCGGGTAACGGAATCATAGGCCGTACGTTGGTTGTACTTTTCATATTTGAAATCGAGCCCTGCATAAATTCCCGGCAGGTACTTGTATTTGGGATGCTCATTGACAACGAATTTTCCGGATACATTGTAAATTTTATTCCCGACCAGATCATAGGTTTTGACACTGTCCATATATGTATGCCGGAAAAATTCGAGATTAGGGGTAGTCTCTTTATACCAATGTTCATTGTCTTCCATCGTGAAAGCAAGCACGGCTTTTGCCGGGTAGGTATAAGATGTATCGGCATCCGCAACGGGGATCGGCTTTTTATTTCCTATATTATATTGTAGCTGGGTATAAAAATTAAAATTCCGGACATTGTTGGAGGCATTGCTACCGGTAAGGTTAATGGGAATGTTTTCCGCTTGCTGGTCGGTAGAATCTAAAACGAAGCTCCTGTCTTTGATACCACCATTTTCATTAAAATGCGCTACATTCTGGTTTAGGAATAACGATATAGCCAGCCGCTCTTTTTCAAATGAACTGAAAAAGGAGAAATTATAAGATTTCGATTTTTGGTTCATATATCGTCCGTCGCTGGAAATAAGATTGTACCGGATTCCTGCGTTCCAATAAGGGCGGATGTTTTGGGTGTGCCAGATATCCAAAAAATTCTCGGATTTTCCCCGACCTCCCCCGTTGAAATATTGCAGCCGGGTAAAAGGAGTCGTTGTATTGAACAATAAAGCATCGGCGGGTTTGAAAAGATAAGCTCTCACTGTTGAGAGCGGATAGAAATCTTCCATGGTTTCCCGCGTAATAAAGATATTTGATTCGTAAGGTGAAGGAAAGTTACCTAAATAGGTGTTGGAGATATTCTTTTTGAAAATGTAGTTATAATTGTAAATGCCGTCGAAAATCGTATCTAAAGGGATTAGTTTGGGGTAAACTCCCTCATGCTCCCAGGTCCACGTCATCCGGTAGTGCTTTATATCCGAATTTTTAGCCGTAGAATCCTGAACGGATGTTTCGGGTTCTTCTCCTTCCTGTGCCGGATCGGTATAATCGAAATCACTCTGTCCGAATGTGATAGCAGGCAGAAGGCAGGCTATTATTATATAGATAATTTTTTTCATTGCTGCAAATATACGTAAACTTTTAAAACTCTCATAAATTACTTACTTTTGTACTCTAAATTGAAATAAAAATTACTCCCATGGATAAAAATCAACAAGCAGTAGAAATCGAAGATGAGGGAAAATCATTGAATTTCATTGAACAGATCATCGAAGAGGAAATAGCCGCCGGAAAGAACGGAGGACGGGTACATACGCGTTTCCCGCCGGAACCGAACGGCTATCTGCATATCGGGCATGCCACATCCATTTGTCTGAATTTCGGCTTGGCTGCAAAGTATAATGGCAAATGCAATTTGCGTTTTGACGACACCAATCCATCGAAAGAAGATGTCGAATTTACGGATGCGATTCAGGATGATATAAAATGGCTGGGGTTTCAGTGGGACGGAGAAGTCCATTATGCTTCGGACTATTTCCAACAACTGTACGACTGGGCGGAACAGATGATTCAGGAGGGGAAGGCTTATGTTGATGACCAGACTGCGGAAGAAATCAGCGCGGGAAGAAAAACAATCACCGAGCCGGGGGTGAACAGTCCTTACCGGAATCGGAGCGTAGAGGAAAACCTCGACCTGTTCCGTCGGATGAAAAACGGTGAGTTTGCTGAAGGATCGCGGGTTTTGCGGGCCAAAATCGATATGGCTGCTCCGAATATGCTGATGCGCGATCCGATTATGTACCGTATTATATATTGTAGCCATCACCGGACCGGAGACCAGTGGTGCATTTATCCGATGTACGATTTTACGCATGGGCAAAGTGATTACCTGGAAGGGATAACCCATTCGATCTGTACCCTGGAATTTGAAATACACCGTCCTTTATATAATTGGTTTCTAGATCAATTGACGGATACGGAATATCGGCCCCGGCAGATTGAATTTGCCCGCCGTAATCTGAACTATACTGTGATGAGCAAGCGTAGGCTGCTCGAATTGGTACAGAAGAAATACGTTTCCGGCTGGGATGATCCCCGGATGCCGACTATTTGCGGATTGCGCCGTAGAGGATATACTCCGGAATCCATTCGCATGTTTGCGGAAAAAGTCGGGGTTGCCCGGCGTGAGATCGTGGTGGATATGGCCTTATTGGAATATTGCGTGCGGGAGCACCTCAATAAGATTGCCCCCAGGGTCATGGCAGTGATCGATCCGGTGAAAGTGGTACTCGATAACTATCCTGCCGATAAAACAGAATATATGGAGATCGAGAACAACCCGGAAGATGAAAATGCAGGAGTTAGAAAGGTAGCTTTCTCAAAAGAACTCTATATCGAGCGTGATGACTTTATGGAAGATGCGCCCAAAAAATTCTTCCGGATGACTCCGGGACAGGAAGTTCGTCTGAAAGGAGCCTATATTGTGAAATGCACGGGGGTGGATAAAGATGAAAACGGAAATATCCGGAAAATTCACTGCACGTATGATCCCGATACCCGTAGCGGTAGCGGGTCGGAAGCCAGCAACCGGAAAGTGAAAGGAACTTTGCATTGGG
>UQTM01000085.1 GCA_900544025.1 uncultured Odoribacter sp.
TGCCACTCCTTTGGAGGGTGGAGTCCGGAAGGCTGTTTCGGTGTATGCGAATGCCAGTCTGGAATTGAATGTGATGTTGAAAGCGCAGATTAAGTTGGATAATTTTGATTTTTAAGTATCTTGAAAAGATCGGTACCTTTGGTTAGGTCCGGATTATATAAAATAGGGCGGCAATTTTTTTGCCGCCCTATTTGTTTTTTGAATGAAGGTAAAGATGTGCTTTTGTTTATTCCTCTTCCTCCTCGGTTTCTTCTTCGATGGAAAGATATTTATCGTTGTTATAACCTTTGCCTGCCACTAAAATTACGATCTCTCCTTTCACGCCTTTTTGAGTGAAATATGCAGACAGTTCCTTGAGGCTTCCCCGTTTGAATTCTTCGAACATTTTACTGATTTCCCGGGCGACGCAGGCCGGGCGGTTTTCCCCGAAAATTTCCGACATTTGATCGAGGGCTTTCACCAGCCGGTAGGGGGATTCGTAAAAAATCATCGTTCTCGTTTCCTCAGCAAGTGCTGTCAATCTTTTTTGCCGTCCTTTCTTCTGAGGTAAAAAGCCTTCGAAGCAAAAGCGGTCGCACGGAAATCCGGAGTTCACCAAAGCGGGAACGAATGCCGTTGCTCCGGGCAGACATTCCGTGTCTATACCTCTTTCCACACAAGTCTTGGTCAGTAAAAATCCCGGATCGGAAATTCCCGGAGTTCCAGCATCGCTTACCAAAGCTAAATTTTCTCCTCGCTCTATTCGCTCTGCAATCCGATCGACTTGCTGATGTTCGTTGAATTTATGATGAGAGAGTAAAGGAGTATCGATTTCGTAATGTTTTAATAATTTTGCTGTAGTCCGGGTATCTTCGGCAAGAATGATATCTACTTCTTTTAATAAACGTAAGGCTCTGAGAGTGATATCCTCTAGGTTACCTACGGGGGTTGGGATCAAATAAAGTTTACCCATTTTTTATTCGTTAAAATTGAGGAATTTCATTTATAAGTGTGACAAAAGTAGTAATTTATTTGTAAACATCGTTTTATTTTTGTCAAATACAAGGATTTCATTATAAGAACTTTAAGGGGCATGATGGAAAATAATGGAAAAAAAAAGACATTTTTTTTGGTGTGAAACAAATTTGCCGTATATTTGCATCCGCTAAGCGAAAGATGGTCTGTTCGTCTAGGGGTTAGGACGCAAGATTTTCATTCTTGTAACACGGGTTCGATTCCCGTACAGACTACCAATAAAACAATAAAGACCTATGGTCTGTTCGTCTAGGGGTTAGGACGCAAGATTTTCATTCTTGTAACACGGGTTCGATTCCCGTACAGACTACTAAAGAAGTTGAATTTTTATATTTGTAGAGATGGCAAATCATAAATCATCAGAAAAGAGAATCAGACAAACTGAAGCAAGAAGAGCAGACAATCGTTACTATGCAAAAACCACTCGTAATGCAGTGAAAAAGTTGCGTACAACTACAGATAAAACGATCGCTTCCGAATTGCTTCCGAAAGTTGCTACTATGCTCGATAAATTAGCGAAAAAGAATGTTATTCATGATAACAAAGCCGCTAATTTGAAATCGAAGCTGGCTCTGCACGTCAATAAGCTTTAATCAGTTTGTCTTGTCAAAAATATTGCAGGAGATGAGTAAAAACTCATCTCCTTTCTTTCATGCTTTTTTATTTCGTAAATAAGTATTATATTGTTACCTAAAATGTATGTTATGGGTGGACAATATCTTTCAATGAAATCTTGGGCAGAGGAAGATCGGCCCAGAGAAAAGCTGCTGCAAAAAGGCGTGTCAATGCTTTCGACGAACGAGTTGCTGGCAATTTTGCTTCGTTCCGGTTCAGATAACGAATCGGCACTCGATCTTGCCCGGCATATCCTTAAAGATTGCAATGACGATTTAAACCAGTTGGCACAAGTAGGGGTACGGGAGTTGATGAACCAATACAAAGGAATTGGAATCGCAAAAGCCTCTTCTGTGATCGCTGCTGTGGAATTGGGACGAAGGCGTAATCCGGAGGTGAAAAAGAAGGCGATGTTCATTCGTTCGAGCCGGGATGCATATCATTATATCAACCCTTTTTTGTGTGATTTGGATCATGAAGAAGTATGGGTGATTTACCTGGCACATTCCAATCATATCTTGGGAAGCGAGAAGTTATCGACAGGCGGTATGAACAATTCGATCATCGATACCCGGCTTCTTTTCCGTAAAGCCATCAATATGAAAGCCTGTTTCATCATTTTGGCCCACAATCATCCGACGGGTATCCTGAATCCCAGTACGCTGGACGAAATGATCACCCGAAAGATCAAAGAGGCCGGAGATTTCCTGGATATTCGCCTCTATGATCATATTATTATCGGACACGGAGAATATTATAGTTTTGTTGATCACGAGAAACTTTGAGCGATGAAATATCCCGGAGCATATAAAGACAGACAAGCAGAATGACGGAAGAGATGACACTCTGTCAGATGAAATCTGGGCATTGTGGCAGCTTTTGGTATTGGCAAGGTTTTTGTTTAATTTTGCTTTAGCAATTTTTATAGTATCCGGGAAGGATATAATTACGTAGAACCTTTATCAACAGAATAATAATAAAAATATCATATCATGTCTAAAGAAGTAAAGGATAAGCATTCAAAGGAAGATACTGCGGATGAGATGCAGCAGCATGTGGAAGAACAAATGCAGGAAGAACTTCCTAAGGAACCTGCCGGAGAAAAATCTAAAAAAGAAAAATCTGCGAAAAGAGACGATAAAGATGGGAAACTGGAAGAGCTGGGTGAAAGGCTGGTCGAGATGAACGATAAGTATTTGCGTTTATCGGCAGAGTTCGATAATTATCGGAAACGTACCCTGAAAGAGAAAATGGAATTGACCAAAACCGCCGGAGAACAGTTGTTGGTGAATATTCTTCCGGTGATGGATAACTTTGAGCGGGCATTGAAAAGTATGGAAACAGCGACCGATGTTCCTTCGCTCCGGGAGGGAGTAGAGTTGATCTATTCCAATTTCAAGGATTTTTTAGCACAAAACGGAGTAAAGGAAATGGAGTGCCTACATACTGATTTTGATGCCGATTTACAGGAAGCAGTTACAAAAATTCCTGCTCCTTCTGAAGATTTGAAAGGTAAAGTGGTAGATTGTATCCAAAAAGGATATATGATGAACGATAAAGTGATCCGTTTTCCCAAAGTAGTTGTTGGAGAATAATGTGGATTGCGGTATGAATAATAAGCCTTGTGTTTTAAGGAGTTGATCCTTGCGACACGGGCTTTGTGTTATTAGGTGCGATAATTACTGTGTGTGAAAACAAAATGAGGTTGGGCTTTGCTGAAAAAGCGTAAATCTTTCATGAATCATAAATAACGATAATGGCTGAAAAGAGAGACTATTATGAAGTGCTGGGTGTATCGAAAAATGCGGATGCTGCAGAGATAAAAAAAGCATACCGTAAATTGGCACTTCAATATCATCCCGATAAAAATCCCGGTAATAAAGAAGCCGAGGAGAAGTTCAAAGAAGCTGCAGAAGCTTATGACGTATTGAGCAATGAGGAAAAGCGAAGAAAATACGATCAATTCGGGCATGCGGGTTTAGGAGGAGCAGGAGCCGGCGGTTTCGGCGGCGGAATGAGTATGGATGATATTTTTTCGCATTTCGGAGATATATTCGGGAGTTTCGGTGGCTTTGGCGGTTTCGGTGGCGGCGGACGTAGCGCACGCCGCGTGAACCGGGGAACGAATCTTCGGGTGAAGGTAAAATTGAGCTTGGAGGAGATCGCTACCGGGGTGGAGAAAAAAATCAAGGTAAAGAAATATGTTGCCGACACTCATTGTCACGGAACAGGAGCGAAAGACGGGACTTCTTTTTCTACGTGTACGACCTGTAAAGGTACGGGACAGATCACGAGGGTACAGAATACGATATTAGGGGCTATGCAGACCACTTCGACCTGTCCTACCTGCGAGGGAGAAGGGAAGATTATTAACGAAAAATGTTCCCATTGTAACGGAGAAGGAGTACAGCTTTCTGAAGAAGTTATCACATTGAATATACCGGCAGGAGTTGCCGACGGGATGCAATTGTCTTTAGGCGGTAAAGGGAACGCTGCACGCCGCGGTGGAGTGAATGGCGATTTGATCGTATTGATCGAGGAGGAAGAGCACGAAGAATTGGTGCGTGACGGCAACGATTTGTTGTATAACACTTTCGTCGGTTTCCCTGAGGCCGTATTGGGTGATTCTGTGGAAATTCCTACATTGGAAGGTAAAGTGAAGGTAAAAATCGAGCCGGGTACGCAGCCGGGTAAGATTTTGCGTTTAAGAGGGAAGGGGCTGCCGGATGTGAATGGATACGGAAAAGGTGATTTACTGGTAAAGGTGAATGTATGGATTCCTAAAAATCTTTCTAAAGACGAGAAGAAAGTGGTAGAAGAATTGAAAGAACGTTCTTTCCTGAAGCCGGAAAAAATGGAGAATAAAAAAGGATTCTTTCGCAAAATGAAAGATTTTTTTGAGTAAGTTTGGGAAAAATTCACCGAATGATAACCCTGACTCAATTAGAATATATCGTTGCTATCGACGAATATCGTCATTTTGCGACTGCTGCGGAAAAATGTTTTGTAACGCAGCCAACTCTGAGTATGCAGATTAAAAAGCTGGAAGACGATTTGGGAGTCATTATCTTCGATCGTTCCCGGCAGCCTGTCGTCCCTACGGATATCGGGGCTAAATTGGTAGAGCAAGCACGCCTGACGCTTGCTTCGACGGAACGGATTAAAGAGATCATCCGGGAGGATAAGCAAGAGGTGGAAGGAACTTTGAAGATAGGGATTATCCCGACTTTAGCTCCTTACCTGCTGCCTATCTTTATCGGGCATTATATTCGGAAATATCCGGCGATAAAGGTCGAAGTGGAAGAATTGGTGTCGGAGGAAATTATCCGCCGCTTAAAACATGACCTGATCGATGCGGGGCTTTTTGTCACTCCTTATCCGGACGAGAAGATTCAGTGTTGCCCTGTGTTTTACGAGGAGATGCTCGTCTATGCCCATCCGGACCATGCGTTGCTGAAAAAAGAGAAAATCGAAGTGAGCGATATCGCTAATTCTGATATTTGGATGCTGGGCGACGGACATTGTTTCCGTGACCAGGTAATTAATTTATGTGAGATGTCGGGTGTACAGCATAAGGGATTGCCTTTCGAATTTGAAAGTAATTCGCTGGAAACCCTGATGCGGATTGTCGATAAGGAAGGAGGATTCACATTGATCCCGGAATTGGCAATGCAGTATATGCCCGAAAGCAAGAAAAAGCAGGTCAGGGCGTTAAGCACTCATAAACCTTTACGCGAAGTTAGCGTAATTTATTCCAGATATTATACCAAACAAAGGCTGATCGAATTATTGTGTGAGGAAATCCGGTCGGTAGTCCCCGCCCACATGCTGGAGCAGGGACGAGGCAGGGTGGTAGAATGGAAGACCGACAAGCAATAACCGAAGATCGCTTTTAAATTTAGTTATAGAGGATGGATTTGATAAAAGATAGTTTTGGAGAAGCTTTGCAGGTGTTGAGCGATTTTGTGGCGGATTCCGCTAATTTGGATAAGGTGGGACAGGCGGGAGAAATGCTGGCGGAGATGTTCCGTGCGGGAGGAAAGGTCTTTAGCTGCGGAAATGGAGGATCGTTGTGTGATGCCATGCACTTTGCCGAGGAATTTACGGGGCGTTTCCGTAACGACCGGATAGCACTTCCCGCTATTGCTATTGCAGATCCTTCACATATCACCTGTATTGCCAATGATTATGGTTTTGAATATGTTTTTTCCAAATACATCGACGCTCACGGAAAAGCAGGAGATGTGTTGCTGGCGATCAGCACTTCCGGTAACTCTGCCAATATCCTGCATGCCATCGAGGCGGCTCATGGGAAAGGGATGAAAGTGATCGGATTGTCCGGAAAGTCCGGTGGGCAAATGGCAGAAAAATGTGATGTATCGATCGTTGTGCCTTGGCATCGATATTCAGACCGTATTCAGGAAATACACATTAAGATCATCCATATTTTAATAGAATACGTAGAAAGTAAACTAAACTTATAATAGAAACGTTCTGTTTCATTTTCAATTAATAATCTGATTATGGGAAATAAAATTAATGACCCAATAGCTCGTTTAATGGGGTTACGGTATAAATCTCACCCCTGGCATGGGTTGGAAGTGGGGAATCAAGCACCGGAAGTGGTGACGGCCTTTATTGAAATGGTCCCGACCGATACGGTAAAATATGAATTGGATAAGGTAAGCGGTTATATCAAGATCGACCGTCCTCAAAAATATTCGAATGTAGTGCCTGCCTTATATGGTTTCATCCCGCAAAGTTATTGTGGTGATTTGGTGGCGGAATATTGCATGCAGCAAACCCACCGGACGAATATTGCCGGAGACGGCGACCCTTTGGATGTTTGTGTTCTGACCGAAAGAACTATTGCACACGGTGATATTATCGCCAGTGTCCGTCCGATCGGCGGGTTCCGGATGCTGGACGGCAATGAGGCGGACGATAAGATTATAGCAGTGCTTAAACACGATGCTACTTATAACGTGTATAATGATATTTCGGAGTTGCCCCATGTGGTCGTGGATCGTATGCGGCATTATTTTCTGACCTATAAAGATATGCCCGGAGAGGAATGCCAGCATAAAGTGGAAATCACAGATGTATATGGTAAAGAAGAGGCCTATGAGGTAATCCGTCGTAGCCTTGAAGATTATAAAAATCATTTTGAAGGCTTGGAAGATATTTTGAGCAGGGTATAACAAGGAGGAAAATGTGTCGTTATAGATTTCGATATAGGATTTTTCTTTGTGAGATCGAAAATTTTATCTTTTCTAAAATAGAGAAACCGGGATATTTGAACATCGAATATCCCGGTTTTAATTTATAATAATCTTCTTTCCTTTTTCTTCTTTTCTTTTAAGTCGCAATCCGTTTAACTTCCCCACGATTCTTTGTCGAGAGAGCGGTATTGAATGGCTTCGGCGATGTGCTGGGGCGTTATATTTTCGCTCCCGGCCAGGTCGGCGATGGTTCTCGACAGTTTGATAATCCGATCGTAGGCGCGGGCGGAAAGCCCGAATCTCTGCATGGCTATTTTCAGCAAAGCGGTACATTTTTCATCTAATGGACAGAATTCTTTTAAGAGCGTGGAGTTCATTTGAGCATTGCAATGTATGTTTTTCCAGGGCTTGAAGCGTTCCGTCTGGATATTCCGGGCCTTGATCACTCTTTCCCGGATGGTATGGCTGTTTTCCGCTTCCTGGTTTCCTGTAATTTTGTCAAGCTCTACCGGAACCACTTCAATGTGCATATCGATGCGGTCGAGCAAAGGGCCGGATATTTTTGACAGATAACGTTGTATCATCGATCCTGTGCAGGAACACTCTTTCGTGGGATGATTATAGTATCCGCAGGGACAGGGATTCATGGAGGCGATCAGCATAAAATTGGCGGGATAATCTACGCAGCATTTGGCCCGGCTGATCGTGATTTTCCGATCTTCCAGCGGTTGACGCATGACTTCAAGGACAGAGCGCTTAAATTCCGGTAGTTCATCCAGAAATAAGATTCCGTTGGAAGCGAGCGAGATTTCTCCCGGATGTGGAAATACGCCTCCGCCGATCAGGGCGATATCCGATATCGTATGATGAGGGGCGCGGAACGGGCGGGAAGTGATCAAACCGTTGTGCCGTCCCAGTTTGCCTGCAACGGAATGTATTTTGGTGGTTTCCAGTGATTCTTCGATGGTCATGGGAGGTAAGATACCGGGTAACCGGCGTGCCAGCATGGTCTTACCCGCACCGGGGCTGCCTACCATAAGCAGGTTGTGCGAGCCTGCTGCTGCAATTTCCAATGCCCGTTTCACATTTTCCTGTCCTTTTACATCTTTGAAGTCGTAGAAGGTGAGCTCTTCCTTTTCCGTTGTTTGCAAAGGATCGAACCGGATGGGAGAAATATGTTGTTCCTTTTTCAGAAAGCCAACGACTTCCCGGAGGTGTGAAAACCCGTAAACGCTGATATCTTCTACAACTGCGGCTTCGTCGGCATTTTCAATGGGGACGATCAGTTTTTTAAAGCCTTCGCTCCGGGCGTTGATCGCAATGGGAAGTACCCCTTTCACCGGAACGAGTTTCCCGTCGAGAGACAATTCTCCCATAATGATAAATTCTTTTAGTTCGGAAGAGGGTATTTGTTCGTTAGCTGCCAATATGCCGATAGCCAAAGGCAGGTCATAGGCGGAACCTTCTTTTTTAACGTCGGCAGGAGCCATGTTGATGATCACTCTTTTACCGGGAATACGGGAACCGATTTCACGGAGTGCCGAATCAATGCGCTGCTGGCTTTCGCGGATGGCATTGTCGGGCAGTCCGACGATAATAAATTTTGCACCACAAAGAATATTCACTTCTATGGTGATCGGAATGGCTTCGATTCCGTTTACCGCTCCGCCAAAGACTTTAATTAGCATAGCATCTGGTTTGAATAATTAGGCTATCCAAGTTAAACTCTTTTTACATAAATACAAAGGGAAGGTAAAATAAAATTAAAAAATGTTTATTGTAAAATACGCTGTAAAGCCAAAGTTTGAGTGGTGTATTATTTTTGCTTCTGTATCACTAATTCGAGGTTTTCTCCGTCGAATACGGCGTAGCTGTCATAGGTGATCCAATCCCCTGTATTGATGTAGTGGGAACCGGGTGTTAATGCAAGATCGATAGGTAGGTGACGATGCCCGAAAATGAAATAGTCAAAGTGCCGACGGGATAAAGTATCGCGGCAAAAGCGGACAATTTCTTCCTGTTCCTCTCCCCGGAACGAATCGGCTTCGATGTGCCCGTTTTCCAGGCGGGAGTGGGACGACCATTTTTGGGCCAGCAGGATTCCGAGATCGGGGTGTACCCACCGGAATGCTTTTTGTAAAAAGCGGTTGTGGAAAATATTATATAAAAATAAATATCCTTTATCTTTGGGATTAAGAGCATCCCCGTGACCGATCAGAAAATGTTTGCCGTTGATATTGAAAAATTCGTTTTTTGTATGGAGAGTAACACCACATTCCTGCGGTAAATAATCAAAGGCCCAAATATCATGGTTACCTGTGAAAAAATGTACCGGAATACCGGCATCTGTAAATTCACATATTTTAGCAAGGAAACGGATATAACCTTTCGGTACCGACCTTTTATATTCGAACCAAAAATCGAATATATCCCCCAGTAGAAAAAGAGCTTCACAATCTTGCCGGATGCCTTCCAGCCAGTTTACCAGCCGGAGTTCCCTTTCCCGGTTGTTACTCAATACCGGAGCGCCCAGGTGGGCGTCTGAAAGAAAGTAAATTTTTTTCCCTTTGGGTAGAGATAATGAGATTTCTTGTGCCGGAACGTTTCTATTTTCCTGTTTCTTTCCCATAACCCCTCTGTTTTATTTCAATAGATCGTTCAAACGGTCTTCCAGCCTTCTGCCTGTCAGGTCTTTGCCTACGATTTCATATTTAGGATTGATGATAAAGTTGGCCGGAACCGTACGTATATTCCAGCGGCGGGCGATCCGGCTTTGCAGGGCATCGGCATCCCATACACAGTCCCACGTAATGTTGTATTGTTTTACCAACCTTTGCCATGCCAGGCGATTTTGGTCGAGACATACCTGATAAATCCGCACTCCTCTATTCCGGAATTTATCATATACTTTTTTCATTTCGGCAGCATAGGCCCGGCCATCGGCTCCTCCGAGTACGGAGAAATCCAATACGACGAATTTACCTTTTAAGGAGCTCAAGGCAATGGTGTCGCCCTCGCTGTTAGGCAGCTTGATCTCCGGTAACGTCGTCTCGCTATTGGCGATAAGCTGTTGCAGGCGCAAAATGTTGTCGTTTTTTTTGATTAAGTCGAGGTGTTTTAGAATAGCTTTGGTGTATTGCGATTCCGGAAACATAGCCTTTAAGGCAGATGCAACGATTTTGTAAGAATGAAGGTTTGTTTCCGGTGTCAGAATAAAGTTGTCGTTATCGAATTTTTGATAAAGTGCATAATAGGAAGCCGGAGAAACGGCATGTTTTAAGATAAAATCCTTTGAAAATTTGATTTGCCGTCCGGTTATCGTGTCCCACTCCGTTTCAAGGTGTACGCGAATCGAATCGTAAGCCTTTCCCTCGGGTAAAGCGTTGTAGGCATTTCGCAGGGAGTCCATCGTTTGCCGTGTCCGGTTTAATTGATAGTTCAGCATTTTCAGCCAAAGCGATCCTTCGGAACCATCTACCCAGTAATTATTGTTCAGGTCTTCGAGATTCCCTTTTAGCTGAATGTGCATATCGGGTTCTCCGAGTAGTGTGACAAAAGCATTTTTACCGATGCGGACATTGTAAAAGGTCGGGGTTGTCACTTCCCTTTTAAAACTGAATTGACCTTTCCGGTTGGTTTCGGTGGAATCGACTACGACAGACTGATCTACGTTTAATTGTTCCAGATATACTTTTTGCTTACTGGCATTTTGAATATCCCCGCTGATTTTCATTTGGTCTTTCCGGGAACAGGAAAAGAGTGTAACTATCGCCAAGACAGATAAAAGAATCTTTTTAACTTTCATGATATGTTCTTGTTATTGTAGCCGATTAAATTGTCCCGAAAGTACACTTTTTTTTCGGCATAGACAAGTGACCTGCCGGCAGGAGATGATGAAAAAATATCGGAAGTGTATGGAAATGAATAGAAAATCGTATATTTGCAAAATATGGTGAATATGCTTTCCGGGATATTACGTTTTTGGGTGCTTTTAATTGTAAGCACAGCTTTAATAGGTGTGAATATCGTGCAATTATCTTGTATTTGTTGCGATTCCACATACCTTCAGGTTGAGTTGTTGCCCCAAGAGAAAACTTGCCGGTGCGGATCGGAAGAGCCTTGCCAGGGAAAAACGTGTTGCCCCCAGGATCAGGAAAATTTCCGGCATGATTTTTATCAGGTTGCCGGTTTTTCACAAATCGTGAAAAGCGCTTTGCCGGATATCGTATTTTTTTATCCGGGTGTAAGGGTTTTGGATTGTCTCATCTATGTGTCTGATATAGAAGATCATTATTTTTTGCGTCCTGAAACGATTCCGGATATACCGCCTTCGCCGGAATTATTATGCACTTACCGTTGTTGATTTATAACTGATTCGATCTAAGAATGACAGATTTGTCTGTCGGTTATTTTCAGTTATAATTATATAAACGTATTGTTATTCAATGATAAAATATATTTGTGGTGCTTTATTGGCATTGGTGTGTCTGGATGTTTGTGCCCAGGAATTGAAGGGACGGGTTGTGGAACAAAACGGGGAGGAAAAAATGGGCATACCCGGAGCCAATGTTTATTGGCTCGGCACGAAAAACGGAGTAGTTACCGATATGGACGGGGCTTTTAAAATAGTCAGACATTCCATATCGGATAAGCTTGTGGTGAGCTATATGGGGTATAAATCGGATACGCTTCAGTTGAAGCCTGCCGAACAAAATATAGAGGTGGTACTTACCTCCGGTAAGACTTTGGACGAAGTGAAAGTTACGGGACGGGCAAGTACGACCATCATCAGTACCCGGGGACCTTTGATGGAACAATTGATTTCTGGAGAAGAATTGTGTAAAGCGGCTTGCTGTAATCTGGGGGAAAGTTTCACAACCAATGCTTCTGTCGATGTGGCTTATGCAGATGCCGTGACAGGGGCGAAACAAATTCAGTTGCTGGGGTTGACCGGAAAGTATGTACAGATGATGACCGAGAATTTACCTAATTTCCGGGGAGTATCCTCTCTTTACGGTTTGAGCTATGTACCGGGCCCTTGGATGAGTGCTATCTCTGTTTCTAAAGGAATGGGATCGGTTGTGAACGGTTATGAAGCGATTGCGGGACAAATCAGCGTGGATTATAAAAAGCCCCGAGACAGTGAGAAGATTTTTGTAAACGGGTATTACAGCAGTGAAGGGATGATCGAATTTAATGCGAATGCCAGTTTGCTATTGAACGATAAGTGGAGTACCGCCCTGCTGATTCATGGTGACTGGCTCACGATGGAGCATGATGCGAACCATGACGGATTTCTCGATATGCCGGGAAAAACGCAGTATAATGTGATGAATCGCTGGCAATATAAGACCGACAAATGGAATATTCAGTTTGGAGGGAAGCTGTTGGACGAGGATCGTTTAGGCGGACAAAAAGGGATTAAGAAGAGTATGCGGGGAAATTACGGGGGAGAGAATTTGTATGGTATCGGGATAGAAACCCGCCGTTATGAGGGATTTTTGAAATTAGGGTATTTAATGCCCGAATACGAAAACACCAGTATGGCATTGCTGGTGAACTACACCGACCACGATCAGGATTCCTGGTATGGGGCGCGAAATTTCGGTGTGCGGCAAAAGACGATATTTGCCAATTACATTTTCCAATCGATCTTTGGAAATAATGAAAATCAGCAGTATTCTGCCGGAATTTCTTTTAATCATGATTTTTATGACGAATCTTTCAATGATTTTTTGGTAGCCTCACAACAAAAGACAGAAACGGCCTATTTCGACCGGGATGAGAGTGTTACCGGAGTTTTCTTCCAATATACCGGAATTTTTTGGGATAAGCTGGCGATAATGGGAGGTTTGCGTTACGATTATCATAGTTTGTACAATGGGTTTGTGACGCCCCGTTTTCATATCGCTTATGCTCCGAACGATTTAACGATGCTGAAGGCTTCGGTCGGTTTAGGCTATCGTACGGCCAATGTGCTGGCAGACAATAGTTATTTGTTGGCTTCCGCTTCTCCCATGTATGTGAATGGGCGTTTATTGGCAGAGAATCCGGGAGAACTGAAACGATTGGATATGGAAAAAGCCTGGAATTTTGGAGTACAGTTCAACCGGAAGTTTTTAGTGTTCGACCGAATGCTGAATATCAATCTGGATTATTATCGCACAGACTTCCTGCGGCAGGTGATAGCAGATAATGAAACGGAGTCCGGTAAAGTAAATTTCTATAATCTGGATGGAGATTCTTATTCTAACTGTTATCAGGTAGAGGTGAGGTATGAGTTGATCCCCCGATTGGATGTTACCGGGGCTTATCGGTATAACGATGTGAAGACGACTATAGGGGGGCGTTTGCTGCGTGCACCTTTACAAAGCCGTTCTAAAGGGTTGCTTAATCTTTCCTATGCTACGAATCTGAAAAAATGGCAGTTCGATTTTACTACGCAGTTTAACGGGCCGGGAAGGATTCCGGGGAATGGACCGGAAAATTCCGGTGGTGATTTCGATTCTTTCCGGATTATGAATGCCCAGATCAGTAAATTTTTCCGGAAATGGAGTATTTATGCCGGGTGTGAAAATATCGGGGATTTTACGCAAAAAAATCCTATTATTGCAGCAGACGATCCTTGGGGAAGCCATTTCGATTCTTCAAAGATATGGGGGCCCGTGCATGGAAGGAAATTTTATATCGGAATCAGGTTCGGTTTGGATAGGAAATAGTTGTAAAAAAAGGGGAGAGAGTGTATTTTGCGCTGATAAATATTTATTGAATTTATTAACTCTAAAATAATAATGAGATGAAAGCGATGAGATTTTTTTTAATATTGGTAATCGGTTTGTCCGTGGCAGTGTCCGCACAAGCTCAGAAAAAAGGAGAAAAAACGGTGGTGTACGATGCGACGATGCATTGTGAATCCTGCAAAGCGAAAGTAGAAAAGAATATTGCTTTTGAGAAGGGCGTGAAAGATTTGAAAGTAAATCTGGACGCACAGACAATCACCGTGACTTTCCGTGAGGATAAGAACAGTGCGGAAGGGATCAAAAAAGCGATTGAAAAGCTGGAAATCCCGGTAAAGGGAATGAACGAGGGAAAAGCCAAAGAAACGGTGAAATCCGGGAAAGATAAGAAAGCCTGTAAAAAGGAATGTGAAGGCGAAAAGAAGTAATGTTTTAGCTTTGTTTTTATAAAACCGAAGGGCTATTCCGTGATAGGGATAGCCCTTCGGTTGTTTAGAGCTAAGAGACATTTGGTTATGTATGAATATCTTTTGACGAAAAGCAGATCGCTTTTCGTTTTTAGTTTATTGAAAACAAGTAAAGATAATTGGTTGTATGAGATTTACAGATGTGTGTGATTTTCTATTTCTCTTGATCTTATCAATAGACGATAATTAGAGCAATGTTATTTATATGTCGAACAATTAATAA
>UQTM01000086.1 GCA_900544025.1 uncultured Odoribacter sp.
CTTAAAATCCTGTGGCCATTGCGGCTGTGCGGGTTCAAGTCCCGCCTCGAGTACAAAATTTAAATCAAAGAGTTAGATTATTCTAACTCTTTTTTTATTGTATCTCATTTTTTCAGGCAGAGCATAAACATACACAGTCTGAACAGAAGAACACCGATTTGAATCCACTCGCCACCTGCCTCCCTAATCCCGCCCCCCTAAAGCATAGCTATAGATTTTCATCTAAATATCAGGCAATAAGCATGCGTCTCTACCCATTCTTTGCGAAACCGCCCCTTATAATCCCAACAAAAGGTGATTTTCCTGCATGGACAGAACACCTACTTTTGAGGGTAATTAATTCAAAACATACATTAAGATGAAAAAAACTGGAATATTTTATGGTTCGACAACAGGAGTGACAGAGTCGATCGCGGAACAAATCGCTTCGAAACTCGGAGTAACCCAATCGGATGTTCACAATGTGGGAAATACGGATGCACAAGTTGCCGAAGGTTATGAAGCCCTTATTTTGGGAAGTTCCACCTGGGGAGCCGGAGATCTGCAAGACGATTGGTACGATTTTCTGGACAAACTGGCAGGCTGCGATCTGAACGGGAAAACAGTCGCCTTATTCGGCTGCGGGGATGGCGCTTCGTTTGGGGACACCTTCTGTGATGCTGTCGGAACAATCCACGATAAACTACAAAATACAGGTTGCACATTCGCAGGATCAATAAAAACAGATGGCTACGAATACGATGCTTCAACGGCTGAAGTAAACAAAGGAGAATTTGTGGGATTACTGATCGATGAAAATAATCAGGCAGATCAAACCGAAAGCCGGATTACCGCCTGGACCGAAGAATTGAAAAAAAGTCTTTAACGACTCCGATTTACGATTTTTGAATCAAGGAATAGCAACATGGCAGCCGTAAATCAAAAATCGTAAATCATAAACACAAAAACGATGAACAACACCTGCATTTTATCCGGCGATCTGAAAATATTCGTACACCATATTTACGAATTACAAAAGGGAATGCGTAGTATGGTGTTGTGTACGCTGGAAAAAAAAGACGAAACATTTGCTTTGCAACGTTTGGAGAAACTGGGAATCACCTACTACGTCCACACAATCAATCCGAAACGGATTAATTTGTTTTTTGGGAAAAAGGAATGTATCGGCGTGATCCGAATAATCTGCAATCGTCCGTTGAATGAATTAACTCCCGAAGAAGATTTTATTTTGGGAGCGATGTTAGGATACGATATTTGCCAACAATGCAGCCGCTATGCACAACGCAAAATATTAAAGAAAACAGCATAAACCTTTCCATTGCCTAAACCATGAAAACACTAAATACAACTATAAACGGCTCCCTTTCGTTTTGCCCGAATTGTAAAACCTATCACCTCGAATTCGGAAATCTCTTCTTCCGATTTACAGAAGAAGAAATGACGGAATTCCGTAAATATATATTATCGATCGACGGCCCAAAATACGAGGCGATCAATCGTGACCTCCCCAACCGACGTAAAATTTTTCTCCGCATGCCCATTCATGGATTTTATTGTACGCTGAATACTCCGGAGTTGAAAGAATTACAGCAACTGGTCCATGAAACATTGAAATTACCGGATGTCTATAATCTATTTATGTATTGCAATCATGACACCTGTTTAAATTAATCATTTTCTCATTTAGCCAAAAGCCACAGGAGTGATTGCCCTGTGGCTTTTTCATTTTCCTTATGAATGTCAGCATGCTCAAAGCGGCTTCCATCATTAAGCAATCATAACCTTCCCTCCCCGGCAGCAATAAGATTTCGCCGTTTCATCAGACTTCTGCCTTTTATATTCCATTAAGAATACAAATAAAAAAACGGAGTCCGGTGGCCTTTATTTTAAATCACTTGCCACAATCGCAATCACAAACCAAAACGGGTACTTCCGGAAAATCAAGCGGAGTATGAATCACATTGTTGGTATAATTTGTTATGATTGTCCGGGCAATCACCATTACCAAATCCACCAAATGCGCATCGGTATAGCCGGCCTCATAAAAACGATCTATCGTTTCCGGTCTCACTTCGCCATGACGGTTTACCATTTCGCAAGTCATTTTCGCCAAAGTATCCCATTTCTGATTGAAAGGCACGTTCCCTTTTCTGATTTCAATAATCTGCTCATTGGTCAATCCTGTATTTTTGGCCATCAGGGAGTGAGCACTCAGGCAATACTGGCAACGGTTTATTTGACTGGTAATCAAACTGACGATTTCTACCTCTTGAGCGCAAAAAGCGGTAGGCGTTCCGTTAAAAGCCAGGAAACTCCCCAATGCCGTTTCTGAGTGGGTCAAAAAAGCATAAACATTGGGAACTTTTCCCATATTTTCTTCTAAAACATAAAATCTTTTCCGGTCGCGTTCCGGTACTTCTTCTTTTGTCGGAATATGAAACTTTCTCATTTTTTATTTCTTTTTTTATAATACTATATCCTTCTTTACGAAAATGGAACAAATTCGTTTACCCGATAAAGGCATTATTCCAAAATCCGGTATGCCTTTTCCGATCATATTCTCACATTTCTCGCCACAAATCATTCAAACTTTACCGAAAAATCAGGAAATCTCCGGCCAGCTCACTTTTTTTATATTAAAAAATGAAACCAATGTTGTAATCCGCCGTTGAATCGTGTAAATTAAAGGGAATATACTAACCTAACTCTTATAGCACAGGCCTGTGAACAATCTTGTGCACCTCCTTGTCTCAAGCAAGGAGTTTTTTTATTACTTTTGACGAAAACAAAGCAGATAAGTAATAAATGGATTCCAATACCAAACAAACCGCTTCATTTTTCTTTGAACAGGAACGCGACAAACTGCAGCGTCCGTTTTCGGTTATGATCAAAACCGTAGGACCGGTGTGTAATCTGGACTGCGATTATTGCTATTATTTGGAAAAAGATGCCTTATATCCCGGAAAAAAATTCAATTTATCGGCTTTTCGCATGAAGGATGAAGTGCTTGAAACACTCATCAAAGATTACATACAATCACAGCCCCAGCAACGAATCGAATTCATCTGGCACGGGGGAGAACCCACTTTATTAGGCGTGGAATATTTTAAAAAAGCCGTCGAGCTGCAAAAAAAATATGCTAACGGCAAGGAAATCGCCAATTCGTTCCAAACCAACGGCACATTGATCGACGATACATGGGCAGAATTTCTCGCCAAGAATAATTTTCTCTGCGGGCTTTCTATCGACGGGCCTCAACAATTTCACGATAACCACCGCCGCTTTCTCAACGGCAAAGGTTCGTGGGAAAAAGTGGTCGAATGTGCCCGCATTTTCCGCAAACACGGAGTGGAATTCAATACGATGTCGGTGGTAAACGCCACCAATAGTAAACATCCGGTTGCCGTTTATGAATTTCTGAAAGAATTAGGCAGCAGATTCATGCAATTTTCCCCCATTGCCGAAAGGATTGCGACAGATGAAAGCGAAAACCTTTCGATCGTTTCCAACAGTTATAGTAAAGAAGCCGCCATTATGCGCGAAAATGTAAGTGCGATCGACTGGGGAAATTTTCTTTGCCGGATTTTCGATAAATGGGTAAAAACAGATGTAGGAGCTTATTACGTAAACTATTTCGACAATACCCTCGCCGCCTATGTAGGACAAATGCCCTCACTCTGCTCGATGGCTCAATATTGCGGTTGTTCCCTTGCCATCGAACACAACGGAGACGCTTATTGTTGCGACCATTTTGTTTTCCCGGAGCACCGGATCGGCAACATTATGGAAACCGGACTCTCTGAAATGGCGAAAAGCGATAAACAATTATTTTTCGAGCAAAGAAAAGCCGACACATTATCACAACAATGCAAAGCGTGTCCTTATCTAAAGGCTTGCGGAGGCGACTGCCCCAAAAACCGGTTTGTAAAAAATGCCGACGGAGAATATATTTCCTGTCTTTGCCAAGGGTTTCAAATATTTTTCAATCACACCCGCAAACATTTCGAGTTTATGGCAAACGAATATAAAAACCAGCGTCCTCCGGCAAACATTATGAAAGTAAAACTATAAACAACAGACCATGCCTATTTACAGTCCCCATTCCAATCGCTACGAGCAAATGCAATACCGCCGTTGCGGCAAAAGCGGCCTATTGTTGCCTGCCATTTCTTTAGGATTGTGGCATAATTTCGGAGGAGTGGATGCTCCGGAAAATTATACAAAGATCGTCCATGCGGCTTTCGACCGGGGTATCACCCATTTCGACCTCGCCAATAATTACGGTCCGCCTCCCGGTTCCGCCGAAGAAAATTTCGGACGAATATTGAAAAAAGGGTTAGCCCTTTACCGGGACGAACTGATCATTTCCACCAAAGCGGGACACACCATGTGGCCGGGCCCTTATGGCGACTGGGGAAGCCGTAAACATCTGTTTGCCAGCATAGACCAAAGTTTAAAACGCTTGGGAATAGAATATGTGGATATATTTTATTCCCATCGTCCCGATCCATCCACGCCCATTGAAGAAACCGTAAGGGCACTTTCGGATATTGTGAAACAAGGAAAAGCTTTATATATAGGACTTTCCAAATATACTCCGGAACAAACGCGGATTGCTTCCCGATTATTAAAGGAAGCGGGTACCCCTTGTCTGATTCATCAGGCACGTTATTCTATGTTCGAACGGAATGTAGAGCCGGAACTACTCCCGCTGTTAAGCGAAGCAGGTACGGGCTTTATCGCTTTTTCCCCCCTGGCACAAGGGTTACTGACCGATAAATATCTGCACGGCATTCCGGAAAATTCCAGAGCCGCCAAAGCTTCGGGCTTTCTTCAACGTGAACAGGTGACAGAAGAAAAAATAAATAAAGCCGCCCGCTTGAATGAACTGGCAGGGCAACGCCGGCAAACCTTGGCAGAAATGGCACTCGCCTGGTTACTCAAAGACCAGCGGGTAAGCAGTGTCATCGTCGGGGCAAGTTCCGTAGAGCAACTGACGGACAATCTAAAAGCTCTCCAGAACCTTACTTTTGAAACCGGGGAGCTGTCTCTTATCGAAAACATTTTAGGATCATGAAAATAAATAAACTCGCACTCATTCTCTCTTTATTAACCTTAATCATAGCCTGTTCCCTTCTTTCCATGACCTCGGTAGGTAAGGACTACCGCTTTACCTGGGTTGCCATGAATCCCTGGAACGGAGTGGAAGGTATTGCCTATACGGTCAAACATTTCCTGCATACCTCAAAATCAGTCACCAACTTACTGTCCGCAGCATTGCTGCTTGTGATCTGGTGGAGGTTGTATGCTCTATATAACCGGGGACTGAGAAAAGAATAAACCCTCTTTTTTATTTTCGATTGTTTTACGTAAGTTTGCAACTTCAATCATCACAAAGGACATCCGGGAGTGCAACCCTGTATATGGTATCGGCTTACGGATTATTTTAGACTTTTTATCATGAGAAAAGACGAAAGATATAATAAACGCGGCGTGTCTGCTTCCAAAGAGGACGTTCACAATGCCATTAAAAACATCGACAAAGGGATATATCCCAAGGCTTTCTGCAAAATTATCCCGGATTATCTCGGCGGAGATGAAGAATGGTGTAATATCATGCACGCCGACGGAGCCGGCACGAAATCTTCGCTGGCCTATATGTACTGGAAAGAAACGGGCGATGTATCCGTATGGAAAGGGATCGCTCAGGATGCCCTGATCATGAATCTCGACGATCTGTTGTGCGTGGGAGCTGTCGATAATATCTTGCTTTCCTCTACCATCGGCAGGAACAAAAACCTGATTCCGGGCGAAGTGATTGCAGCCATTATCAACGGAACGGAGGAACTGCTCGCAGAGTACCGCAAATTAGGTGTAAACATATATTCCACCGGAGGAGAAACTGCCGATGTCGGCGATCTGGTACGTACGATCATCGTCGATTCCACCGTGACCTGCCGCATGAAACGGGAGGATGTCATCACAAACGAAAAAATACAAGCAGGCGATGTCATTGTAGGGCTTGCTTCTTATGGGCAAGCGACCTATGAAACCGAATACAACGGTGGTATGGGGTCGAATGGTCTCACCTCTGCCCGTCATGATGTATTCGCCAAATATTTAGCTCAAAAATACCCGGAAAGCTATGACAATGCCGTCCCGGAAGAATTGGTATATTCCGGAAAATGCAAGCTTACCGATCAGATTGCCGGACTTGGGATCGATGCCGGGAAACTGGTTTTATCGCCCACCCGCACTTATGCTCCGGTCATCAAACAAATTCTGGATAAATTCCGTAAAGAAATACATGGCATGATTCATTGTTCCGGCGGTGCCCAGACCAAAGTGATGAATTTTGTCGATAACATGCACATTGTTAAAGATCATCTTTTCCCGGTTCCTCCTTTATTTAAACTGATACAGGAACAATCCGGAACACCCTGGGAAGAGATGTATAAAGTGTTTAACATGGGACATCGCATGGAAATCTACGTAAACGAGGAACTGGCAGCAGATATCATTGCCATTTCAAAAAGTTTCAACATTGACGCCCAGATCATCGGCCGTTGCTACGACAACGACGAAGGCGAAGGCGAAGGAAATAAGCTTACCATTATCAGCGAATTCGGGAAATTCATATACTGAACGGTAGGTTTGATTCGTAAACTTTATATATAAAACGAAAGGATGCCGTTTCAGGCATCCTTTTTATTTTATCCGGTAAAAGATTTCTGAGATCTGAAAACCGTATATTCCTCTCCGGGAGCATCATAATCACATACCGGACTGTTTACTGAGGAATGAAAAAAGGCTTTAATTCATTTTTATGAGCATCCACCGGGTAAAGGGCTTTTTCCGTTTCCAATCTCTTCACCATCAGGTCAAAAAGCTCTTTAGCCCTTTTTTGCTCGGATTTAGCCAGATCATTCTTTTCGTAAGGGTCTTTCGCCAAGTCAAAAAGTTTATAAGCAGGGGCTTCAGGGGTTTGGGGATTATAATAATAAATCAATTTCCAGTCTCCTTTCCGATAAGAGGTGAAATAACTGCCACGATGTTCATGCGGAAAGTGCATCAGGAAATCATCCCGGTGTTTTTTGTCTTTTTTCCCGCTTAACAGTTTCTTTAAGTCGGAGCCATCCAAAACATGATCTTTAGGAGCCTTTATTCCGGCAACGGAAAGCACCGTCGGATAAATATCCATGACAGTTCCCATCTGTGTCTGCACAGCGTTCCGGGCAATGGGATAAGCCTTCTGGTATTTATTGTTTTCATCGGGATGTGCCCAGCTTACAATAAAAGGGATACGGACACCACCTTCATACTCTGCCCCTTTTTTTCCTTTAAAAGGAGCGGAAGAACCATAATCGGCAGCCTCGCCAAGAGGGGCATCCCCTCCGTTATCCCCTAAAAAAATAATCAGGGTATTTTCCGCCACTCCCAATTCCTCCAATTTATCCAGAACATCTCCCAAAGATTTATCCATCCCTTCGATCAGAGTGGCAAAAGCCCGTGCCTGTTGTTTTTTGGCAGGGTCTTTATAATGATCTATAAAACGTTCGTCCGTTTCAAATGGAGAATGAACGGCATAATGCGCCATATTCAGATAAAAAGGCCTTTTTTCGGCTACGGCCTTTTCCATCTCTTTACCTGCTTCGAGTGTCAGGGCGTCACTCAAAAAAGTATTTGTTCTATGATATTGTTCCAAACCGGGTACTGCTCTGGCTCTTTGTCCCTTGATCCAGCCATAACCGTTTTCTCCATGATAACTACCCGGATGCCCGATAGCAGAACCGGCAATATTTACGTCGAATCCCAAATTCTCCGGATCTTCGCCTTCACTTTTTTGGCATCCGAAATGTGCCTTGCCTACATGAATCGTTTTATATCCGGCCTGCTGCAACAGATAAGGATAAATCATATCGTTACGGGTCAGTCCCTTCCAATTCCAGTCCAACGGTCCATAAGGCGTACGGTTATTACTTTCTGCATTAATCCAATTTGTTGTCCGATGGCGGGCGGCATTCTGTCCGGTCATGATGGAAGCTCTCGACGGTGAGCTCACACTTTGGGCATAAAAAGTCGAAAAACGGATTCCCTGATTAGCCAGGCGCTCCATATTAGGAGTGCGATACCATTCGTTCAAAGGTTGTTTCACCGCATTTCCTGCCTGATCTACAACGAAGGGAACGGAAGTATCCATCAACCCCATATCATCGACTAAAAAAACAATGATATTAGGACGCTCCTGAGCATTAGCTAAGGTTAAACAGGTGCTGCATAAAGCACTCGCCAAACCACAGCCTAAGATTTTATTATTCATATCGTTGGCTATTTATATTATAAACAAATCAAAAAAACGATTATACGAAACCGATGGAATGGCAAGTTATCAAAAAATATTGTCATTAAAAAAAAGACCGGAGAATATGTAATCCACAAATATTTCTTTCTCCTTTCAGTGTGCACTTGTTGTCGGCTTCTTATTTTTCTCAATTTTCATCCGCACGAGGTTGAAAAATAAAGCATTCATCTCTACGGTTCGGAAAACATCCGGCAAACCAATCCGCATCCATCTTACTGAATATAAGTCAAATAACGATAAAACAGCATCAGCTTTGCCTGTTAATTCTACATTTTTCCCGCCCGCAAAGATTTTTTAGCTTTTTCATACGCTTCGACCTCTTCCCGGCTACGGCTTTTCGTGACAAAGAACACTCCCGTAAAAACAAAAACCACGGCTATAATCTTCAGCAGGTTAAAGCTATCCATCCCCCAGCAAACTGCAACGACAGAAGCCACGATCGGTTGTACATAGTTATACATACTTGTCAGCGTAGGACGCAAATACCTCTGCCCGACCGGAATAAGCAGATAACTGACGAACGTAGCACAAAAGACAATCAAAACAAGCCCCCAAAGCACCTCCCGGCTCAACGCCCCCCAATCCGCCGCCATGATTTCATTATAAGAGAATGGTATAAGGCAAATAGAGGAATAAGTAAACATCCATTTCATAAGCGTTATTGAAGAATAACGGGAGGTTAAGCCTTTATAAAACACCAGGTATAACGAAAAGCTCAATTGAGCGAGCAAACAAAGAATATCTCCCCACATATTACCGGCTTGTGAAGCCCCATGCTGCCCGCTTACGATCAAAATAAAAGCCCCGATCGCACCGAGAAAAACACCCAGCAATTTACTTTTGGTAACCGGCTCATGCAAAAAGAGAGCGGCAATAATCATGGTAATAATCGGAGAGCTGGTCGTAATGATCGAAGCATTGATCGGTGATGTGAGGCTCAATCCGAACATAAACAAACCCTGATTGAATATGAT
Source organism: uncultured Odoribacter sp. (assembly GCA_900544025.1). Classification (GTDB taxonomy): domain Bacteria; phylum Bacteroidota; class Bacteroidia; order Bacteroidales; family Marinifilaceae; genus Odoribacter. The sequence continues at coordinate 9,337 of UQTM01000086.1, forward strand.
TCCGAGCAAAGATGCAAAAAAAAGCAGCAATAAGTCATGATGTTTCACATGCTCCTGTTTGATAAAAAGAGAAGCTACCCAGAATAAACACGCTGCTCCCAGCACACGGCAATTAGTCATAAGCAAAGGAGTTACGGCACTCGCCAGCACGATTTTCGAAACCGGAGCCATAACACCCCACATCACTTCAGCCCCCAGCATCGCTCCATGACCTTTCAACTCGTCGTTCGTCATAAATATGTCTATTAAAAACAGGACAAAAGTAGAGCTTTTCAATAAATATTATTCTGCCGAAACGAAAATTATTATTCAAACCAGTCAGGTCGTACAGCCGGTATTCCGCCTCTTCCGAACTATAAATATTCAACGGTATCTTTCAGCGAATCTGACGTTTTTTCCGAAAATCAACGGGAGAGATACCGGAACGCTTTTTAAAGAATTTACCGAATGCAGATTGATCGGAAAAGTATAATTGCTCGGCTATTTCTTTAATAGACAGATCGGGACAGTCGAGCAAAGCACGCGCCTCACAATACAATCTCTCGAAAATAAACTGGCTGGGAGTACGGCCGGTCAGGTCTTTAATGATCAGGGACAGGTACTGAGGAGTAATACTCAATTGTTCTGCATAGAAAGACACCAAATGTTCCCGCCGGTAGTTTTGCATCAGGGAATTGAAAAAACTTTTCAATATATATTCAAAATGAATTTGATGGGGTTCATTGAGTAAATCCCAGTGATTCTCTATCCAGATGTTACTCACTTCGAGCAGGAATGCCGCCAAAGCATTCTGAACCATTTCACGTTTCAAATAATGGGTAGTCAGATTCAGCTTTTTCTGGATCATTTTTACAGTTTCAGATAAAACCAAAAATTGTTGTTTGGTCAAAGAATTAACCTGACGTTGCTGCAAGAGTACCTTTGTAATATGCCTATACATTTTGTCGGAGGCAGGCAACGTATCTAAAAAAGTTTTAGTGACAAACAGGATATCGACTTTAAAATCAGAACTGACTTCAGAAAGCTGTCCCGCATACTCCGGGGAAAGAACAACTAAAGTCAAAGGCTTTACCGGATATTTTTTCCCGGAAATGGATATTTGCCCCTTCCCGGTCTCAATCAAAAGATAAACGAAAATGCCACTAAACAAAGGATAAGTCTCGAAAATCTTTTCTCCGGTCAGAAAATATGAAACAATACCATTTTTCTGGATAGACTGAACATCCAACGGGAGGTTAAATTCATCGGTATTTTGAAAGGTATTGCTTTGCACCGGGTAAAGATAGAATTTATTTTCACATAAAACCAATTGCGTAGAAAATGAAACTTTCAGGGATAAAAAAAATAAAGGAACTTTGCAGGGTGATTTTATTTAGAAAGATATGCAGAATTCGAAAACATTTTTACTTATTTTATTAGGGCTTCTATCGGCCTTCGGTCCTTTCGTCACCGATATGTATTTACCCGGCTTACCCTCTATGACCGTCTATTTCGACACGACCGCTTCCCTGGTACAGTTAGGCATTACCACCGCAATGCTGGGACTGGCCTTCGGGCAGGTAATCATCGGGCCTCTGAGCGATAAATACGGCCGCAAACTGCCGCTTATGGCGTCGTTATGGCTTTTCATCCTTTCCACGATCGCCTGCATTTTTTCCTGGAATATCGGCGCTTTTATCTTTTTCCGTTTCTTACAGGGAATTGCCGGAGCCGGCGGCATCGTGATTTCCAGGTCGGTAGCCACCGATTGTTATTCCGGGAAAGAATTGGCTAAAGCCTTCGCCATGATTTCGGCAGTAAACGGCCTGGCACCTATCCTTGCCCCCATAGGTGGAGGAATTATGCTAAAATTCACCAACTGGCTGGGAATTTTCACTTTCCTACTGTTTATAGGCATTGTTTTAATTCTGCTCTGCCTGAAATTGAAAGAATCCTTACCCGCCGAACGCAGAATCACCGTCCCGGCCTTTTCCTCTTTTCGCAATTTTATTCCCCTTTTAGGCAAGCGTGAATTTATGGGCTATGTGTTGATTCAGGCCTTTACCTTTGGAACAATCTTCGCCTATATATCTTCTTCCCCTTTCATCTTGCAGGAACATTACCGGCTATCCCCGCTGGCATACAGCCTTTGTTTCGCCATAAATGCCGTAGCTCTGATTATCGGCACGGCTTCTGCCGGACGGTTCCGGAACATCCGCAAAGGAGTCGTCACCGGAGTGGCCGGCTCGTTCGTTCTCTCGATATTTACAGGGGTCACGCTTTGGCTGGAGATGCCGATTATCTATTTTGAAATCGCCCTTTTCCTGACATTGGCTTTCGGCGGGATCGTCCTACCCACTTCCACCGCCCTCGCCTTAGACACCGAACGCCAGAATGCCGGAACGGCTTCGGCTATTTTCGGCGCAATCAGCTTTCTCGCCGGAGGGATCGTTTCACCTTTGGTAGGCATAGGAAATATTCTCCACTCGACAGCCATAATCATGGTGGCGAGTTCTGCGATAGCCCTATTGCTGGTATGCAAAAAAAGGAAACTCTTAACGCAGCCGGCCAAGGGAATTTAATGGCGAACAAGACAATTTATGGAGCAACTATTTTTCACCATAAGGATACAAATCAAGATATTCCAACTTTTCCACTTCCGTATAATGTATCCCGTCCCAATTCACCGGAATGCAGCAAAACTGCCACTTCCTCTGTCCATTGTCGCCTTTCCAATGTCCGAACACGGTACGGACAAGAATTTGATTCACTCCTTTTTTCAATCTGATTTTCACAGGAGGGCGGAAAAAATAACCTTCCTCCGTTAAAGGCACTTCGATGCGTCCCTGTCCCCATCCCGTCCAGGGCAGGCTCTCAAATTTCCAATGAGGGGGAGCCACCCGTTTCCCGTTCAACCAAATATCCCCACCGCTAAAATCCCAGCTTCCCTGTTCAGGAGCACGAGCCGTACGATAACCTCCCGAATGTCCCCACATTCCGTTTAATCCGAACATCAGATATACTTCTTGTTCTTTGGGGCTGCGGACGTACGCCAATGCGTAACAAGTACCGTCCCCTTTCCCGACTGCCGGCGACATCACCGTAGGCCAATGCCCTACCCGGAATATCCCCCGGTGCATATTGAACATACTATACAGGTCGCGTATCTGAATCACACCTCCGTAAGCCGGTTTTTCATTCCACCTCAGCACGGAATCGCCGACAATGTATTCATTCTTGATCATTCGCTCCGGTTCAAAAGAAGTATCGTTTTTCCCCCGGTGATCGAACGGACCGATCAGGCGCCATTTTATATCCGCCTGCTTCACATAAGCAAATGGAATACCTTTAAAATAATGATCCCGATGGTAAACCAGACGTTCCTCAAATTCAGCAAAAGCCTTTCCCGCTTTTGTTCCGGGCGGCGGACAACAAGCCATCAGGTCTTTACGTTTTTCATAACTTCCTCGCCAAATCCGTTCGGCAAAAGTCAGGGCACAAGGATAAAAAGGATACTGTTCCAATACCCGTTCCGCAGAACTCAAAGCCCCGTCAGTCCAGACACACAAAATCGATCCCAAAGCTTTTTCGTCGCTTTCCCTTACCTCACACGGTTGTTGAAAAAATGTTTGTAACACACCTCCCTGAGCATCCATCCAATCGAGATAAAAACCGTTACAATCGATATAACGGGCTGATTTATCCAGGTGGACTCCCGCTTCATTCTCTCCCCAGCACATCCGCAATGCCAGAGAATCGGGAGCATAACCGGGATACCAAACCATCACCTCTTTCCCTTTATTCCGTATATACCGGATCATCTCCGGCATAAAATCTTCCTTTTTAAAGTGCACCTCGTCCGAACCGATATGAAACCATTCATCCCCGAACAAGGGGATAACTTCATCCAAAACCTCCTTCAAGACTTTCATCCCCCGGTCGGTTTGCATATCCACCCCAACAGCTTTCGTAAAAGGGGCACTATGCCCCGGCATGTCGATTTCCGGGATCACCCTGACATTTAAAGAAGCACAATAATCGCACAAATCTTTTATTTCCTGCTGGGTATAATATTTACCCGGCTGCCTGGTTCTCCAAAAAACAGAGGAATCCGTAAGTTCCGGATATTTTTTTATCTCCAGTCTCCAGCCCGGATCATCGGTCAAATGTAAATGAAGAACATTTATTTTATAATAAGATAATTTCCGAACGACCTCTTTAATAAAAGGCAAAGGCATATAGTTCCGCCCGACATCCAGCATAACTCCCCGCACATCGAATGCAGGAGAATCCTCTATTTCGATACAAGGCAGTGTATAACTTCCCGGCTTTTCCATACGGATAAGTTGCCTTACCGTCTGCAAAGCATTAAAATTTCCGGCATACCCATTTGCCCGGATAGTAATCCCCCGAGCAGAAACAGACAACCGATAAGCACCTTCTTTCCCGCCCTCCCCGGCTAATGGCCCGAAGCTTATCGGGCATTCATTTTTTCGGGAATATTCCGGCATTTGCCAAAATTCAGGACGACACCGAAAAGCTGCGCGTTAACTTCTACAAGCTGCTGTCGGTAGTGGGGATTATCAACTTTCCGGCGCTGCTGGGGCTGATGGTGGTGTCGAATAACTGTGTACCGCTGGTCTTTGGTGAGAAGTGGAACAGCATTATTCCGGTGCTGCAATTGCTGTGTGTGGTGGGGCTGCTGCGCTCAGTGGGGAACCCGATTGGTTCGCTGCTGATGGCGAAAGCGCGGGTCGATATCAGCTTTAAAT
>UQTM01000087.1 GCA_900544025.1 uncultured Odoribacter sp.
CCGATGCGCTGAAACATCCGAACTGGAATATGGGGGCGAAGGTGACTATCGATTCGGCCTCGATGATGAATAAAGGTTTCGAGATGATCGAGGCCAGGTGGCTGTTCGGGATGAAGCCGGAGCAGATCGAAGTGGTGGTGCATCCGCAATCGATCGTACATTCTATGGTACAGTTTGCCGACGGGTGTATAAAAGCCCAGTTGGGAGTGCCGGATATGCGGCTGCCGATCCAGTATGCCCTGACCTATCCGGAACGGGCGAAGGCTGATTTCGGACGGGTGGATTTCGGTGTGATGCGGCAATTGACTTTTGAAGAGCCCGACCGGAAGACGTTCCGTAATTTGCAGCTGGCATACGATGCTATCGCGCAGGGGGGGAATATGCCTTGCATCCTGAATGCGGCGAATGAAGTGGCGGTGGAGGCTTTCCTGCATGGAAAGCTGGCTTTTACCGCTATGCCCGACCTGATCGGGGAGACCATGCAGCAGGTGGCTTTCGTGGCCCGTCCTTCTATGGAGGATTATATCGAAACAGACCGGGCCGGCCGGATAGTGGCCGGGGAGTACCTGAAGAAATTAAATTAAAAATACAGAAATATTATGGATATATTGATTAAAGTGCTGCAGTTTATATTGAGCCTTTCCATTTTGGTTTTGTTCCACGAGTTCGGGCATTTCCTTTTTGCAAAGCTTTTTAAAACGAGGGTAGAAAAATTCTATATGTTTTTCAATCCCTGGTTTTCGTTGTTTAAATTTAAAAAAGGGGAAACGGAATACGGTATCGGCTGGCTGCCTTTGGGAGGATATGTGAAGATTGCGGGAATGGTGGACGAGTCGATGGATACCGAGCAGATGAAAAAGCCCGCTCAACCCTGGGAATTTCGTTCCAAACCCGCCTGGCAGCGCTTGCTGATTATGCTGGGAGGGGTGATGGTGAATGTGTTGCTGGCCTTTGCCATTTATATCGGAATCCTGTTTACCTGGGGTGAAACTTACCTGCCTGCTGAAAATGTGAAATACGGGGTGGTATGCGATGCCGTTTTTACCGATATGGGGATGCAAAAGGGCGATATTATTGTGGCTCTCGACCATAAAAAGGTGGAACGTTTCAACGATATTATTCCCGAATTGCTGTTGAATAACCCGAAGACCATCCAGGTAAAACGGGGAGAGGAAATCGTCGATCTGCATGTGCCGGAAACTTTCCTGCCCCAGATTTTAGAGTTATCGTCCAAGAGCTTTAAAGTGAAGTCGTTGCTTTCGCCCCGTGTGCCTACGGACGGCGTAGTGGTGAGAGGGTTTGCCGATTATTCGGTGGCTTATGATGCGGGTGTGCGAGAGGGGGATAAAGTGATTGCCATCAATCGGGACACTCTGACGTTTTACGACGAGTTTCCGGAGCTGCTGGCCGCGAATAAAGGAAAAGAACTCAGTTTGACGGTGCTGAGGGGAACGGACACCCTGCAATATGCCATGACCCTGGGAACCGACGGTATGCTGGGGGTACAATATATGCCGGCGTCGAGCGTGGATTTTGAATTCGCCACCCAGGATTATTCTTTGTGGAAGGCTATTCCGGCGGGGATCAATATGGGAGTGGAACAGTTGGGCTCTTATGTGAAACAGTTGAAATTGCTGTTCTCCCAGGGAGAAACGGCCTATAAATCGGTGGGCGGTATGGCTTCGATCGCTAATATTTTTCCCGGCTACTGGAATTGGGAGGCGTTTTGGGAATTGACCGCGCTGATCTCGATCATGCTGGCGGTGGTGAATATCCTGCCTATTCCGGCATTGGACGGAGGGCATGTGCTGTTCCTGCTTTATGAGGTGGTGACACGCCGGAAACCGGGAGAGAAGTTTATGGAGTATGCACAGATTGCCGGAATGGTTTTTATTTTCGGATTGTTTATCCTGGCGAATGTGAACGATGTGATTAAATTTTTCGGATAATGGACGATAAAGTAAAGGAATTCAGGGAGTACCGGGAAAAAATGAACGAAAAAATCCTGGCTGCCGATAATAAAGTGATCAAGCGTATTTATAATATCGATACCAATACCTATATGGAAGGTGCACTGTCGTCGAAGGTAAAGGAAATGCTGGGACTGGCGACTTCGATGGTGCTGCGGTGCGACGATTGCGTTAAATATCATTTGGAAAAGTGTTATGAGCAGGGAGTGACTACCGCCGAGTTATTCGAGGTGTTCGCCGTGGCCGATGTCGTGGGCGGTACGATCGTCATTCCCCATTTGAGAAGGGCGGTAGAGTATTGGGAATTGTTGCAGGGTGAAGGAAAAGAACCGATGGAAAAATGAAGAAAATATTGATTTTACTTTTATTGTGTGTGTGCGGGGTGCTCCGGGCACAGGAGGACGGAGAGATCAGATGGCTGACGATAGAGGAAGCGGAAAAATTGAACCGGGAAAAACCGAAACCGTTTATTATCGATTTCTATACCGATTGGTGCGGCTGGTGTAAGCACATGGATAAGACCACCTATGCCGACCCGGTGGTGGTTTCGTTCATCAACCGCAGTTTTTATCCGGTGAAGATCAATGCGGAATCGGCCGATACGGTGGTTTTCCGGAATAAGGTGTATGCTCCTGTGCAGAACGGGCATAAGATGATTAACGGGCTGGCATTGGAAATGCTGGGCGGAAAAATGGCTTATCCGACGACGGCTTTTGTGTACGATCAGGAAAAAATCAATCTGGTGGTGCCGGGCTATATCGATGTGCCGAAGATGCAGGGATTTTTAGTGTATTTTACCGAGAATGCTTACAAAACGACCGATGTAAACGTTTTTCTCACCGATTTCGAAAAGGTGTTCGGGGCAGAGGCAAAAGAGCTGCCGGATAGCGTATCTTATTGGACGGAGTTTAAGGATCTGGAAACGAAACGGAAAGAGAAAAATAAAAAAATACTGCTTTTTTTAGGGGCATCGTGGAATAATTCCTCTAAGATCATGGAGCGGGTGGTCTTTACCGACTCCCTGTTTGCCGAACTGGCGCAAAAATATTATTACTGCCTGCATTTGGATGCCCAGTCGCAGGATACGCTTACTTTCACCACTCATAAGTTCGGCAATGCAGGGCCTGAGAACAGCAATCTGCACCAGCTGGCCATTGCTTTGAGCGATAAGATCCTGAGAGTGCCGAGCATTTATATTTTCGATGAAGAAGAGAAAATGATGGAGCGCCTGTACTTTTATGTAGATAAGGAAAGAGGGCGGCTGGTGCTGGACTTTATCGGATCGGATGCTTTTAAGGATATGTCGTGGCAGGACTATGTGAAGCTAAAATCGAAAGAAGGTTTTTGAGAATGAGGTGGGGCTGGTTGTATATTGCCTTGTTTTGCTTTTGGGGAGAACAGGTTGCCGGACAAGCCTGCCGGGTTGTTTTTTATAATGTAGAGAACTTATTCGACACTTGCGACGATCCGTTTACGAAAGATGAAGAGTTTACGCCCGGTGGGGCAAAACATTGGACGGAACGCCGTTACCGGGAAAAATTATTGCATCTTGCCGGGGCGCTGGACGAAGCCGGAGGAGAAGACTTGCCCGCTTTTATCGGGCTGGCGGAAGTGGAAAACCGGGCGGTGGTAAACGATCTGATTCAGCAGCCCGGTTTGCAGGAGGGGAATTACCGGATCGTGCACCGGGATTCGCCCGATCTCCGGGGGATAGATGTGGCTTTTCTATACCGTCCCTCTGTTTTCCGGGTTTTGGACACCGCCTTTTGGGAGATTGCTTTCCTGGAGGATACTACCCTGAAAACCAGGGATATTTTATATGTGTGCGGTGTGGTGGGGAAAGAAACCCTTCATTTTATGGTGTGCCATTTCCCTTCTATGTATGGGGGTGAAACGAAAAGCGAGTGGAAGCGTGTGCAGGCCGCCCGTGTCGTACGTCGAAAAACGGATTCTATCCGGGAGGCCGATCCGGGTGCGAAAATAGTAATTATGGGCGATTTGAACGGAAAGGCAAACACCGCAGCTCAAAAGGTTTTGGGAACGCAGAGTTCCGACCGGGCGGAGATTGTGCCGGACAGCTTGTATAATACGGGATATTACTTACTGGATAAAGACTACGGAAGCTATCGTTACCGGGGAAACTGGCAAACACTCGACCATATCATCGTTTCGGGAACTCTTTTTCAGGGAAAGCGCGGATTACGGGCGGAAAGGCGGATGAAAGTGTTTTCCGCTCCCTTTCTGTTGGAAGAAGACCGGCAACATTCCGGATACAAGCCTTTGCCTTCCTATCGCGGTCCGCGTTATTACGGAGGATATAGCGATCATCTGCCCGTTTACCTCGATTTGTTCCGGGGGAAGAGGTGAGTTTTGGGAGGATCGAGGCGATAATATAAGAAATACGGACGGGGTGGCTATTCAGCCGCTCCGTTTTCGTATGTCGTTGTTTCGGAGGCTCCGGCGATGAAGAGGATAGGAATGAATAAAATAATTGAAGGGATAGTAAAAAAAGAAAATTAAACCTATCTTTGGCGCGTTAAATTCATAACAACTGCTATGGACGATTATCATCAAGAGTATTAATGTGAGCAAAGGTTTTCTCTGGCCTTTGTTCGTAAAGAAAGGAGGCTTTCTATGAGAAGATTTTTGTGCTGCAATGAGGCTTTTGCCGAAAAAAAATCGTGGCAGAACGACTGCTGGATTTGCATTGAATTGCCGACAGAGCAAGACAATCGCTACCTGACCCAGGAGTTGAATATTCCCCAGGCATTTTTATCCGATATTCAGGATGTGGACGAACGTCCCCGTATCGAAATGGAGGACGGCTGGACGCTGATGATCCTGCGTATCCCTTACCGGGAAACGGAAAACGACATTCCTTATATCACGGTTCCTCTCGGTATGATCATGAAGGAGCATTATTTTGTGACCGTTTGCCACTACAAAACGGATATGCTGCCCGATTTTATGCTTCATATACAAAGAAAGCGGCTAACGGTGAGCAGTAACTGGGATTTGACGTTCCGCCTGTTCCTGTCATCCTCCGTATGGTATTTAAAGTATCTGAAACAAATCAATAATCAGACGCGGGCGGTGGAAAAAGAATTGGAAAGATCGATTCAGAATGCCGAATTACAACGTTTGTTAAAAATTGAAAAATCTTTAGTGTTTTTTATCACCTCTTTGAGGGGAAATGACAACCTGCTGATCAAGTTAAAAAACCTGAAATCGCAGCGTGAATATTTCGATCCGGACTTGTTCGAAGATGTTGAAATCGAGTTGCGGCAGGCACAGGATTCGGCACGAATTTACAGTGATATTCTTAGCGGAACGATGGATGCTTTTGCTTCGGTGATCTCTAATAATTTGAATATCATTATGAAACGGATGACGGCCTTATCGGTGCTGCTGATGATTCCAACCTTGATCGCCAGCTTGTACGGGATGAATGTTCCGAACTCGTTGGAGGAAAATTCATACGGTTTCTTTATTATCTTTTTGATCTCGATCGCCTTCTCCGGAATCGGTTTTTTAGCTATCCGGCGGATGAAATGGTTTTAATGATTTTTTAACGAAATGGCGGATAAACTTTCGAATGGCGGGGTTGTCCAACATAACGTAGCGCGTGAAGGTGTTTGAATGTGGAAGCATTTTTTTATATTTGTGAACTCTTTCCTTTTTGAATGGCATGGGGAAGAGAATAAGGGACATCGAGAAATATAATTATATACGTATGAACAAATATGTGAAAAGATCGCTGCAAATCGGTATTCCGGTACTGATTGCAGCTTGGATTATTATTCCAAAAGTGCTGAATAGTGGTGAGAAAACAGCGACCGAGAGCGGAAATGCCGGAACAAGAAGTAGTAGTTTGCCCGTGACGGGAATTGTGGCGAAAACGTCCGTATCCACGAACGGGATTATGGCCAACGGAACGATGCTTGCGAACGAGGAAGTGGAGCTGGTGGCGGAAATCGTGGGAAAAGTCGTTAAAATTTATTTTCAGGAGGGCAGCCACGTGAAGAAGGGGCAGTTGTTGCTGAAAGTGGACGATGCCGATTTGCAGGCTCAATTGTCGCGGGCGGAATTTCAACAAAAGCTGTTGTCGGAGAAGTTGGAAAGACAACGTATCCTGTTGAAGCGGGAATCTGTGAGCCGGGAAGCGTTCGACCAGTTGCAGACCGACTACAATATGCTGGAAGCCGATATCGAATTGCTGAAGGTTAAAATCAGCCGTACGGAGATACGCGCACCTTTCGACGGGGTGATGGGATTCCGTTATGTGAGCGAGGGCAGCTACGTGCAACCGAGTTCGCAAATTGCCCGGATCGTAGATAATTCCGTTTTAAAATATGAATTTTCCATAGCCGAGAAGTATGCGTCCCAGAATTTGAAGGGGCGCAATATTGTTTTCCGGGTGGCCGGACAGGATAAAAACTATACGGCCCAGGTATATGCCGTCGATCCTTTGATCGATGTGAATACCCGTATGATCCTGTTACGCGCCCGTTTCCAGAATAAAACCGGAGAATTGATGCCGGGTATGTTCGCCAAAGGAAACCTGATTGTGGATGGTAATACCGAATATATAGCCGTACCGACCGAAGCGGTCGTGCCTGAAATGGACGGGAAGCGGATGTGGGTGATGAAAAACGGCAAGGCAACCAGCGTACCGGTGGTGACGGAAAGCCGTAGCGAGAAATTCGTGGAAGTGATTTCCGGAATACAGCCGGGCGACACCGTGCTTACCGGGGGCTTGATGCAATTACGCGACGGCATGAGCGTGAATGTCAATGTGGCAAAGTAATGAGAGTATTAATGTGCTAAATTGGGGATAGAATGAGTTTATCATCAACTTGTATAAAGAGGCCGGTATTTGCCACCGTTATTAACGTTGTGCTTATATTGATCGGATTTATCGGCCTGGCATTTCTCGGAGTGCGCGATTACCCGAGTGTGGATCCGCCTATTATTTCGGTTTCGACCAGTTTCCCGGGTGCGAATGCCGACGTTATCGAAACTCAGATCACCGAGCCTTTGGAATCGGCGATCAACGGTATTCAGGGTATCCGTGCGCTTACCAGTACCAGCCGTGACGGACGAAGCTCGATCACGGTGGAATTCGAGTTGGAGGTCGATCTGGAAACGGCGGCCAACGATGTGCGCGATAAAGTGTCCGGCGCTCAGCGTAAGTTGCCGAAGGACGTAGATCCGCCTACCGTAACCAAAGCGGATGCCGATGCGCAGCCGATTTTCGGTGTATCGTTACGAAGCGACCAGCGTTCGCTGATCGACCTGAGTATGTATGCCGAACAGTACTATAAAGAACGTTTACAGACCATTTCGGGCGTTAGTAGCGTGTCGATCTGGGGAGAAAAGCGGTATTCCGTGCGTTTGCGTATGGACCCTTCTTTGCTGGCGGCTTACGGTATCACCCCGATGGATGTGAGGGATGCCGTTACCAGTGAAAATATCGAGCTGCCTTCGGGACGTATCGAGGGGGAAAATACGGAACTGACGATCCGTACGCTGGGGCGTTTGATGACGATAGACGATTTCAATCATTTGGTTATCAAAGAAAGCGGCGATAAAGTGGTGCGTTTTCAGGATATCGGGATTGCCGAAGTCGATGCCGAAGACGTGCGTTCTATCATGAAGCGGAACGGAGTTCCGATGGTGGCCTGTGTGATTACTCCCCAGCCGGGAGCCAATTATATCGATATCGTCGATAAGGCATACGGGGTGATGAAAGATTTGGAAAAAGACCTTCCCGAAGACATTGAAGCCGGAATCGCTTTCGACAATACGGTGTTTATCCGTAATTCGATCAATGAGGTAAAGGATACGATCGTCGAGGCTTTTTTGCTGGTGGTTTTGATTATTTTCCTGTTCCTGCGTAACTGGCGCACCACATTGATCCCCGTGCTCGCGATTCCGATTTCGCTGATCGGAGTGTTTTTCGTGATGTACCTGGCCGGATTTTCAATAAATATCCTGACCTTGCTGGCTGTGGTGCTGGCGATCGGGCTGGTGGTGGACGATGCCATCGTCGTCATGGAGAACATTTATACGAAGATCGAACAGGGCATGTCGCCGTTGGAGGCCGGATTCAAGGGATCGAACGAAATCTTTTTCGCCGTGATCGCGACGACGGTTGCGCTGGTGGCGGTGTTTTTCCCGATTGTATTCTTGCAGGGAACCACCGGACGTCTGTTCCGGGAGTTCAGTATCGTGATTACGGGTGCGGTGATTATATCTTCGTTCGTAGCCCTGACTTTTACGCCGATGGTTTCCACGAAATTGCTGACCCGGAATGTCACGGACAATTGGTTTTACCGGAAGACAGAGCCTTTTTTCAACTGGATGATAGACTCGTACCGTAAAGGGTTGAACGGATTTATGAAAGTGCGCTGGCTGGCTCCTGTGATACTGCTGGTCAGCGGGTTTCTGATCTTTTTGTTGTGGAAAGCCACACCTTCGGAAATGGCTCCTCTGGAAGACCGTTCCAATATCCGTATCGTTTCTACCGCTCCGGAAGGTGCGACGTTTGAATATATGAACCGTTATGCCACCGAATTGTCGTCTTATCTGGAACAAGAGGTTCCGGAGCAGGAAAAAATCATCGAGATGATCGGGGGAGGAAATACAAACCGTTCCAATTTGAACCTGTGGCTGGTCGAACCTGAGAACAGGGAACGTACGCAGCAGGAGATTGCCGATGAATTGGGCGTGCAGGTAAGACGGTTTACGGGAGCGCGTACGATGGTTTCGCAGCAGCAGACTTTCGGCGGGCGGCGTGGCGGTCTTCCGGTGGAATATGTGATTCAGGCAAAAAATCTCGACGACCTGAAACGGGTATTGCCCCGTTTTATGGAGGAGGTGAACAAGAGCCCGATATTCTCGGTAGCGGATTTGAACCTGAAATTTACAAAACCGGAATTGACGATCAATATCGACCGGGATAAAGCGGCGGTATTGGGAGTTTCCATGCAAAATATAGCACAGACGCTTCAATTGACGATGAGTGAGCAGCGGGTGGGATATTTTATCCTGAACGGTAAACAATATCAGATATTAAGCGAATTAGACCGGGAAAACCGGAATAAGCCTTCCGATCTGCAAAATATTTATGTGCGGAATTCGGCCGGGCAGCTGATCGCTTTGGATAACCTGGTGACGACTTCCGAAAGCTCTATGCCTCCGCAGTTGTATCGTTACGACCGTTTTGTGGCGGCGACGGTATCGGCGGGATTGGCTAAAAAGAAAACCATTTCCCAGGGATTGGAGGAGATGGACAGAATCGCCGCCGAAGTGCTGGACGATAATTTTAAAACGACGCTTTCCGGTAGTTCCAAAGACTTTGTGGAGAGTTCCTCCAGCCTGATGTTTGCTTTCGTCCTGGCTTTGGTATTTATCTATTTGGTATTGGCGGCTCAGTTCGAAAGTTTCCGCGATCCGCTGATCATCATGTTCACCGTGCCTTTGGCGTTGATCGGGGCGATGGTTTCCATGTGGTATTTCGAGCAGACGATGAATATTTTCAGTCAGATCGGTATCATTATGCTGATCGGTCTGGTATCGAAAAACGGTATTTTGATCGTGGAGTTTGCCAATCAGCGGAAAGCGCAGGGCGAACCGATGCTGGAGGCCGTGAAGAATGCGGCCGTAGCGCGTTTTCGTCCGATTCTGATGACCAGTTTATCTACGGTACTGGGTATTTTGCCGATGGCAATGGCTACCGGAGCCGGTGCGGAAAGCCGTGTTTCCATGGGAATCGCCGTTGTGGGCGGAATGGTGGGTGCCACCTTCCTTTCGCTGTTCGTAATCCCGGCGATTTATTCTTACCTGTCCTCTGATAAGGTGAAAATTATAGAAGAAGAACATAAGGAGTGATAATATAATAACGACCAGTAATTGACGATGAAAAAGAATGGTTTTAAGCAAATGATGCGGTGGGCGTTGCTGATAGGTTTGCAGCTTTCTATCGTGCAGGTTTTGCCTGCCCAGAAAAGGATCACTTTAGAGCAATGTATCGAAAGGGCACTGGAAGCGAATTATTCGATTAAAATGATCCGCAATCAAGAGAAAATAGCGGCTAACGATTTGAATTATTCTCCTTTTTTACCGACTTTAGGAGTTACTGCCGGACAAAAACAGACGATCAACGATTCGAAGACCACGACAAACGGAGAAAACAGGGAGTTGAACAATTCCCGTTCGGACGCTCTGACTGCCGGGGTGGCTTTGAACTGGCGTTTGTTCGACGGGCTGGGCATGTTTGTGACGCAGGAAAAATATCAGGAAATGCTAACGATCGGGGAACTGAATACCCAGATGGCGATCGAGAACCTGATTGTGAATGTAAGCGCTTCGTATTACAATGTGATTATGCAGCACAGTAAACTGGATGCCGCCCGCCATTCGCTGGGATTATCTACCGAACGGTATAAGGAAGCGAGGGATAAATATATGTTAGGGGTATTGTCCGGTTTGGACGCCCAGCAGGCGAAACTCGACCTGAATGCGGACAGCTCTAATTATATGAAGCAAAAGGAATTGCTGAAAAGTGCCTATATTGCGTTGAATCTGTCGATGAATGCCGATTTGCAGCAGGCTATGTATGTGCGGGATTCCATTACGCTGCTGGAGCCTTTGGTTTTCAGTGAACTGAACGATAAGATGCTGGAATTGAATACCACGTTGATGATCGGAAGGCGCGACCGGAAAGTGTCGGAGCTGGATATGAAGCTGGCGCGTGCCGCTTTATTTCCGACTTTGGATTTTGCTGCCGGGTATAATTACAGCCGGACCAAAGCACCGGAAGCGGCGACTTCGCTGAACCGGACGAACGGCCCGTACTGGGGTTTTTCGGTGAGTATGGATGTGTTCAACCGGCTGGATAACCGGAAGCGTATAAAAAATGCCCGCCTGGATATGGAAAATGCCGATCTTTCTTATCAGGATGCCGAATTGCAATTGAAGGCCGATCTGGCACAGTTGTATAACACTTATGAGAATAATCTTCAGATTGTGAGCTTTGAAAAGGAGAGTGCAGCCGTGGCCTTTGAAAACCTGGACGCCGCTCTTGAAAAATATAAGCTCGGAACGCTTTCGGGGATAGAGTTCCGCGAATTTCAGCGCAGTTATATAGATGCAGTCGATCGTGAAGTGACGGCCGCTTATCAGGCGAAAGTTTCGGAATTGTCCCTGTTGCTGATCAGCGGGGAACTGAAGGTTAAAAATTGAGGTGCTTATTTTTGTATGCTCAAATTTATTCGTACTTTAGCCCATTGACATATATCTATAACCTTTAAAATATTTGCAATGAGTAAAGTTCTGATTATCGGTGCCGGAGGTGTCGGTACGGTCGTTGCGCACAAGGTGGCGCGGAATCCTTTATTTACCGATATTATGCTGGCGAGCCGCACGAAATCGAAGTGCGACGAGATTGCAGCGGCGATCGGTGGTAACCGGATAAAGACGGCGGCTGTGGATGCCGACAATGTTCCCGAATTGTGCGCCCTGATGCGTTCGTTTCAGCCCGATATTGTTGTGAATGTGGCTTTGCCCTATCAAGACCTGACGATTATGGATGCTTGCCTGGAATGTGGGGTGAACTATCTGGATACGGCGAACTACGAGCCGAAAGACGAGGCTAAGTTTGAATATAGCTGGCAGTGGGCTTATCAGGATCGTTTTAAGGAAAAGGGATTGACCGCCATTCTCGGATGCGGTTTCGATCCGGGCGTTTCCGCTATTTTTACGGCTTATGCCGCCAAGCACCATTTCGATGAAATTCATTATCTGGATATCGTGGATTGCAATGCCGGAAATCACGGTATGGCTTTTGCCACGAATTTCAATCCGGAAATCAATATCCGCGAGGTAACCCAGAAGGGACGCTATTGGGAGAATGGGAAATGGGTGGTGACCGAGCCGCACGAAATCCACAAGCCGCTGACCTATCCGGAAATCGGAGAGCGCGAGTCTTATGTGATTTATCACGAGGAGCTGGAATCGCTGGTGAAAAATTATCCCACGATCAAGCGCGCCCGTTTCTGGATGACATTCGGGCAGGAATATTTGACCCATTTGCGGGTGATTCAAAATATCGGCATGTCGCGTATCGATCCGATTATGTATAACGGGGTAGAGATCGTGCCGATCCAATTCCTGAAAGCGGT
Organism: uncultured Odoribacter sp.; assembly: GCA_900544025.1. Taxonomy (GTDB): domain Bacteria; phylum Bacteroidota; class Bacteroidia; order Bacteroidales; family Marinifilaceae; genus Odoribacter. The sequence continues at coordinate 12,155 of UQTM01000087.1, forward strand.
GTTGCCCGATCCGAAATCGCTGGGCGTGAACTATCACGGGCAGACCTCTATCGGTTGCCGTATCCGGGGAATTAAAGACGGAAAAGAAAGAACGTATTATATCTATAATAATTGCGACCACGAATGTGCTTTCCAGGAAACGGGCACACAGGCCGTGAGCTATACCACCGGAGTCCCGGCAGCGCTGGGGGCGGCTATGTTCGCCAAGGGCCTGTGGAAAGGGGCAGGGGTGTATAATGTGGAGGAATTCGATCCCGATCCGTTCCTGGCAGAGCTGGGAGAGCAGGGATTGCCCTGGGTGGAAAAATTTGACATCGACCTCGAAGTATGACCTGGAAGGACAAGATACTGAAAGAGTGGGATTTTTCAGCGCTGCCTTCTCCGGCCTATGTGCTCCACGAGGGGTTGCTGGCCGGAAATATGAAGGTGATCGACGAAGTGAGGGAGAAAGCGGGGGTGGAGGTGATCGTTGCCCTGAAAGCCTGTGCGATGTGGAGTGTCTTTCCCGAATTGAAAAAACATGCCGACGGAGCCACTGCAAGTTCACTTGCGGAGGCTCGTCTCGTTTTTGAAGAGTTCGGGCAACCCGCCCACACCTATGCTCCGGTTTACATGGAACAGGAGTACGACGAGATTTTAAGATACAGTAATCACATCACGTTCAATTCCCTTTCGCAGTTCGGCCGTTTCGGAGAACGGGCGATAGCCGCCGGAGTATCCTGCGGCTTGCGGGTGAATCCCGAATATTCGACCGTGGAAACCGATCTGTACAATCCCTGTGACAGGGGATCGCGGCTGGGGGTGTTATCGGAAGATTTAACCGTTTTGCCGGAAGGAATCGAAGGATTGCATTTTCATTCTTTGTGCGAATCCCGCCCGGATGACCTGAAACGGACCCTGGAGGCGGTGGAGAGCCGTTTCGGGCGTTTTTTCCCGCAGCTTAAATGGCTGAATATGGGGGGAGGGCATCTGATGACGCATCCGGATTACGATGCGCAGGAATTGATCCGGATTTTGACGGAATTCAAGGCGAAATATCCCCACCTGCGGATCATTTTAGAGCCGGGAAGCGCTTTTACCTGGGATACGGGTTGTTTGGTGGCTACGGTAGAGGATGTGGTGCACAATGGCGGGGGGGGTACCTGGTTTTCAC
>UQTM01000088.1 GCA_900544025.1 uncultured Odoribacter sp.
GGAAATATCCGGGCAAATAATGAAGATAATTTCGGGTATTTTAGTCCGGCTTCAGAATTTAGAAAACTAATGAAAACGGTAAGTATGATACTTAGAGTGATTAATTTTTTTTTCATAAGTTTTTTTTGGTAATTCTCTGATCATTATTTAGCAACATGATTATTTTGATTTGAATTATTTTCCTCCTTTCTTTCTTGTTACCGATAGTAGAGAATCAGGGTTAGTAATTTTGTAAATATATGTAAATATATTTTGTTTATCAAAATAAATTAAACAATGTAATGAAATTGATAAATAATTTTTAAAATCGTTTCTCATTTGCACATAGAGTTATGCCCTGTTTTGGGAGGAAGAGGTTATAGGCAGGCTACGATAAAATATGATCCTTTCTGATCCCGTTGTAAGGGTATTCTGATCGTTTTTGGGAGGGGGTACGGGATGAGGCGTTTATTTTTACTTCTTTTTCCAGTATTGTACTTCCGTCTCGTTCCCGAAAACATTTAGATTCTCTTTCCTCTGTGTTTTTTCGATCCCTAACTTCTCTTGATTTTCACTTAAAAATCGTCCGATTTGCTGATGAACGGTTTGAAAAGCATGATCTTTTTTGTGTTTATACAGCCTTTCGATGTATTCTTCTTCATAACGGTAGGCATATTTTTCGATGAATTCATGCGATGAAAATTCCTCCCTCATTTCCTTTGCTAATTTTTTCTGCAATTCTTCGATGATTGCTTTTGCTGCGGTGATAGGTATCATATTGAAATTTTTTAAGTTTATTCGAGGACAACTGTTATTATGAGAATATCCTGACAATAGATTTTACAAAAATAATCTTTTATTAATAGAATAGGCTTTTTGCCGGAAAAAAATTCCCCGGAAACAAAATCCGGTTTCCGGGGGAATTTATGTTTTGAAAGGGAGTGTTTTCTGCACCTGTCCGGTGGTTTGTCCGGTGGCCCTTGCGGAGCTGCCGGACGCCGTTTCCCTTTTTCAGATGGTTTACTTTATTGGAATGGTTTTATTTTATCCCAACGGTTTATTTTTTGCCAATGGCTTTATCTCACCAGTCGGCGGGTGAGCTTTGTGGTTTCGAACAGGCGTACCACCAGATAGCTGACAAAGAAAGCGATGCACGCCATGGCCGGGATACGGACGATGGCGGGAAGGTTACCGAAGGTGTCGAAAAGATCGTAGGCCATTTGCACGAAAATGAAGTGGCAGAGGTAAACGCCGAAGGTGGCGGCTGCCAGGCGCGATAGGGCGGCGGAAGAGGGCACTTTCAGTTTTTGCACGATCACAAAAATGGCGAAGGTCATCATGAATACGTTGATCCCGGCAAAATACCAGATGATTTCGAGGTTGGCATAGCTGCCGGGGAATTTTTCCTGTGTGAGGATAAAGCCTCCGGCGGTGATCAGATAGCCGATCAGGAACAGGGGAATGGCGATAGACAAGGTTTTTTTCCAGCTCCAGTCGAGCGGATATTTCACGAGGTAGTACGCCAGCACGATATAACCTATAAAGCCGGACACATAATAAAATGTGCCGAATTCATTCCAGTCGCACACGCCGAACAATCCCATATTGCCGTAGTTTCCGGTGTAGCCGAGCATCGGGGCGACCATTTTTATATAAGGGATGAATAAAGAGATGCCCCATACATACAGGAACAGCTTTATATCTTTTTGCGAAGCGTTTTCCAGCCAGCTGTTGAGGATCGGGATCACCAGATAAAGTCCCACCAGCATATAGAGATACCATAGCGGAGTAGTGTCGTAATTGAAATTGAAAATAAAGGTGTACATCTTATTGAGCATGGTGGCCGAAGTGAAATTCGCCATGTCGATCGAGGGGCTTTGAGTGCTTACCCCGTAGTTCAGGTAAACGAAATACAGGATCGGGAGCGCCAGCGACCAGAATATCAGCGGAACGACGATCCGTCCGATCCGTTTTTTGTAAAAATCCGTCATGCTGTACCGGACGGGGAACATGAGGACGCCTGTCATCATGACGAACAGGGGGACGCAGGCCCTGACCGAGCTGCCGATGAGCGTTCCCGTCAGGAAAGCCCCGTGGTTGTTGCTGAACTGGGCGACGAAAGCATCACAGGAATGTGAAAGCACCACTAAGAAACAGGCGATCACCCGCAACAGGTCGATCCAGCCGATGTTCTCTCTTTTTTTTAATTCCATACGTTACTTTTTTGGTTGTTTATTGATTTGTAAATGATATGATTCTGTTTTCCATTCCCTTTTCCGGAAAATTTTGTTTTTTCGCACGGCTATTCGGGATTGCTTATCCGCCTATTGCCGTTAGCGGCTAAAGCGACAAGCCCGTTTACCGGTTTTGCGGAGGGTATTCCTGCTTTTCAAAATTTTGTAAAACGATCGGGGAATCATTCATAAAACGCCACCGCTAAGATATACAAAAAAATGAAAAACATTCTTTCGTCAGGCTTTTGTACGTGGCTTTATAAGTTTATCTTTGTTCCCTGTGTCATTAAAATCGTGAGCCAATGAGTAAAGATACCCTGATATTTGTTGCTTTCTGTGTGTTCGCCTTTCTGGTGGGGATGCGGATGAAGCAGCGGGGGAGCGACTGGAAGAAAAAGAAACAGCCGGAGGAACGGATCAATAAGAACCAGCGTTCCAAGGCGGTGCCTGCCGACGAGCCTCCGGAGGTGAAGGCCAGAAGGCTGAGGCGGGAGGGCCGGGTGCGGTTTTTCACCATTGCGCAACTTTTTTTGCTGGGAGGATTGATGTTTTATATGGTTCCTGCTTTAGTGCGCGATTTTATGCTGCCCGGACGGGTGGATGCGACGAATATTATTTTACGTTGTTTGATCTTTGTATTCACTATTTACATTTTTATTCTGGGTTACGTGAAAGTCTTTCGCCGGAAAAATAAAGGGGATTCGGAGGAACAAGACGGAAAATGAGGCTAATGGAAATATCGGAAGGCGCTGAACTTCTGATATTTTTTTGCAAAACCTTAAATAGGTACTTAACTATTTTTAACGATTCTGAATTTAACATTTGGGATGATATTGAGTAATTTTGGTGACGTCAAAAATTTAACATTTGGCGGCGAGCTGTAAAGAGGCCGGGAAGAAGAGCGAATTGCAACTCATTTCTCCGGGATTCGTAATAGATTAATTAGGATATAACATTTAAAAACTACAATATGATGAACACTGTTGATATCAAAGCATTGAATGAGCGCATACAGCAGGAGAGCTCTTTCGTGGACATGATTAGCATGGAGATGAACAAGGTGATCGTAGGCCAGAAACATTTGGTGGAAGGTTTGCTGATCGGGATGCTGTCCGACGGGCATATCCTGCTGGAAGGTGTGCCCGGTTTGGCGAAAACCCTGGCCATCAATACCCTTGCCACAACAATAGACGCTAAATTCAGCCGTATTCAGTTTACGCCCGACCTTTTGCCGGCGGATGTGATCGGTACGATGATCTATTCGCAGAAGCGGGAAGAATTTGTGGTGAAACACGGCCCGATTTTCGCTAATTTCATTCTGGCGGATGAAATCAACCGTGCTCCGGCGAAAGTGCAGTCCGCCCTGCTCGAGGCGATGCAGGAGCGGCAGGTGACGATCGGCGAAACCACTTACCGCCTTCAGGAACCTTTCCTGGTGCTCGCCACCCAGAACCCGATCGAGCAGGAAGGTACTTATCCGTTGCCGGAAGCCCAGGTGGACCGTTTCATGCTGAAGGTGGTGATCGATTACCCGAAGAAAGAGGAAGAGACGCTGATCGTCCGTCAGAATCTGGAAAAATCTTACCCGAAAGCTTCTACGATCCTGAAACCCGACGACATCGTGCGCGCCCGTGAAGTGGTGAAGGATGTGTATATGGATGAAAAGATCGAAAAATATATCATCGATATTGTTTTCGCTACCCGTTATCCGCAGGATGCCGGGCTGGAGAAGTTCGTTTCGATGATCGCTTACGGGGGGTCGCCCCGTGCCAGCATCAGCCTGGCGAAAGCCGCCAAAGCATACGCTTTCATCAAACGGAGAGGCTATGTGATTCCGGAGGACGTGCGCGCCGTTTGCCACGACGTGTTGCGCCACCGTATCGGACTGACCTATGAAGCGGAAGCCAATAATATCACCAGCGAAGAAATTGTAAACGAGGTTCTGAATGCCGTAGAGGTGCCATAAAAAACGGTTGCCGAGTTTTTGTGTTTAACCTTTTACCTTTATCGTGTATATGGAAACCTCAGAATTATTAAAACGAGTCAGGAAGATCGAGATCAAGACGCGGGGACTGTCGAGAAACATCTTCGCCGGGGAATATCATTCCGCCTTCAAGGGGAGAGGGATGACGTTCAGCGAGGTGCGGGAGTACCAGTATGGCGACGATATCCGGAATATCGACTGGAATGTCACCGCCCGCCACAACCGCCCGTATGTGAAGGTTTTCGAGGAGGAGCGCGAATTGACGGTGATGCTGATGATCGACGTGAGCGCTTCGCGTAATTTCGGTACGGTGTCGAAGCTGAAAAAGAACCAGATTACGGAGATCGCCGCGGTGATCGCTTTTTCGGCCATCCAGAACAACGATAAAATCGGCGTGATCTTTTTCTCCGATAAGATAGAGAAATTCATTCCCCCGAAGAAAGGGCGTACCCATATCCTGCACATCATCCGGGAGCTGATCGATTTCACCCCCGAAGATAAGCAGACGAATGTCGAGCAGGCGTTGCAGTATGTCACCAATTCGATCAAGAAAAGGTGTACCTGCTTTGTGATTTCCGATTTTATCGACGATCACGATTTTGCGCACGCCCTGGCCATTGCCAACCGCAAGCACGATGTGGTAGCCCTCCGGGTGTACGATCCCCGCGAGAACGTGTTGCCCCCGGTGGGGCTGATGTACCTGCGCGATGCGGAAACGGACGAGTTGATGTGGGTGGACACTTCCGATAAAACTTTGAGGGAAGAATATAAAAAATATGCTTTTATTCAGGAAAAGGAACTGGAAGCGACTTTTAAGCGTTCGGGCGTGGATGTGGCGAACATCCGTTCGGACGAGGATTATGTGAGGGCTTTGATGACCTTGTTCAAGAAGAGAGCGTAAACCGTAAATTATTCATTATGCGTTTGAAACTGATTTCATTGATATTGTTCCTGTCCCTTTGCGGGGGAGTGCTGAAAGCCCAGAACACGGAGTACGGGGCGATGATCGATACCACTTATATGATGATCGGCGATCAGCAGCACCTGACGTTGCAGGTGAAAGGGGATGCCGGGATAAAGGTGAATTTCCCGCTTTTGAGGGATACCGTCAGCCGGGGAATCGAGATTATTTCCGGCCCGTTGCGGGATTCGGTGAAAGAGAGCGACGGGAGGTGGCTTTTCCGGGAAACTTATGTGATTACGGCTTTCGATACCGGGGTGTATATGATCCCTTCCCTGCCGATCCAGATTGAAAATCAGGATTATAACAATGTGTTGCGTACCGATCCGCTGGGATTCGTGGTAAACACTTATGAAGTCGATCCCCAAAAGGGAAACTACGATATTGTGATGCCTTACGGGGCTCCCTGGACGCTGGCCGAAATATTGCCTTATATCCTCTGGACGCTGCTGGGACTGGCGGTGATCGGCGGGGTGTGGTGGTTCATTGCGCAAAGGCGGAAGAACAGGCCGCTGTTCGCACCGAAGAAAGAGGAAATCCCTCCCTATGTGAAGGCCATCCAGTCGCTCGACGGAATCAAGGCCGAAAAGCTTTGGCAGACGGGGAAAGAGAAAGAGTATTATACGAAACTGACTGATACGCTGCGGCAATATCTGGACGACGAATTTCAGATTCCTGCCATGGAGCAGACTTCTGCCGAAACGGTGAAGGCGGTAAGCGCCTGCCCGCTGGTGGATGTGTCCGACCGGGAGCGAATGACGGATATGCTGGCGACAGCCGATTTTGTGAAGTTTGCCAAATATACGCCCTTGCAGGACGAAAGTGCCCGCTATCTGGACACGGCCTACGATTTTGTGAACAATACCCACCAGCGCCTGCAACAGGAACTTTCGGAGCAGCGGCAACGGGAGGAGGAAGCTGAAAAAGAATGCCGGAACCGGGAAGAGGCGCAGGCTGTTCCCGAAACGGAGGCAGCCGGGAAAGCCGCAGAAGAGAACGGTAAACCCGCCGGGACCGGAGAGAGCGGAGACAAGCCGGTGGCGCAGCTATAAGCCTGCCGGTGGGGAACTTTGTATATGACTATTAGAAAACCGATGAGTTATGTTAGGATTTGAATTTGCTAACCCCAAATATTTTCTATTGTTGCTGCTTTTGCTGCCGATGATAGCCTGGTATGTATTCAAGGAAAAGAAATCGCATGCCGATTTGCAGTTTTCCTCCTTACGGGCTTTCAAGGGGATCAAGCATGCCGGAAGGGTATGGATGCGGCATGTGCTGTTCGGGTTGAAAGTGCTGGCTATCGTCTTTCTGGTGACGGCATTGGCACGCCCCCAGTCCAGCAATAGCTGGCAGACCTATACCAGCGAGGGTATCGATATTATGCTGGCCCTGGACATTTCGAGCAGTATGCTGGCGCGGGATTTCACCCCCGACCGCCTCGAAGCGGCCAAAGAAGTGGCGACGAAGTTTATATTGGAACGCCCGCAGGATAAGATCGGGCTGGTGGTGTTCAGCGGCGAGAGTTTCACCCAATGCCCCCTGACCACCGACCAGGCTGTGCTGGTGAATTTATTGCGGGAAGTGAAAAGCGGTATGATCGACGACGGAACTGCGATAGGCTTGGGTTTGGCGAATGCCGTGAACCGCCTCAAAGACAGTCCCGCCAAATCGAAGGTCGTGATTTTGCTGACCGACGGGGTGAACAACCGGGGATCGGTGGCTCCCGCTACGGCGGCCGAGCTGGCGAAGGCTTTCGGAATCCGGGTATATACGATCGGCGTAGGGACATACGGAGAAGCTCCCTATCCCGTGCCGACCCCTTTCGGGGTGCAGTTGCAGACAATGGCTGTGGAGATCGACGAAGACGTTTTGCAGCAGATCGCTACGCTTACCGGGGGGAAGTATTTCCGGGCAACGGACAACGATAAGCTGAAACAGATTTATTCCGAGATCGACCAGTTGGAAAAAAGCAAGATCGAAGTGAAGCATTTTAGCAAAAAGAACGAGCAATATTTCATTTTCGCCCTCGTCGGGATGTGCCTGCTGATCGCAGAAGCCCTGCTGAGGTACACCGTGTTGCGGAAAATACCCTAACCGGCGGCGGAGAGAAAGAGATCGTGTTTGAAAATAAAAATACATTAGGCTATGTTTAGATTTGCACATCCAGAATTATTATACCTGCTGATCGTCATTCCGTTGCTGATTGCGTTTTTCGTGGTCATGCGGCAGAAGAAAAGAAAGGCGATTGCGGAATTCGGAAACCCCGAATTGTTGAAACCCCTGATGCCTTTGCTTTCTTTTAAGCGGGGGACGTGGAAATTCGTGATGCTGACGATTGCTTTGCTGTTTGTGATCGTGGGAGTTGCCGGGCCCCAGTTCGGCTCGAAATTGCAGCAGGTGAAGAAAAAAGGCGTGGAGCTGATGATCGTGCTCGACGTTTCCAATTCGATGCTGGCGCAGGATATTAAGCCGAACCGCCTCGAAAAAGCAAAGATGGCGATTTCCCGAATGGTGGAGAAATTGTCTAACGATAAAGTGGGACTGATCGTGTTTGCCGGGGACGCTTATGTGCAGTTGCCGATTACGACCGATTATTCTTCCGCTAAATTGTTCCTGTCCAATATCAACACCGAGATGATGCCGGTGCAGGGTACTTCTATCGGTGCGGCGATCGACCTCGCCGCCCGCTCGTTCACGCCGGAAACGGATGCTTCCAGGGCGATTATTGTGATTACGGACGGGGAAAACCACCAGGACGATGCCGTGGCCGCCGCCAAAGCCGCCCACGAGAAAGGAATAACGATACATACCATCGGTATGGGACTGGAGCAGGGAGCGCCGATTCCGGAAAAAGGAAATCCGGGGCAGTTCCGTAAGGATGCAGGCGGAAATGTGGTTATTTCGAAGCTGGACGAGGAAACCCTCCGCCAGATTGCCAAAGCCGGAGAGGGGTTGTATGTCCGTGCCAGCAATGCCGATGTGGGGCTGGGACAGTTGATGGACGAGGTGAACCGGATGGAAAAGACGATGCTGGAAGAGCGGATTTTCAGCGACTATGCAGAGAAATACCAATATTTTTTGCTTGCCGGGCTGTTTTTCGTGTTTGTGGAATTTATGATTCTGGGCAGGAGGAACAAGCGCTTTATGAAAATCTATATTTTCAAGAAAAAAGAAGCCGGACAGGCGTAAACGGATAGGGGCGGTTTCGTCCCTTGCATTACTGGAACGAAAGATTATGAGCAAAACCATGAAAATAGCGACGTTAATACTGTTGATGCTGGCCTGTGCCTTGTCGGTTTCCGCCCAGCAGGAGCGGAAATTTATCCGGGAAGGGAACGGATTGTTCAACGGTCAGGATTTTGAGAAAGCCGAGGTGGAATACCGGAAGGCGATCGATAAAAAAGCCCTTTCTTTTGAGGCCGGGTTTAATCTGGGGGATGCTTTGTATAAACAAAAGAAATACGAAGAAGCCCTTCAGCAGTTTTCGGCTATGGCAAAGGAAGAGAAGGATAAGGCAAGGCTGGGCGAGCTGTATCATAATATCGGGAATACCCTGCTGGCGATGGAGAAAACTGAGGAGAGCATCGAGGCTTACAAGGAATCGCTGAGGAACCGCCCCAATTCGGCGGAAACGAAGTATAATCTGGAATATGCCCGCCATAAGCAGCAGCAAGACCAGAACAAGGATAACCAGGATCAGAACCAGGATAATAAAGACAATAAGGATCAGGATCAACAGGATCAGCAGAATAAAGACCAGCAGGATCAAAACAAAGATCAGAATAAGGATCAGGACAAAGATAAACAGGACCAGAACAAAGATCAGCAGGATAAAGACAAGCAAGATCAGAATAAAGACCAGAATAAGGATAATCAAGATAATAAGGACAAGCAAGACCAGCAACAACAACAGCCTCAGGAACAGCAGGGAAAGATTTCAAAAGAAGATGCTGCCCGCCTGTTAGAAGCTTTGCAGAACGATGAGAAGAACGTGCAGGAGAAAGTGCAGAAACAAAAAGCGCAGGAACAGAAGGCTAAGAAAATGAAAATTGAAAAAGATTGGTAATTTTGCGGTTCAAATAAATAAAAGAAATGAAACTGTTTAGTTTACTTGCATTATTATTCGTCGCATTACAGCTATCCGCGCAGACGGTGGAATTTAAAGCCAGCGCGCCCAATGTGGTGGCGGTGGGGGAAAGGTTTCAGCTGACCTATTCCGTGAATAGCCAGGGATCGAATTTGCAGGTTCCCACTTTCGAGAACTTCGATTTGCTGATGGGGCCGAGTCCCAGCCAGTCTATCGTGTATGTCAATAACAACGGCAGGCAGTCGCAACAGGTGTCGTTTACCTACACTTACCTGCTGGAAGGCGTAAAAGAGGGGACTTTCCAGATTCCGCCCGCTACGATTACGGTGGAGGGGAAACAGTATAAATCGAATGCCCTGAAAATTCAGGTGGTGAAAGGCGAATCGAAGCCCGCCGCAGATAATTCGCAGGCGGCGCAGGCCAATTCTTCGTCGATCAACGAGGAAAACCTTTTTGTGCGGATCGAAGTCAGCCGCCGCAATTTATACATGGGCGAAAGCCTTATGGCGGTACTGAAAGTGTATTCCAAAGTCGATTTAACCAATTTCGGACGGATTAAATTTCCGGCGTTCAGCGGCTTCCTGGCCGAGGAAATCCCCACTCCCCAGCGTATCGAGCTGACGAGGGAAACTTACAACGGGCAGATATACAATGTTGGGGTGATCCGGAAAATGTTGTTGTATCCGCAACATACGGGGGAGATCGTGATCGATCCTTTCGAGCTGGAGTGTATTGTCCGTCAACGGGTGACGGGGGCACGCAGTCCCTGGGACGACTTTTTCGGAAACTACCGCGATGTGCGCGCCATGCGCCGCAGCCGCCCGCTGACGATCAACGTGAAAGAATTGCCGCAGGAAGGCCGTCCGATCGGTTTTTCCGGTACGGTGGGGAATATCACGATGACGACTTCCATCTCTGCGGATACGGTGAATGCCAACGATGCGATTACTTACCGGGTGACTTTCCGGGGGACGGGCAATCTGAAATTACTGAGCGCGCCGAAACTGAATTTCCCGCTCGATTTCGAAGCCTACGATCCGAAAGAAAGCCGCGATATACAGACCGGGGAAACGGGGATGTCCGGAACGGTGTCGTTCGAATACCTGGTGATTCCGCGTTATTCCGGGGAATACCTGATTCCGGCCTTACGGTATTCTTTCTTCGATACCCAGAGTAATTCTTATAAAACCCTGTCCGGGCGCGATTATAAGGTGTTTGTCCGCAAGGGAGCCGAAAAGGGACAGGCAAACGGTAGTAACGGCAATGCGGTGCAGTCGTTCAAGAAAGAAGACGTCCGCCTGGTGGGGCAGGATATCCGCTACCTGAAAACAGGCGACCTGAATTTGAGGGAAATCGGGGTGCGTTTCTTCGGAACTCCCCAGTATTGGCTGGCGATCCTGATTCCTTTCGTGCTGTTTGTCACCGGGGTGATACTCAACCGCAGGCGGATCAAGTCGAATGCCGATGTGGTGAAAGTGAAGAACAAAGCTGCGAACAAGATGGCACGCAAGCGTCTGAAAGTGGCTGCCGGGGCGATGAAGAGCCATAACGGCGAGCTGTTCTACGACGAAGTGCTGAAAGCCCTTTGGGGGTATATGAGCTATAAACTGAATATCGACCGGGCGGAATTGAACCGCGATAATATCAGCGGCATTTTGCAGCAAAAAGGCGTGGATGCGGTGATGGTCGAAGAGTTTATCCGGGTGCTGGACACTTGCGAATATGCGCGCTATGCGCCGGGTAGCAAGTCGGACGAGCAGATGGATATGGTCTATATGGACAGTATCGACGTGATTACGAAATTGGATAAGGCAATTAAATCATAAACATCCGGCAGTGCGCTGCCGGGTTTTAGACGAATAGAAATGAAAACATCGGTTTTAATTATAACGGTCTTATTAACGGGTTTTTCTGCTTTTTCGCAGATCGGGCCGCAGGAACAGGCTGAAACTTTTTACCGTGAAGGGAAGTATCAGGAAGCCGCCGCCGTGTATAAAAATATATTGGCGGGGGGCAGAGAGTCCGCCGGCCTGTATTATAACTTAGGAAACTGTTATTACAAGCTGGGAGAAAATACCCAGGCCATCCTGAATTACGAGCGGGCGTTGCTGCTCGATCCCAGCGACGGGATGGCGCGGTATAACCTGAAAATGGCGCAAAAGGGGATTGTGGATAAGATAGAGGTGTTACCGGAATTGTTTTTCGTGAGGTGGTTTAAAGCCGTGGAAACTTATTTCTCGGCCGATCAGTGGGGAACGATTTCCGTCGCTTTGTTTCTCTTTTTCCTGGGAATGGTGGCTTTGTTTTTCTATGCCGGAACGGTGGGTTGGAAAAAGACCGGTTTCTGGGTGGGGATCGTCGCCCTTTTCCTGACGGTGTCGTCTCTGTTCTTTGCCGTGAAGCAGCATCACCGGATTACGGAGCGGGAATATGCGATCATCACGGCTCCCAGTGTTACGGTGAAAGGGGCGCCGGACAATAGCGGGACGGCCTTGTTCCTGATACACGAGGGGTTGAAAGTGCGGGTGGTGGGTACGCTGGGCAACTGGTACAATATCCGGGTAGCCGACGGCAACGAAGGCTGGGTGGAAAAGTCCGAGCTTGAAAAAATTTAAGTCTTAAATGTGAAAAAGCAGGGAAAAGTTCCCGCCGATTTGGTAATACGGGCGATCCTTGTTATTTTTACAGTCTGTAAGCGGAAGTACATGCCGCTAATTTGAAAGAAATCATATCATCTGTAAATGGATAATTTTATAGTTTCAGCACGAAAGTACAGACCGGCCAGTTTCGACACGGTGGTGGGGCAGCTGGCGATTACGTCCACCTTGCGCAATGCCATTGCCAATCACCAGTTGGCACAGGCATACCTGTTCACCGGGCCGCGGGGAGTGGGAAAGACGACCTGTGCGCGTATTTTTGCCAAAACTATAAATTGCATGAATCTCCAGCCCAACGCAGAGCCCTGCAACGAATGCGAATCGTGCAAGGCGTTCAATGCCGGGCGTTCGCTCAATATACACGAATTGGATGCCGCTTCCAACAATAGCGTGGACGATATCCGGGGATTGGTGGAGCAGGTGAGGATTTTGCCGCAGGTGGGGAAATACAGCGTTTATATCATCGACGAGGTGCACATGCTGAGTACCTCTGCTTTCAATGCGTTTCTGAAAACATTGGAAGAGCCGCCCGCCCATGCGATCTTTATTTTAGCGACGACCGAAAAGCATAAGATATTACCCACGATATTGTCCCGTTGCCAGATTTACGATTTCAACCGGATGAAGGTGGCCGATACGGTGGAACACCTGAAATATATCGCTTCGAAAGAGGGGATTACCGCCGAAGAGGAGGCGCTGGATGTGATTGCGCAGAAAGCGGACGGAGCGATGCGTGACGCCCTTTCTATTTTCGACCAGGTGGTGAGCTTTTGCGGTGCGAATCTCACTTACGATAGAGTGATCCAAAATCTGAATGTACTGGATTACGATTATTATTTCCGGCTGACCGACCTGTTTTATGCCGGAAAGGTGTCCGACGCCCTTTTGCTGTTCAACGAGATCATCGAAAAAGGTTTCGACGGCGGGAACCTGCTGTCGGGTTTGGGAAAACATTTCCGCGATGTGCTGGTATCGAAAGATCCTGCCACGGTGCAATTGTTGGAAGTCAGTGCCGGAATCAAGGCCCGTTATGCCAAACAGGGGGCCGATTGCTCGGTGGATTTCTTATATGAAGCCCTGAAAGTGGTGGAGCAATGCGAGATGCAATACAAAGTGCGCATGGAAAAACGGTTGTGCGTAGAGATTGCTTTTATCAAATTGTGCCAGATCAACGAGCTAAAAAAAAAAAGCTGAGAGCCTCTGAGTTTGCAGCTCTTCTCAAAATAGATCATTTCAACGGAAAATACAGGGAGCCGGGAACAGCGGCCGCTCCTGCCGGGGGG
>UQTM01000089.1 GCA_900544025.1 uncultured Odoribacter sp.
GGAAGACGGCTCTTTTTTCTTTTAAAGAAAAAAAGGTAACCGCCACACTGGCGAACGGTAGGATCGGGGTCTGTGATTTGCGCAACAGGGGTATATTTTACCACTACTTTCACCGTATCGGAATATACATATCCACCCTGTTCCACATCGAAAGCCCGGCAAAAATAACTGATCCCGGCAGTTTGCTTAGCAGAAACGATATCCATGATCCTGCCGGTGTCTGCCGGTGTCGTAGCGCCCCCCTCGATCTTCATCCATTCATACGTATAACCGTCATATCCGGTATAAGCGACTTCCAGCGTCAAAGGCTGACGCGCACAGATCGTCGTGTCCTCCTGAATAATATTCAAGGCTCCCCGGTTCGTCACATAACCGTCATTCTTAGAAGTAGTATAATTTATAGCAGGTAATCCGATAACATTACAGGTATCGCTCTTTTCACATTTCAATGCATCGTTGGTCTGTACTTTCAACACCACCTCACTTTTTCCTTCCACAGCGTTAAATGTATATTTCGCCGCATTGGAAACATTGGCAGCACCTCCGTTACTCCAAAAATATCTGTAATTATCATCGGGAACCGACGATTCCAACGTCACACTTTCCCCGGCGATCATATAACGACTTTCGGGCAACACCACATCCGGACGCCGCATCTCCAGTTTCACGGAGTCCTCACGCACACATCCTTTATGAGTGATCACAGCATAATATACTCCCGAACGTTTCAGGTTCACTTTCACCGTTGCATCTCCCGCTTCACCTTCTATGCTGTTCCCTGTCCATAGAAAACGTGTTTCCGGTTGCCCGGCTATCGTATTGGAAACCTCCAGATCTACTTCCGTTCCATAACAAAACGAGAATTTTTTGTCGCTATTATTAGCGGTTCCGTTTATCGTCAGAGCGATCGACGGATAAGCGGCCACGGTTACCTCAAGCGTATCCGACCAAAACTCGAAATGATGTGTCAGGTCTTTTACCTTACAGTAATACCCCCCGGCATGTGCGGCCTCTATCGGGTCGATCACATAATGATCCGCTTCCACCAAAGGTACATCCGACCCCACCTTATACCAGGCATAAGAATAACTGAATGTATCGCTAACCGACACGGCATACTCCACCCGGTCGCCGATACAGAGCCTCGTAAAGCCATAAGCATTTACTTTGGTATCGATCACCGTAATCTCCACCGTATCGGAATAATGCACCTCTCCACTTCCATTTTCACGAACCGCACAATAATATCTACCACTGGCAATCTCAGTAAGATTGTCGAGCTGCAATGTATTCTCTTTCGATAAAGTATCCGTCCGACCTATTTTTCGCCAGGCAGTACTATAAGCCACCCCTCCCTCTTCAAAAGAAACATTAGCTCCCAATTCGATATTTTCTCCCGCACGAAAAATCTTCCCGGCAACGTCAGGAGTCACTGTAACAGAAACCTCATCGATACCTGCCATCAACTCTATCGCCGGGAATTGTAAAAATAAAAGTAATATGCCCCAAAGCAATATCTTCATATATCTTATTTAGTCGAAACCATAGTCATTTTATTTATATTCCCGCTTTCTCAATCTTTCACACAACGCACGGACATGTAGAACTGCTCTTTTATAACATTTATAACCACATTCGCATCACTACTATTAGCAAACATCAAATAACCACTACTCTGGTCGGAATGAAAAATATTATTAGTGATATAACCGTAAGAACTACGAGCGATCCAAAAACCGAAATAAGTTCTTGCATCGGCGTCCATACGAATAAAATAAGGCATATAAGTCATTGCCCATGAATTACTATACCACCATGCATTGGTTCCTTCCGTTGTGGAAGAAGTCCACCACCAGGCCCGCTGTCGCGCATCCACAAAACCGGTAGGACGTCCATTGATTCCGGAAATCGTAGAATAAGCCCCTCCATTAGCGTTATAATTTCTAAAACCTCCCGGAATTGCCGCGAAACGAGCTGAATTATTTCCTATAACATTACTTCCTTCGTTTTTCCAATAATTCAACGGACTTTTAAAAACACCGCCGTTTGCATTTGCATGATCTTTATCCACCACCATATCCAATGCTGCAAATAGATCTATCCACTCCCGATTGCCAGGCACATGCCAACCTTTAGGACAAATACCCTGTGTCTTTTCTGTCACCGCATACCGAGAATTATAATCCGTCTGGGTTACGGCATAAAAATTATACAACCGCCCATAGACATTACAACTGTCTTCACTGTTATTATAGCAAAGAGAGTTTCCTTTTCCTCCGGTAGGAATCATACGGTTCAAGTTATCGGCAAACCAACATTTATCTCCGATCTTAATCGTTCGGTATTTTTTAAATTCCGGTATATTTTCCTCGTTATCGATCAGAATATCCCCACACTTAAACTCTGCATTCAATGTTCCGTCGTTATTCACATTATTGCGTTTAGTAGGCTCATCCCTGACAAAGACACGAATTGTATCCGTCAGGGGGCACTGATTCATCACCCTCACCTCGAGCAATATTTTTTGATCCCCCGGATAAACGGTATTTTCATCCATAAAATCCTGGTATTTAAAATAATGCAACTGTGATTTGTTCGGCTTTAAAACATATTCCGGGTCCACGGCAATTTTTTTGTCGCTTCTCAACCAAGACCATTTCAAGGTTGCAGCCTGCGGAACATCTACCCGGATTCCTTCGGAATAATCGTAAACGTCCACCGTATCTTTCCTGCTGCTTAGCGACAGGGTATGATTGATCACCATCAAACGAACCGGCTTGCTCAATACTACATCGGTGCCGTTGCTATAGATGTAACGATTATACCAATACTCTTTGAACACATCTTCTTTGGAATTGATATTCCTAAGGTTATTGATCGTCAATGAAGGTGAAGTTTCCCCTTCCAATAAATCCCAGGTTTTTCCTTCATCACTACTCTGAAACCAGGCAATACTGTAAGCTCCTTTTATTTCCGAAGGAATATTTCCCTTGATGGTATAATCCACTCCCGAACAAATGGAATCGACAGGCTGTGCATCTGCCGTTGTCCGTCCGCTTTCCAGTGTCACTTCCGATACCACCGTCTGCACCGGGGCAGTCCGTCCCAAACGGAAAGTCATGGTGCTGTCTTTCATCGCCTGAACTTCATTCACCGTTCCAAACACGCCAATGTGTTTTTCCCGGTCGGAAATCCGGGTTCTTTCGCGGCTATCCCGGAAACTTCCTCCCCGGAGTGCAAATGCTTTCGGCTCTACCGGCCAAAAAACGTTAGATACATCCCCTGCTCCCGCCGCATTGATCTTTCCGTCTCCGTGGTTCGCATCCTGAAGCCCGCAAAAAGCACGACCTTCGGTGTTGGTATTATAATAAAGCTCTGCCAGATTTCCTCCCAAATCCATCACTCCCCAAAAACTCGCCCCCGCATCGGTCTGTCCGGCACCTCCGGCGGCAAAAGCCCCGGAACGAACCGGTCCCTTCAATTTCGCTTCTGCATTTATATTTCCGCCGGCTAAACGTTCATTGGATTTTCCTTCCGTTTCTCCGAAGAAACCGGTTGCCGGAATAAAATCTCCGGCAGAATTCCATACATATTCTCCTCTCAAAGCCGGATAAGGATACGGACGCCGCGACATTTTCTCGAACTCTAATTCCGTCAGCGGACGCAAGCCTGTCCAATCAGCATACGCCATCATATCTCCCGCATTCAAAAAATTACAGGCAATCGTCTGTCCGTCTCCATTTTGGGAATATTCATCCCTGGGATTCAAGTCGTTGGCAAAAACATAAGGAGCATCGTTCACTCCTATGGAAGCCAATTTAATCCCGTTCCGGGCAGAAGGCTTATTCTTATCGGGCCCGAATACATATTGCCCCTCCAGCAGTGCCTCCAAATCTGCCCCAATGGTGCGCGCCCGTTGCTGAGCCGCAGTCAGTTTATTCAGAAAAGCCACATATTGTTCCTGGCTAATTTCATATTTCATCGTGAAAAATGCACCGTAACCGTTCGGATAATCATTTGCAGTCGTACCCGCCCAGGAATCCTCATCGTCCGCATACAGTCCCACCCGGTCGCTCATCGTCGTTTGAGGCCCATAGATCAGCACGGAATTATCCACCGAATCGATAATGTTTTCCTCCGACATTGCAATGTTTTTAATAATCGGAGGATTCGCCGTTTCCTTAATTAAAATCCGAAAAACCACGTAACTATTATCTCCCGGACTTTTCTCCAGTTTTAATGTCCGCGTGCAAGGATAAGTACGGTGGGAATTGACCGCCCAGTCCGATCCGTCTGCATATATGTCGTTATTTCCGGCTTTCGGATAAAGAGCCTGCCATTGACTGTTGTTTACGTTCAACCCCTGAAACTGCCATTTGGTGGGAGTTCCTCCTTCAATGCTTTCTATGGCGATACTCCTAACCTTTTTAGGAGCTTTCAGCGTCACTTTCCAATAGTCATGCCAATCGGCATCCCCGGCCTCCGAGCGCCCCACCCAGGCATTGCTGTTATCCTTAGAGATATCGTTCATCTCATTGACTGCAAATTCAGGCGGATTCTGTGCTATCGGTTTGGAAGATTCGCAGCTCACGATATTCTCCGGCACCAATATATTGGAAGCCGCAGGAAGTGTTATATCCTTATTTTCAAATGTATAAGCAGACTTCGTATCACCGGCCCGGAAAGCTCCGCGGGGGATATATACCATTTCGATCCCCATAGCAGACAGGAATACACTTCCCGAAGTGAATTGTTCCCGCTTCAAGGGACGGTCTGCATTGGAAGTAATCAACCATTTCAATTCTAAATCGACTTCGGCATTTCCAAATCCCTTATCTTTCCGGAAGATAAACATTCCCTGATTCAGATTTTCACCCCCCGTAGAATTGGAAAGTAAATAATCGAATCCGGATGTCACCTTATGCCCTGCATTCATCAGATAAGCATGATGCCACAACTCGTCCACACCATCTACCTTATATTTCAGAAATATATAAACGGCATCATAATTAAAGGCATCCCGCCAGGAATTATCCCAACCGATCTTAATCTTAACGGTCGCGATCTGGGTTGTATTGTCCACATCTTTATCCTCTACGCTCACATTCCCAATGATACGCACATTGTTCCCCCACGCTGTCCATACACAGAGCACCGTCAATATGAATATAAAACTTAAACGCTTCACCATATTCTTACCTTTAGCCTTCAATAATTACAATTCATCAATCTTTAACACAACGCACGCTGAAATAGAAATTCTTTGTCAACGCCACCGTTGCATAATATTTTGTATCACTGCTCACCGCAGAAGCATTTCCCAGATACTGTATCGGACCATAGAAAATAGATGCATTCGAACCCGCTGTGTTTATAACACCCGCATCGTTTTTATAATCTACAGTCGCATACATCGGAATCATCGCCTTGGCATTCTCGGTCGTATTTCCGGCAACATACGAACCGTATATTCCCGTAGAACTCCACCACCAAGCCCTTTGTCCCAGGTCATAATAATTCGTCGTACGTTTCAGCTGGGCGCTTCCCTGAGCTGCATTCGTAGAGTAGGAGAAAAAATATCCTCCCCCGGGTAATGCAGAAAAACGGCTTTTGTTCGTCGCCAGATTTTCATAAGCATACACATGAGGCTGAGCCACGTCTTCCTGCCACAGGTTCAGCTGGCTGCGCCAATCTTTTCCCTGGTCATAAACGGTGTTAAAGCTCGCCCATTCGTTAATGTTCGGCACATGCCATCCCTTCGGACAGGCCCCTTGTATTTTATCGACATTCCATTCTCCCACGGCTTGTTCCCAATTATACAGACGGCCATACACATCACAATTAGAAGCTTTTTCCTCATAACACCGGCTACCCATAACATTATAGTTCAGGTTATCGGCCATCCAGCACTGGCTACCGACGGCAACCGTCCGATAACGCTTCCCGTCCCGGGCATCGATCATAAAATCCCCACACTTCCAATCCGAGGCATCGGACAACCGTGCCGACGGTTCGGGCTTCCGGGTAACCCATACGGTATCGTTCGTGATACAATGCTTCATAAAACGCGAGCGAATGATGTAATAAGTTTGCTCTCCTTTCAACGAATGATACAATGGAAAACCGACTTCCGATTTTTGTAAGTTTTTCGGCAAAACATCATAGGATATGTCCTGGTCTTTCCGATCGAACAACCAGGAGAACTCCGCTTTCATCGACACATTCACCCGCACACCTGTGGAATGGTCGTACACATCCAATGTATCCAGATTCCGATTCAGGTAGGTGTTCGAATTCAACACCCGGAGAATTACCGTATCCGATTTAGCATCCGCCGAAGCTCCGTAAATTTCTTTCTTAAACCAATATTCCACGATCACATCTTCATTGGTATTGATGTTCCACAAACGGGATACCGTCAAGCTTTGATCGCCGACACCTTCCACCGGTTCCCAGCTCGCTCCTTTATTTTCGCTTTTATACCATACCACCGAATAAAGTTTACCTTTCATCTCTTCCGGCAAAGAACCGTAAATCGTGTACACATTTCCATGGCAAACCGTATCGGCAGCCTTAACTCCCCCGGAGATATTTTCTGTCGATACACCGTTTTGCAAAGTCAGATAGGTATTTAATGTATGCTGTGGTGCTGTCTGGGCCAAACGGAAAGTCACCGTACTATCCCGGCGAGAAATATCCATATCTTTATAATAATTCTGATTCCGGCTACGGTCGGACACAGCCAGTAATTTCGGATCGGTATCCGCCCAATGCCCGCCTTTCAGGATAAAAGCATTGTGATGTACCGGCCAGTAAATTTCTCCTATGTCTGAATGTCCATCGTCTGCCAGATAGCCGTCTCCATGCAGAGACAGGCGCAATCCACGAAATAAACGTCCTTCCTTGTTCACATTATAGTAAATCTCCGCCAGATTGCCTGCCGTCTCCATCGTTCCCCAAAAATTAGCTCCCGTCTCTTCCCGGCTGGAAGACTTGGCTAAAAAAGCTCCTGCACGGACAGGCCCTTCGATATTTTTTCCAAAATTCACATTGGCAGCTCCTTCTGTCGGCACCTCGAAACGGGTTGCCGGACGCTCCAAAGCTGTCACCGGATGTCTGGAAGTAGAGCCCCAGGGATAATCCCCGCGCCCGGTTTCAGTAGGATAAAAAGGACGGCACATTTTTTCATATTCCATTTCGGTCATAGGCCTTAAGCCGCTCCAATCGGCATAAGCCAGCATATCCGCCGGTGACAAATAATTACAAGCCAATGTCCCATCGGTTTTTCCCGGCTCTTTCTTAGCCTCGAACACAGCCGGCTCTCCATTCTGGGAATGCTTCAACAATATAATCCCATTCCGGCACGATGGCTCCGTACGTTTATTCCCGAATACATAATCCCCCTCGTTCAATTTCTCCAGCTCCGCCCCGATCGTACGGCTCCGCTGCTGTGCGGCAGTCAGTTTATTCAGGAAAGCCACATACTGTTCCTGGCTGACCTCATACTTCATCGTATAAAACGCAGAATAACCGTTGGGATAATCCACATCGGTTTTTCCGTTCCATTCGTCTCCGTCGTCTGCAGCCAGCCCCATCCAGGTCCCCAGCGTTGTGACGGGCTCATGTATCAATACACTGTTATCCACGATCCCTTCCAGATCCGCCTCCGCCATCGCAATCTTTTTAATGAGCGGAGGATTTCCGGACATCCCCCCCGGCATATCTTTCTGATTCATGTAAATCCGGTAATTATAATAATAAGTCCCCGCCTGATTCACAGGTATCACCCTTACCGGAGGATAAACACGGATCAGGGAAGTTTCCCAGTCGGTATCCGTCCCTTCCGCGATATCGACCCATGTAAAGTCTTCCGAACGGGTTTGTCCCTGCAATTTCCATTTTTTAGGCACATAGCCCGGAACGCTCTCGATGGCAATATACTTTACCCGGCGGGGTGTTTTAAAATTACAAGCCCAATACTGATAACCGACTTCTCCACGCTCATCTTCTCCTTCCCTGTCCCCATACCAGGCATTGGTCGGGAATCCGGTTACCGGATTCAGATCGGTCGAAATATCGTTTACCTGATTGGCGGCCAAAGCAGGATCTGCATATAAAGCACTTCCCTTCACCGAAGAAGTAAAGAACTCGTCGGCATAAGGAACGATATCGTATTTTTCAGGCATTCCCAAATAGTTGTTCCGAAAATGATTTTTAGAATAAGTATCTCCCATCCGAAAAGCCCCTCTGGGAATATACACCATCTCGATCCCCATCGCAGACAATAAAACTTTTCCCTCCTGGAAGTCGCTGATACGCAAACTGGCAGGACGATCCGTCGATTGTATATCCCATTTCAAGGTCACCTCGACAGAAGCCGTCCCCGTTCCGTTGTTTTTCCGGTACAGAAAAAAACCTTCATTGTGATTCGCCACTCCGGTATTATTCTTCATTTCCATGACATAATCCGAAGACGATAAGGTATTTCCCTGATCCTGTATATATACCTGATACCACGGCTCATCATCTCCCCGCACCTTATGCTTCAAAAAAACATACACGGCATCATAATTGAACTGATCCCTCCACGAGTTATCCCATTCCACGGTGAAAGAAAAAGTCGCAATATTAGGTTTATTTACCTCATTCGTAATATTACGGGCCAACACTCGAACATCGCCTTTGATGCGTACATTATTGGCAAGCCCCTCTATTGCTGCGAATAACAACAACAAAATAATCCCTAAGCATCTTATGTTTTTAAGGCAGATACTATACATACATATTACACACTTGTTAATCTACAAAATTAATACGATTTATTAATATTTCAAAAAAAAGTTATTATTTTACAAATATATGTCCTAAATAACTTAATAAGTGAAAAAAATCATCGTATTAAAGTATTTCTTTAATCACGCACACAACGTACCCCCATATAAAATTCATTCCAGATTCTCCGGGTCGCTTCTGCATTATGGCCGCTATTATAGCCACCACTTGAATTTAAATTACTATACAAAAACCGGTAATCCCCACCCGTCAATACGCTACGCCACAGATGACCATAGCAATTCCAAGCTACGGCATAATTATTGTATATCGTATTCGTCGTATTATCCATCGTTATATGATAGGGCATAATAGCATCATTATAACACCCTGAATGATTGGTGTTCCAATAACGGTCTTCCATCGTTGAAGTCCACCACCAGGCACGTTCGTTGATATCGTAATATCCGTTACGGGTAGCACCCCATTGATTCGTATAACCTGTATTATAAGCATAAAAACGCCCACCGTTCGGCAATGCTCCGAAGCGGGAACGATTGTTCCCGACCAGATTTTCGTTGTTCGATGTAGAGGCAAAATTCCAGTCATTCAACGAACTTTTAATGCTGTTGGCATTCCCTGCCGTGTTAGCCTCCACACCGATAGCAGCCAACACATCCAACCACTCCTGATTCGTCGGCACATGCCAGCCTTTTGGACAAATCCCCTGAAAAGCCCCCGGCAGCATCACCTGCGTTGCCTGCTGGGTAACGGCAAAGAAGTTATAAAGCCGCCCATAGGTTTCACAATTCTTCGAATCCTCGTTATAACATACGGCACTCCCTTTTCCTCCTTCGGGAATAACCCGGTTCAGGTTATCTGCAAACCAACATTTATCTCCGATCTTAATCGTCCGGTATTTATTATACTTCGGAATATTCTCCTCGTTATCGATCAAAATATCTCCACATTTAAAATCCTGATTTACCGATTTCGCCGCATCGTTGTTCACATTGTTACGCTCTGTCGGATAATCTCTCACAAATACATGGACAGTGTCTGTCAAGGCACATTTATTCATGACTTCCAGCCGAATCACCACTTTCTGATCGCCCGTATATTGGGATCCGTCGTAAAAATCGGTATATTTAAAATAATGAAGCTGTATTTTCTCCGGTTTCACGGTGTATTCGGGAGATATAGGCACTACGCCGCTTCTATCCCTTACCCAGGACCATTGGAAAGTGGCAGCCTGAGAAACCTCCAGCCGGATGCCCTGCGAATAATCGTACACATCCACGGTATCCCGATACCGGCTAAGCGACAAAGAACGGTTAATCACCAGCAACCGCACCGGATTGCTTTGAACGACATCGACAGAATTACTGTAAATGTAGCGAGTGTACCAATATTCTTTAAAGACATCTTCTTTCGTATTGATGTTCCGTAAATTGTATAACTTCAAAGAGGGAAACTCTTCACCATCCAGCAAATCCCAGGTTTTTCCCTGGTCACTGCTCTGGAACCACGCCACCCGGAAGGCCCCGGTAATTTCCGACGGCACTTCTCCCGTAATCACATAGTCCGAGCCGGAGCAGATCGAATCCACCGGAGCGGCAGCCGAAGTCAATCCGTTTTCCAACGTAACCTCGGACGTAAGTGTCAATACCGGAGCAGTATGTCCCACGCGGAAAGTCATAGTGCTGTCTTTCAATCCGGTCACTTCGTTCACCGTACTGAACACTCCCCAATGTTTTTCGCGGTCGGAAATACGGGTACGATCCCGGTTATCTTTAAAACTTCCTCCCCTTAATGCAAAAGCCTTGGGCTCGACAGGCCAGTACCGGTTCGAAACATCGGCAGAACCGCCCGTGTTTATTTTTCCATCTCCATGCTGGGAGTCCAACACTCCACAAAATGCACGTCCCTCCGTATTTACATTATAATAAATCTCTGCCAGATTTCCACTCAAATCCATTACTCCCCAAAAACTGGCTCCCGCATCCACCTGGCTATTCCCATTTCCTTTCGCAAAAGCCCCCGAACGCACCGGACCTTTCAATTTATTTTCCGCATTCACATTGCCATTCGTCAGTTGCTCGCTCTTCTTGCCGGCCGTTCCGCTGACAAAATCCGTTGCAGCACTGAAGCGGTCGTTCGTATTCCACGCATATTCTCCCCGGAGCGCAGGCTCGGGAAACGGCCGCCGGGACATCTTCTCAAATTCCAATTCTGTCATAGGCCTCAATCCGCACCAATCGGCATAAGCCATCATATCTCCGGCATTCAGATAATTACAGGCAAGGGTCTGCCCGTCGCCATCCTGGGCATATTCATCCAACGGGTTCAAGTCGTTGGCAAACACATAAGGATCATTGTCCGCACTGATTACCGACAATTTGATCCCATTCCGGGCAGACGGCTTGTCCCGGTCGGGTCCAAACACATAATCTCCCGGCTTAAGGCCTTCCAAAGCCGAACCTATGGTACGGGCGCGCTGTTGGGAAGCCGTCAGCTTATTCAAAAAAGCGACATACTGTTCCTGGCTGACTTCATACTTCATCACAAAGAACGCTCCATATCCGTTCGGATATTCCGTTCCGGTCTTTCCCGACCAGGCATCGGAATCATTCGCATACAGTCCCACCCGGTCGCTCATCGTTGTCTGAGAATTATAAATCAATACGGAATTATCCACATCTTCAAAAATATCTTTTTCCGACATGGCGATATTTTTAATCACAGGCACCTGGTTCGTTTCTACAATTTTCACCCTAAAGGTTTGATATTTTGTAGTATATGCTTCTAAACGCAAAGCCCTCGTACAGGGATAAGTACGATGGGAATTAACCGCCCAATCCGATCCGTCGGCATAAGTAGAATTATCTCCATACTTGGGATAAAGCGTCTGCCATTCACCGGAAGTAGTGTTCAGTCCCTGAAATTGCCATTTCACAGGAACTCCTCCTTCAATACTTTCAATCGCTATATTTTTAATGATCGTCGGAGCCTTTAAAGTCACTTTCCAATAGTCGTACCAATCACCGGGAGCTCCGGCACTGGAACGCCCTACCCAGGCATTACTGCTGTCTCTGGAAATATCGTTCATCCGGTTGATGGCGAATGAGGCCGGATGAAGCGGATCTTTTAAAGACGATTCGCAGTTGTCTATCGTCGTTTCAGATAGGACATCATGAGCAGCAGGCAAGGTCACGTCTTTATATTCAAACTTATAAGCAGACTGTGTGTCTCCGGCACGAAAAGCCCCTCTCGGGACATATACCATCTCGACACCCATGGCAGACAGGAACACACTCCCCGAAGTGAACTGTTCCCGGCTCAATATTTCATCCGGGTTGGAAGTAATCAACCACGATAACTCCAGATCGACCCCGGCATTTCCCGCCGCTTTTCCCGAATGGTAAATGAAAATTCCCTGATTCTTATCTTTTTCACCCGTTGTGTTGGAAAGCCAGTAATCATATCCCTGAGATACTTTATTTCCGGTATTCATCAGATAGGCATGATGCCAGACTTTTGAAGGACCGTCCACCTTGTATTTCAGAAAGACATACACAGCGTCATAATTGAAAGCATCCCGCCAGGAGTTGTCCCATTCAACCCGAAGTTTCACTTTAGCTATCCCCGTATCCTTATCCACATCGCTATCCAGCACACGGACATTCCCTAAAATCCTGACATTATTGCCCATACTTATATGCACACACAGGAATACAAAAATGAATATAGCGCTTAATACTTTCATTACTGTCCTATTATTTAAACTATTGAAAAAACACAACTAACACATTCTACAAAAATAATATATAGATTTTAAAAAATTGCAAAAAATCCTGATAATTTATCATTATTCTATACGGACATACCCATTTCCC
>UQTM01000090.1 GCA_900544025.1 uncultured Odoribacter sp.
AGATCGCAAGGGTGCAGGCCCAGTGGTATGGGCAGCAGTCCGGAAAGGGAGTAAAGTATCTGGCTACATCAAAACATATCAGGAAGTTATATAAGAGAAAACATGATTCAGTAACGGATTATCTGCACAAGGTCACAAGGTATCTTGCAGAATACTGCCGGGAACAGGGGATCACCTGTGTCGTTGCAGGGGATATCCGGAATATCCGGAGAGAAAAAGACCTGGGACACAGGACAAACCAGAAGTTTCACAGCCTGCCGTATAACAGGATCTATATCATGCTGGAATATAAGCTGAAAAGATATGGAATTCGTTTCACAAAACAGCCTGCAAATAAAAAGTCAAGGCTAAATTGAAAGAATATTGAAAAATTTATACAGGTTGAAAATTGGGTATCAAAATTAGACCACCACGCCAGTGCTGGTCTGAAAATTTTGGTGGATAATTAAGACTCTGGAAGAGATGCGAGATATTCTTTCACTCGTCCGTAGTAGATTCTTAGAAACTTGTTGGCACCTGCAGTCATATAGACATAGTAAGGCTTGCCTTGAGCACGTTTCTTATCTAAGAACTGATAAACAGGATCATCTTGAGGATGCGTTTTAATTAGGACATCCATTACCTGAAATAAAGTCTTTCTTAGATCAGCGGAACCTCGTTTTGAGGTAGGAACACTTTTTTGTTCATAGGTTCCGGATTCATTAACACCGGGATCTACACCGGCAAATGCAGTAATAGCACTTTTGTGAGTGAAACGGGAAACATTTCCAATCTCAGCCATCAACTGAGGACCAAGTGAAGTTCCAACACCTTTCATAGCCATAACGACAGGATACTCCGGGAGTTTGGATGCAGTTTCATTCATGAGAGTGCGTAGTGACTCAACAGTTGTAGAGGCACTATTAAGCTGGTCTACAGCCTGCTTGATAATAAGCTTTGTAATGGCATCCTTTGGAAGTACAGGAACAAGTTCCTTTGCTTTTCCATAGATTTCTTCAGCTTTTGACTGACTGAAGTTGTACTTCTTGCGTTTGCACCAGTTTTGATAATGGTCGATAAAGGCATTCAGGGACATTTTACGGACACAGTCCACATGCCAGTATGTAGATGCAAAATCAACCCATTTCTGGCTGCCGTCACTGCGTGCAGGACTGTCAAAGTAAGTATTAACACCAGGATAGGTTTGGTCAAGGATGCCGATAAGATTATTTTTCATAGCTGTCTTATGCTTCATGTAAAAGCCGAACTGGCGATTCATGGTTTTGAGCTGATTGCGTAATTCATTCATAACATTATACTGTTTAAGGTTTTGCCATTTGTCAAGAGCATATCGGGCAATCTTAACAGCATCCGCTTTGTCAGATTTCACTTTACGAAGAGAATCATTATCAAAGTCTTTGATAAGTTTTGGGTTAATGGCACTGACGAAAAGATTTGCCTCCAAAAGCTGATGAGCGAGGACTTCATAATAACGTCCTGTGTGCTCCATTACGATTCGAGACTCACCTTCAACAGAGTTGATGAGTTCTATAAGTGAATGGATATCGCTGGCTGTGTGTTTGATTTCGAAAGGTGTGGAAACAATTTCACCGAAAGGCCGCATAATAGCAACCACACTTTTACTTTTAGAAACATCGATACCTACTGCGTTCATAAATTGTCACTCCTTAAGATTATTGCAATGGATAAGTACCAGTTTTACTCATTGCCTATTCAATCTACTGTGGTGTGACACGAATGCACCTAAGGTGATTCAACCTGCATAAAACGAACGCTGCGAATGAGGAACTGGTTATCAGTCTGTTTTACGGACGCGAAGTCCAAGGAAGAAAAAGATATCCAATTGCTACCTACATTCTAACAGCTTAAGCAACAAGATGGATAATTCCTTACTGGATGTAAGGGATATTAACCATAAATATATTGTAGTAGAAAGGATATAAAAAATGAGTAAAGTAGATGAAATAACAAGAGAATTTCCCGATAGTGAAGACATTATTCAGGTGTATAGCGAATGGGGAAGTTCCGAATATTTGCAAGAGCTTTTCACTGCACTCGACAGGTATGAGCCGGATTGGAACAAAGAAAAAGAATTAGGTAGCTGGGCGGCGGAGTTTATTCTCGACTTATTGGAAGAGCAGGAAGAGGAGCTGAAAGGAATGACGAAAGAACAACGCCTGGAACGCTGGGACGAATTGCTCGACGACCGCTATGAAGATTTTCGCAGCGGCCACCAATTTGCCCGGATCAACAATATAAACCTCTATTTGCAGGAGGATGAGGATTTGGATGCAGTGTTGGCGGAAGAGGATGAAAAAGTGACATTTCCTGTGATCCGGTAATTATTTCTTGCGGGAATCCTTTTTAATCAAAAGTTCGAAACGCTTAGGGAACGGAGTTTCAAAATTCATTTCCTCGTGCGTAACGGGATGGATGAACCGAAGTTTAAAGGCATGCAATGCCAAACGATGAATGGGGTTGGTTTTGGCCCCATATTTTTTATCTCCTGTTACAGGGCAGCCTGCTTCTTGCATGTGCACGCGGATTTGATTTTTTCTGCCTGTTTCCAGGTCTAATTCGACCAAAGAATATTGTCCGTTGGATTTCAATACCCGGTAACGGGTGATTGCCAGTTTCCCTTTATCGGCGGTGGTGGTGTGTACCAAGTAGGAATTGTTCTCTGCAAGATATGATTTTATGGTTCCCTCGGATTGCCGGGGTTGCCCTTCGACCACTGCAATATATTTACGTTCGGTGATCGCCTGATCCCAATTTTTTTGGAGTGTTTCCTGAATTTTCTGGTTTTTGGAAAACATCATCACTCCCGATGTTTCGCGGTCGAGACGATGTAGGATAAATACACAATTCCGGGGATTCTTTTTCTTTACATGATCGCTGAGGATATGATAAGCCGTCTTTTCTTTGTCCCGCTCGGTAGCCATCGACAGTAAACCGCTCGCTTTATCGATTACGATAATAGAATCGTCCTCATAGAGAATATTCAACATAGAATGGCTGAGAATAGAATGGCTTTGATCGAAATAAATTCCTACTTTATCACCCGGCTTTAACGGGGTGTCGAATTGAGTGGTCGGTTTGTCGTTTACTACGATTTGTTTGTGCGATAGCAGCGACTTGATCGTTGTTTTACTTTCGCCTTGTAAGGTTTCGTATAAAAAAGACAATAACGTATTTTCAGAGGTAATAGTTATGATCCGGTTTTTGGAAGAGGGAGTTTTGCGGGTGGGGCGGGTAAAAGACGATTTCATTCTGAGAAATTTATGGACGTACGATCGGTGTACGGGCGCACAAAGATAAGGAATAGAAAACAAAAGCGGCTCTTTTCCGGCAAATAATAAAGAGGATACCCGAAAAAGGTATCCTCTTTATTCATGTTTTGTTTGCCGACTGTTATGGCTCGACTTCAATCAAGGGTGCATTAGAGCTTACGGTCGTTCCTTCTTTGGCGAAAACTCGTTTTACGGTTCCGGCATAATCCGAAGTAATACTGTTTTCCATCTTCATCGCTTCAAGGATAACCACCGGCTGGCCTTTAGCCAGGGAATCTCCGGCTTTTACCAATACCTGGAGAATACTTCCCGGCATAGGAGATTCTATCACTTTCCCGGTGATAGGCTCTTCTTTTGAAGTTTCTGTTGCCTGTGAATCGGCTTGGGGCTTATCTTCTTTATGTTGAGCCTGATAAGCTGCTTCTTTCTGTTTGGTCAAGAAACTTTTTGCTACCTGAGGGAATAATTCCAGCAGTAATATTTCTTTTTCGTTGGCTGCTAATTTCACCCCTCCGGCTTCCGGCAGGACAGGGTTGGGCTGCATTTGATATTTCGACGTGTCGTAAGGTACTTCTTCCCGTGTTCCTGCAATTTTTAAGCGAAATTCCGGATCGACAGGAACAGGAGTTTTTCCGTATTCGCCTTTCACAAGTCCTACAAACTGGTTCGATACATTGCTATACATCGGTTTCCCCGCTTTTATATCCAGTGCGCAGTTTACAGCTTGTGCGCCGACGATTTGGCTGGTGGGGGTCACTAACGGAGGAAGTCCTGCTGCCAGACGTACCGTGGGGATCAGTTCCATGGCTTTTTCCAGAATATCCATCTGGTTCAACTGCTTTAGCTGAGCGACCATGTTGCTGTACATTCCTCCCGGAACTTCGGCTTTTTTCACTAATTCATTCGGTTTCGGAAAATTGAAATAAGCTTCGATGGCATGGCAGGCATTTAATAAAGCCGCTTCGTTGTTGGCTTTTGCCGCAGCGATGGCATTATCGAATTCTTTGTCGATTTCGGCAGGCAGGGTGTCTGTCAGCGGATTGAACGGATTCGGGAATTGCTTGCTGGCGTCATAAGCTTCCAGTTCTTTCCGGATACCGTGAAGTTCCTGGTTGATTTTAGCTACGGCTTCCATGTTCACATCCAGCTCTACACCCAATTTTTGACAGAAAATATAGACCAGCTCAATAGCGGGAGCGCCTGTTCCTCCGGCAAAGTTCCAGATATTTGTATCGACGACATCCACCCCTTTTACGATGGCCATCAATACGGCTCCTAAGCCGTAACCCGGAGTGCAATGGGTATGAAAATCGATCGGAATAGACAGATTTTTCTTAAATAACGGAATTAATTCGGCAATTCTCGACGGCTGGATCAAACCGCTCATATCTTTGATCGTAATCATATCGGCTCCCAGATCAGCCATTTCTTTGGCTTTACTCAAGAAGTATTCGTTAGTGAACACTGCTTTAGGAAGAGGCTTACCTTTTAAGCTGGCTTTCAGGCGTTGCATGGAAGTAAAATGGGGATCGATCGTGTAACAAACAGCGCAATCGGCCATACCTCCGTATTTTTTCACATATTTAATCGTCGATTTTACATTGTTCACGTCGTTAAGTGCATCGAAAATACGCATAATGCCTAAGCCCGAATCAATGGCATTGCGGCAAAATCCATCGATGATGTCGTCCGTGTAAGGAGCGTATCCGAATAAATTCCGGCCTCTGGACAAAGCTGTGAGCTTCGATACGTTACCGACTGCCGCTTTGATTTTTTCCAGTCTGTCCCACGGATTTTCATTCAGATATCGCATGACAGAATCGGGAACTGCACCGCCCCATACTTCCATTGCATAAAAATGAGCATCTTTATAAAACGGTAAAACCCGGTCGATTTGAGCTTGTGTCATACGGGTCGCAAAAGAAGATTGCTGGCCATCGCGCAACGTTAAATCTCTGATTAATAATTTTTGTGTCATAGTGCTATTTCGTCTTTAATGATTCGTTTTTTTGTGTAGTACAAACTTATCAAATTAAATAATATTTTCTAAGAGAATTAAAGGAAAATATAGAAAAAAATCGTTATTTGTTTAGCCATATCTTTTTTGTAGTTTTAATTTGAAAGCAATCAGGAGATTTTCGAGTAAATCTTTTAATTCTAACGTATGTTTCGCTATGTTTGCAAACATTATTTCATTTAGAAAATACAAAATACCGGGTGCAAAAGAATATTTTCTTTTCTTCGGATATTGAGTTTGAGAAATTAATTATGGAAAAAATAGCAGTATTTCCCGGTTCTTTTGATCCCTTCACCGTAGGGCACGAAGAAATTGTTAAAAGGGGATTGAAATTATTTGATAAGATTGTTATTGCTGTCGGAGTGAATCCCGTCAAAAAAGAATTTTTAGATATAGAATCCCGGATCAAATTGATTAAAAAAGCATTCAGTGATACGGATCGTGTTGTGGTGGCTCCTTATTCGGGACTTACCGTGGATTTTTGCCGGGAAATGAACGCCCATATCATTATTCGTGGATTGCGTACGGCTGCCGACTTCGAGTATGAGCGGGCAGTAGGCCAGGCCAACCGGGCAATGGATAGCCGTATAGAAACTGTTTTTATCCTGACTTCTACGGAACATACATTTATCAGCTCTACGATTGTTAGGAATATTTATATGAATGGGGGGGATGTTACCCGCTTTCTGCCTGAAAAGCTGACTACCGGAGATTTGAAAGCCTGCGAGGATGCCGATATGGAGAAATTCGATATGAATTGAAACAGGGCGGAACCGGATTTTATTGTCGGCAGGATATCGCTGTGCGAATGGAGCTGAACGTTTAAATAGAGGTTTTGATCCGGCAGGATTGGCCGGAATATACCGATCGTGTTATCCTGTTTTAGGAGACCTGAAATTTTACAGATATATTATGAGAAGAACTATCCCTAAATGGCAAAAAATAACTTCCGGCATACTTGTGCTGGTCGCGATCTTTTTTTTAGTTATGCCTACCTATGTGCGTGAGGCTTTGATCCATTGGTATCCGGATATTTCCGATACTTACCTTTTTCATTCGCATACGGTGAATAAAGCCGATAGTTGCTGGGAGTGGGCGAAAGCCGGGGACTATAATCTGTACCAAATGACAGAAGAAGAGAATGCTTATCTGGGTAAATACGGTACGGTTTCATTTCTCGTGATTCAAAACGACAGTATTCTGTATGAAGAATACCGGGACGGTTGGACGCCCGAAACTTTGTCGAATATATTTTCTGCCACCAAAAGTATCGTCGGGTTGCTGATCGGCATTGCTCATGACGAGGGATATATCGAGAGCCTGGATGATAAGGTGAGTAAATATTTGCCTGAATTTAAGGAGGACGACCGGGATCGGATTAGGATTCGTGATTTACTGACCATGAGTTCCGGTTTGAATTGGGACGAGGCTTACACCGCTTTGTTTTCAAAGACTACGGAAGCTTATTACGGAGATAATATCCGGGGATTAGTGATGGGGTTGAAGGCCGTGGAGGAGCCCGGTGTGCGATTTTCATATAAAAGCGGCGACACCCAGTTACTTTCTTTTGTGTTGGAGGCCGCTCTTTCCGGGAAATGGAAAAAAGATTCTTTAAACAGTTCTGTGGCTGAGGAAAAAGGACAGGCCGCCGGAGCCGGAAACCGGGCAGGCACGACCATTAGCGATTATGCCCGGCAAAAGCTATGGCAGCCGATGGGAGCATGCACCGATGCCCTTTGGAATCTGGATAAAAAAGACGGTGATGAAAAATCGTATTGTTGTTTTAATACTACGGCTCGCGATGTGGCACGTTTCGCCCGTCTGATGCTGCACCGGGGAAATTGGAACGGCAGGCAACTGGTGGCGGAAGATTATATGAAAGAGGCCACTTCTCCGGCATCTTATCTGAAAAATGAGTTTGACGACGGTGCGCTCGATTATTATGGATTTCAAATCTGGGTGCTGAATTATAAAGGAATGCAATTCCCTTACATGAGAGGATTGGGAGGACAGTACATTTATGCTATTCCTGAAAAAAATGCGATAGTCGTCCGGCTCGGGCATAAGAAAAACGATGTTCCTGTCCGTGAGGGGACAGTTGATATTACCGATTATCTGGACATCGCCTTTAAAATTTTGAAATAAAAGCATTTTGAACGACAGACCGACTTGTGATAAAACAAACTGGTTTGAATCATAAAAAAATCCCCGGGGAAATTTTCCCGGGGATTTTTTTATGGTCGGATTCGGATTATTTTCCTTTTGACTGATAAGAAAATTTATTGGTTACTTTTCCTGACTGGTCTTTGATTTCCAAGGTCATGTTTTTTGAATCGGCAGCGATATGGACTGCTTCTTTGTTTGAATTGATTAGTACCGGGAAATCGCAGTTCTCTTCTCCGGCTTCTACATAAAAGTAACGATGTAAATGTCCGCAAAGCATCAGGTCTATCCCGGCTGCATTCAGGATCGGGACAAACAGTTTGTTTGTGTGAAGCGGGCCATGCCAAGTGTCGCGGATGGGCGGAACGTGGATAACCGCTATTTTAAACGGAGCTGCGCGGAATTCTTCGCTCTCGGTCACTTGCTTCAACCAGGCGGCCTGTTCTTCCCGGTAGAGGTCGAAGGCAGCGGTTCCCAAATATTCGATATCGTTATCCGGTTTATCTTCGCCTCCGTCCAGTACGACAAAGAATACAGGGCCCTGACGGAAACTGTAATAAGGTTTACCGGTGCTGGTGGGGAAATAATCGATGTAGCGGGAAGCATAAACACCTCTGGTTTCGTGATTCCCCCTTGAAAAATAGAACGGGATTTCAGAGGCGAACAGTTTAACCGAAGTGTTCATAAAACCGTCGAAAAGGTCTTTTTCCGAATCCAGGTGGCTTACCATATCCCCATTGAACAGGACAAAATCGGTTTGGCCTTTTTTCACATCTTGCAACAATGCCTTTAGCTTGTCGTTATCGGCATGGATATCGTTTACCACGGAAAAACGGACTGTTTCTTTATTGGGATCGAGGGTCGTGAAGGTGAGGGGAGCACGCCCGTAAACACTGGTCGAGGCAACGGCTCCGTATGTGATGAGATAGGGTTGCTCATCTAAGATTTCCTTCGAAAATACCCGGTAACGATAAGTCGTACCTTTTTCCAATCCGCTTACCTTTACTTTGTGGACAGTCCCCGATACTTTTCGACCGAAAAGGGTTTCGTAAAACTGCGGGCGTGTTTCGGCATAAAAATTAAGGCTGTCGTTCGGAGCGATTTCAACCCAGGATTGGGCTTTTTTGTTCGTTACCCAGACGATAGACGCTTCGTTCTCGCCTACCATTTGAAGATAAGGGCCGTAAATGATACGGATGCGTTCTGCTGCGGAAGCAGAACAATAAAAGGATAATGTCAATAATAATAGTAGTAGTTTTCTCATATCTCCATGTTTTATTTTGCCCGGTGTTTATCTGATACTGTAGAGTAATCATCGGGATGTCGAATGTAATAATAAATGACCTGGAAGCCGAAGCCTCCAGGTCGTTATGGGTTATATTTTCAGAAAAAAGGTTACCATGCGAAAATCGGTCGGGGATTCATCATGGCGTTCACTTCTTTTTTCACCTCTGCAATTACTTTTTCATCGTCGGGATTGGATAAAATCCGGTCGATCATATCGACAATTACCTTCATATCGCCTTCTTTCAGGCCACGGGTCGTGATGGCAGGAGTTCCGACACGGATACCCGAGGTCTGGAACGGGGAACGGCTATCGAAAGGAACCATATTTTTATTGATCGTAATATCGGCTTTTACCAATGTATTTTCAGCTTTTTTACCTGTCAGTTCCGGGAATTTGGTACGAAGGTCGATCAGCATGCAATGATTGTCGGTTCCACCGGATACTACTTTATAGCCTTTCTCGATGAAAGCCTGTGCCATAACTTTGGCATTTTTCTGAACCTGTTTGGCGTATTCGGTATAAGAATCCGAAAGCGCTTCTTCGAATGCTACGGCTTTTGCTGCGATAACATGTTCGAGCGGTCCGCCCTGTTGTCCCGGGAATACTGCAAAATTCAACACTTGCGACATCATTTTGATTTCGCCTTTCGGTGTGGTCAGACCCCACGGATTAGGGAAATCTTTAGGTAATAAGATCATTCCACCGCGCGGTCCGCGTAATGTCTTGTGGGTGGTGGTGGTAACGATGTGGCAATATTGAAACGGGTCGTTCAGCAGGCCTTTGGCGATCAGCCCGGCAGGATGTGCCATGTCATACATCAATAAAGCACCCACTTTATCTGCAATTTCCCGCATTCTTTTATAATCCCAATCTCTGGAATAGGCAGAGGCTCCTGCTACGATCATTTTGGGTTTATGCTCCAGAGCCAGGCTCTCCATTTCATCGTAGTCCACCAGTCCGGAATCTTCTTTTACATGATAAGCGATGGGATGATAGTTAATACCCGATAAATTGACCGGAGAGCCGTGTGATAAGTGGCCTCCGTGCGACAGGTCGAGTCCTAAATAAGTATCTCCCGGTTTCATGCAGGCAAAAAATACTGCAGCATTGGCTTGTGCGCCGGAATGAGGCTGCACGTTGGCATATTCTGCTCCGAACAGTTTACAGGCACGGTCGATAGCGAGCTGTTCCGTTTGATCGACAATCCGGCAACCTCCGTAATAACGGGCTCCGGGATAGCCTTCTGCATATTTGTTGGTAAGGCATGACCCCATGGCCTGCATCACTTCGTCGCTCACGAAGTTTTCAGAAGCGATCAATTCAATACCTTCTTTTTGACGCTGGCATTCTTGTTCAATAAGGTCGAATATTACAGTATCTCTTTTCATAATTGAGCATTTAAAAATATTTTTGTCAAAATTATCCAAAACCTTTTGGAATCCAAAGTTTTTCAATTTTTTATTTCCCGGAAAATCCGGAGAGGGATTTTAAATAAATTTTAAAATGAAGGGATTGGATTTTAGCTTTAATTCCTAATTTCGCATTTTATAATAACCATGAGATTATAGTTTATAGATTATGGAAAATTCTTTGGAGGAAAATTCTTTCCGGCGTCCGACGTTTTTAGTGGTGTGTATCTTTACTTTTGGCGGTAGCGGCTGGAACATTTTGGCCGACCTGTTCTATTTATTTACGGCGAATATTATAGACGGAACGATCGATATAGAACAAAATTCGGCTATGGTGGGAGAGCTGGAAAGCCAGGGAATCGATTCTTTTTTTTCCGGTTTTTGGAATTCGTCTTTGGGGCTGATGCAGGCAGGTATGCAGCATGCCCGGGAAATTGTGGTTTTTCAGTTAATTCTCAATGTGGTTGTGCTTGCGGGGGCCATTTTAATGTTTCGGTTGCGGCGTCCGGGGTTTTATCTTTATGTGGCCGCACAGATTTTATTGTTGTTTATATGGCCT
The DNA here is from genome assembly GCA_900544025.1 of uncultured Odoribacter sp. Taxonomy (GTDB): domain Bacteria; phylum Bacteroidota; class Bacteroidia; order Bacteroidales; family Marinifilaceae; genus Odoribacter. Next base: position 10,727 of record UQTM01000090.1, read on the forward strand.
TATTTTGCCGGATTTCATCTGGCCGTGATTATTAAAATGCTTCTTGCCGGGCTGGTGTCTTTCTTATTTATCGCTCTTTACGCTTTCCATCTGAAATATATGAACAGATAAGCCGGGAGGTGGAGGAGGCACAAGGGATTTAAAGAAAGCAAGAGTAAAATCGTATGCCGGTTTTGAAATATGGTTTGAAGAGAGAACTTAGAAGAATCCCGGTGTTTTTTTGCCGGAAAATGATGCTCTGTACTTTTGTCTAAAAAATGCTTTTAAAAGGATCATACTGTCCCTCTCAAGAGGTTTAGAATGAAAATCCGTGTGCAGCATGCTACACACGGATTTTTATTTCGATCTGAATGCCGGTTGGCAAAATTACAGGCTGTTCCCGAAATCTTTGCGGAATTTTGCAACCAAACGTTCCGGCCAATCGGAAGTAGGTTCTAATCCTCCCATAAAGAAACGCAGCACAGTCGGTTCGTAACAGAATTTCAAGCCCCCGATCAATTCCCTGTTATCGTAAAGCCATTGAAGGCGGTCGATAACATAATTGATTTGAGAAAGGGTAAACACCCTGCGGGGAATAGCTAAGCGAACAAGCTCTACATCGGCTAAAATGTCGTTGCCGTTTTCATCGCGTACACTTGAAATGGTACCCCGCTCCATGCCTCGTACACCCGATATCAGATAAAGGGCTGCCGCCAAAGCTCCGGCGGGATATTCCGATTGAGGAATGTGGGGGCAAAATTGACTGGCATCGACATGACCGCCCAACACTCCCGGAGGGGTAATCACCGGGATACCCAGCGAGTCTAACGTTTCAACCATATATTTAATAAAACTGGGGCTTTGTGAAATCATGGTTTCGTCTAACGTTTCATATAAGCCGACCGCCATAGCTTCTACCTCTCTCACAGAGATACCTCCGTAAGTCAGGAAACCTTCGTATAGAGGAACCAAAGTTTCCATTTTACTATAAAGGTCTTTGCGATTGGTACAAATGCCACCGCCACGCGAAGAGCTGAGTTTACGGGCAGAGAAATAAACCAGATCGGCGAGATTGGTCATCATTTTAAGAATGTCCGCCATAGAATTTTCTTTCCATGCATCTTCGCGCTGCTTAACTAAGAATGCGTTTTCTCCCAATAAAGAGGCATCGAGCACGAGCATGATTCCATATTTATCCGCAATACGGCGCACGTCCATCATATTGGCAATACTGAAAGGCTGTCCCCCGATAAGGTTGGTCGAAGCTTCCATACGGATAAACGGAATTTTTTCCGGTCCGTGATGTTCGATACATTCTACCAGCTTTTCAATGTTCATGTTTCCTTTGAACGGATGTGAACTTTTGATTTCAAGGGCATGGTCGTAAAGTAATTCTTCGATAGTTCCCCCGTTCTCCATAATATGGGCGAGGGTTGTGGTGAAATGGTAATTCGTAGGAATTACAGAACCGGGTTTCACAAATGTACGGCAAATGATATTTTCGGCTGCGCGTCCCTGATGAACGGGGAGCAGATAGCTTTTCCCCAGCACGTCTTCCACTGCTTTTTTGAGGCGTTCAAAAGATTGTGAGCCGGCGTATGCATCGTCGGCACGGAACATGGCCGCTACCTGATTATCGCTCATGGCATTGGTGCCGCTGTCTGTGAGCATATCCAAAAAAACGTCGGTCGTATTGAGACGGAAAGTGTTGAAGCCTGCTTCTTCAATAGCTTCAAGGCGACGGTTTATAGGTACAAGATGTAATTTCTGGACAACACGTACTTTATGCAATTCCAACGGCATGTCTTTTATCTTGTAAAACTTAATGTTGTTCATAATTTAGTCAGGTTTAAAATAAA
>UQTM01000091.1 GCA_900544025.1 uncultured Odoribacter sp.
TTTTACTTTACCATTAGGTATTTTATATATTTATTGTATAAAAAAGAAGATTGATGGTAAATGGATTTTAAGAGTTTATAGTATGTTGAAGAATTATATTGTTTTATTTTTATTAAATTTTATATGAATAGACTTAGGGCATTATTGATCTTGTTGAGTGTTGTTTTATTTTCTATCTCATGTAGTGAAGATGTATTGCAAGAATATGATAATTCTTCATCTGGAGAACTTATAAAGTCACGGAGCATAAAGGATTTATCAGGATATTGTGTGATAGACGGTGTATTACATTTTGATTCTTTAGAAGTAATAACATCATTAGTGGATCAATTAACAAAAATGTCTGATGAAGAATTATTCGAATGGGAGCGCTCCAATAATTTTTATTCATTGTATCATGCTGTGTTAGATGCCGAAGACGACATTTTTTCTGATAGTTTGCTTTTTGAGAGTAAATTGAAAAAATATAAAAACTTAGTGTACCTTGACAATGACGATGTCATTAGGCCTTATATTACAGCTCCTTTTTATCAATTGCTTTGTAATGATGAAGGTTATTTTTATTTAGGAGACAACAAACACAAAATTACTCCGAAAGAAGTTATAGTTGAAAATCCTAAACTTAGAAGCGTTGAAAGATGTTCGTATATAACAAAGAAATCTATGCAGCCCAGAGAGGAAGACATCAGATTTCCATTAGGAACGAGTTCATGGTCTTCCAGTGACAGGCGGGTTACCGTGAACGTTATATACCTTAGAAATATTGTAATGGACAAAGAAGACAACTGGGTCGGACAACAAATTTTGCATATATGGACAGAAGCGTATAAAAAGGTTTTAGGAAAATTTAGGTTATATAAAACACTTCATACTATTGATTTACTTGGTTTTTATTGTTGGCGTGGAGTATATAAAATTACAGATGGAGTATATGGAACCCGAACTGTAAGATATGAAGCAAAAGGGGCAGGAGGGTCTGTCGGTGAAATAAAAAAATATGGAATAAATTTTTATTTATCTCCGGCAAATGAATGGATTCCGGAAAGATTAATCCGAATCTCGGATGATGATATTTATTTTATACAGGTACGGGCAAAAACTCGTGGGACGGGTGATTATGGAGCTGTAATTAATCAACACATGAATATGGCGATAGATCTTCCATTCATGTTTTTTTTAACGGGAGATCCTGTGATAATGAGAGATTTAGTAATCGAAAATGTTTAAATTGACATTTATGAAAAAACATTTAAAACTTTATTTAGGTTTATGGATTGTATTCGGTTTAGTATTGATTAGTTGTAATAAAGACTATTACGATACAGATGATATTGCTTTCTCTGTCACAGCACCAGACATTGCCTATATCGATTCTACGATAACTATAAAAGGGACTATCAATCAGCCATTGGATATAAAAGTTTATTTTAATGGTTTAAGCGATGATAATTTAATCGGAACGCTTAAACCACATACCGACAGTATAAGATGGAAACCTATTAATATTGAAGAAGGTAATTATTCATTTTTGTTGAAGATCGACTACGAATCGAAAAAGAATCATGGTAATTCAATTGTTGATTTTAAAAGCATATATATCAAAAAGAATCTGAATTGATAAAAGGAGGCTTTAGCCTCCTTTTATTATTAGGAATTAAGTATTGAGGGAAGTTATAAAATCTCCGGTATTACGTGAAACTGTTACGATAAAGAAGGAAAACCAAAAGACCGGGAGAATGTTTCGGAAAAAGAAGCAGAGGTAAACACCGTAACCACCCGGTCTGGCCGCACAACCGAAATTCAGCAGGGGAGATTCAAGACACAAAGAAACTGGATTCAGGTAGCCAGGAAGGCTGGAAATAAAAAATGAAAGTATGTGGTTTGGGTGTGGCGCTGGTATTGTTTTGCTTGCAGGATATTTTTTGACAAGAAATATAAAAGCTCTTCCTTTTTCTTAGATTATCTCCCTGATAACAATAAAACCCGTTGATATTCAACGGGTTTTATTGTATTTGTACTCAGGGCGGGAATCGAACCCGCACGTCTGTTGAGGACACTGGATTTTGAGTCCAGCGCGTCTACCAATTCCGCCACCTGAGCAAAGAACTCGGGTGCAAAGGTAGGTATTTCTCAATAATCTCCAAATATTCGATGTGATTTTTTTAGAACTTTTTTTAAGATCTGTGCGTATATAGTTTGTATTCTTAATGTTCAATATTCATATTCTTAAATTTGTTCCCTGACGAGGTCGTATCGTCAGGGAATTTTTTCTTTCAGGAAGAAGCAGGTTAATTGGAAGCTTTGCTTATTTTTGTGTAATTAACATTTGTATTTCTGATGAGATTTAAGACGATTCTGCCTTCGCTTCTGATTTTATTTTCTTTTGCCTGTTCCTCGCAGGAGTTGCCTAAGTTGCAAATCATTCCTTTGCCCGAAAGTGTGGTGCAGGATGTCGGGAGTTTTGATTTGAATGCCGGAACGCATATCGTTGTGTACGGCAGCCGGGAGGCGGAAGATTGCGCCCGTTTGCTGAACGAGGTCGTGGCAGGGATAAGTAATTACACTTTGGCTATTGAAAAGGGGAAAGCAGGGAAAGTGAAAAAAGGTATTTATTTTCAATTGGATTCTTTGAGGAAGGACTGGAACTGTGAAGGCTATCGTTTACAGATCGGTCCGGATAGCGTTGTGCTGATTGCCCGGGTTCCTGCCGGATTATTCTACGGTGTGCAGACGATCGCTCAATTATTGACCGACAGCCGGTTTTATTCTCCCGGTAAACGGAAGTGGGAATTGCCTGCTTTGCGTATAGACGATCGTCCGGCATTTGTGTACCGGGGGTTGCATTTGGATGTTTCGCGCCATTTTTTCCCGAAGGAGTTTGTGATGAAGTGTATCGATTTGATGTCGGAATATAAGCTGAACCGTTTTCATTGGCATTTGACCGATGGGGCCGGGTGGCGGATAGAGATCAAAAGGTATCCTGAACTGACCCGGCGGGCTGCCTGGCGTGCAGAGAAAGATTATTTAACGTGGTGGAAAGGGGGACGGCAATATGTGACGCAGGATTCTGCCAACGCTTACGGCGGATATTATACGCAGGAGGATATTCGGGAAGTGGTGGCTTATGCTGCTTCGAAATATGTAACGGTGATACCGGAAATTGAGATGCCGGGACATTCGGAAGAGGTGCTGGCGGTGTTCCCGGAGCTGGGATGTACGGGGAAACCTTATCGAAACGGGGAGTTTTGTATCGGGAATGAGAAAACTTTTGAGTTTGTCGAGAACGTGCTGACAGAAGTTTTGGAATTGTTCCCCTCGGAATATATCCATATCGGAGGGGACGAAGCGTCTGCAAGAGCCTGGAAAAAGTGTCCCAAATGTCAGAAAAGGATACAGCAGGAGCAATTGAAAGATGAGAAGGGATTGCAAAGCTATATGATTCACCGGGTAGAGAAGTTTTTAAACAGGCATGGGCGTAAGCTGATCGGTTGGGATGAAATTTTGGAAGGAGGGCTTGCTCCGGGGGCTGCGGTGATGTCGTGGAGAGGGGAAAAAGGCGGAATAGAAGCCGCCAAGGCAGGACATCCGGTGGTGATGACTCCGGGAGGATATTGCTATTTCGATAGTTATCAGGCGGAGCCGCAGACGCAGCCCTATGCGATCGGGGGCTTTACCCCTTACCTGAAAACCTATTCCTATAATCCTGTGCCGGAAGATTTAACTCCTGAAGAAGCAAAATATATTCTTGGGGCGCAGGCCAATTTGTGGACGGAGTATATCTCTACCCCGTCGCATGCCGAATATATGATTTTTCCCCGCTTGCTGGCATTGGCCGAAGTGGTATGGACACCAAAGGAGAAGAAAGATCCGGAGGATTTTAAATACAGGTTGGAAAAACATCTTGCTTTGCTGGAACAGAAAGGGGTGAATGCTTTTCGTTTGAGCGACCGGGTGGATATTCTGACAGAGGTGGATACGGCCGGCCGGAGAATTAAAGTGTGGTTCGATACGGAAAAATATCGCCCTGTAATCCGTTATACGGTGAACGGCATGGCTCCCGACGGGCAGTCGCCTGTTTATCGGGAACCGTTTTTTGTTACTGATTCTACCGAGGTGAAAGCTGCAATTTTTAAGGGGGAAATGCGAAGTGAACCGGTGTCTGCTGCCCGTTTGGATTATCACAAAGCAATCGGAAAGAAAGTCGTTTACCGTTACCGGTATAATAACGGGTATCCTGCTGCCGGAGCGGTTACCCTTACGGATGGTTACCGGGGCGGATTGACCTATAGCGACGGACGCTGGCAAGGATTCCTGACGAATTTCGAAGTGACTGTCGATCTTGAAGAAACGACGGATTTAAGCTATGTTTCCTTGAAGTTTATGCAATTAACCGGACCGGGGGTATATATGCCCGACTATGTGAGGGTGAGCATATCGGACGATGGGAAGGAATTTCGGGAAGTGGGACTGGTAAGAAACGATGTTCTGGTGGATGTATCTACATTGGTATTGAAAGATTTTACAGTACGTTTTTCCGGCAAGGGGCGATATGTGAGAGTATTTGCCAAGAAGCATGCCGGATTTCAGTTTGTGGACGAAGTTGTTGTTTATTAACGGGGAACGGTGGGGAAAACAGGATGGTTTATGAAAAGAGTTTCGGCATATTTTAGTTTGGGGGTGTGTTGCCTGCTGCTGCTTGCCGGGCATGGAGTGTCGGCACAGCAGACCGGAGTGGTGAAAGGACGGATTTTTGACGTGAAAAACAATGAAGCCGTGCCTTTCGCGAATGTTGTGGTTTATCAGACTACGGTCGGAGCGGCAGCGGATGCCGATGGGAACTTCAGAATTGAAAATGTCCCGGTCGGATTTACTCGGCTGGAGGTGAGCAGTGTCGGTTATAAAACAAAAGTGTCCGGGGAATTTATGGTGCAGTCCGCTACCGAACGTTTTGTGGAGGTAGGCATCGAGGAAACTTCTACCGAATTGGGACAGGTGACGGTAAAGGCAAGCCCTTACCGGAAGACATTGGAAAGTCCCGTTTCCATTCAGCGAATCGGTATTGCCGAGATCGAAAAAAATCCGGGCGGTAACCGCGATATTTCCAAGGTAGTGCAATCTATGCCGGGGGTGCTTTCCTCTCCGGCGTTTCGGAACGATTTCGTTGTCCGGGGAGGCGGTCCGGCAGAGAACCGGTTTTATCTGGACGATGTGGAGTTGCCGATTTTGAATCATTTCGCTACCCAGGGGGCCTCCGGGGGCGTGGTCAGTATCGTGAATATCGATTTTGTCCGGGAAGTGAATTTTTATGCCGGGGCTTTTCCGGCAGCTTATGGGAATATGATGAGTTCCATGTTGGATTTCCGGCAATTTGAAGGAAATCCCGACCGGGTGAAAGTGCGGGCTACTTTCGGGGCTACCGATTATGGCTTGTCGCTCGACGGGCCTTTGGCTCCGAAGACTACTTTTCTGGTGTCTGCCCGGCGGAGTTATCTGAAAATGCTGTTCGGTATCATCGGATTGCCTTTCCTGCCTGTGTACAATGATTTTCAATTTAAGACGGTTACCCGTTTTAACCCGAAAAATGAATTGACATTATTGGGCATAGGCGCATACGACGTGAATCATTTGAATACCGATATGAAAGACCCGGACGACGGCCAAAAGTATCTGTTGAATTACCTGCCCGAAAGTAAGCAGTGGAGTTATACGGTGGGGGCTACGTTCCGGCACTACGGCAGCAATTGGCATCATCTGTTCGTGTTGAGCCGCAGCGGATTGGATAATAAGGTGGAAAAGTATAGCGGGAACGATGAGAGGAATCCGAAAATTGTGGATTATCGTTCGGGCGAATCGGAAAATAAATTCCGTTTCGAACATCATCACCGTAGCGAAAGCGGGTATAAATGGAATGTCGGGGCGGGCTTGGAATATGCTCAATATAACAATACGACGTTCCGGCAGATGTTTACGGGAGGGGCTTTGCAGCCTTTGGATTATTCCCGCCGGCTCGATATGTGGAAATGGGCGGTGTTCGGACAGGTGTCTAAGGCGTTTTTTTACGACCGGCTGACGTTTTCGCTGGGTGTCCGCGCCGATGGGGCGGATTATGCCGCCAGCACCCGGAATTTGTTCAAGCAGTTGTCTCCCCGTTTCTCTGTGTCCTATGCCTTGTCCGGTCAATGGTCGCTGAGCGGTAATATCGGACGTTATTATCAGTTGCCTGCTTATACGACGATGGGTTTTGCCGATGCCGGAGGACGTTTGGTGAATAAAGATCATGGTTTGGGATATACCGGTTCCACTCATTATGTGGCAGGGGTGGAATATCGTCCGGGAAGAGCTACCAGGATTACTTTGGAGGGCTTTTATAAGCATTACGATCATTATCCGGTTTCTCTTACCGATTCTATTGCGCTGGCGAATAAGGGTACGGATTATGTGGCTGTGGGCGACGAAGCCGTGAAGCCTGTGGGCGAAGGCCGGGCTTATGGGGTGGAGCTGATGCTGCGTACCCAGGAGTTTTACGGGGTTGTCGCTTCGCTGGCTTATACCTGGTATCATTCGGAGTTTAAAGAGCTGGACGCCCGGTTGCAGAATACCCGCCGTTATGTACCGAGTAATTGGGATAACCGGCATATATTTTCATTGACCGCTACCCGGAAGGTGGGGAAAAGCTGGGATTTGGGACTAAAATGGAGGTATGTGGCGGGTGGCCCTTATACGCCTTACGATGCGGAAACCTCATCCCGGATCGAGGCCTGGGATGCCCGTAAACAGCCTTATTATGATTACTCCCTTTTCAATATGGGGCGTTTGCCGGCTTTTCACCAGTTGGATGTGCGGGTGGATAAAAGTTTCTTTTTTAAGAAATGGTCGCTTGTTCTATATGCCGATATTCAGAATATTTATAATTACAAGGAGAAAGGGCCTGATTATCTGGTTCCGGCGGAGAATCCCGACGGAAGCTATAAAAAAGATCCAAACCGGGAAGGTTATTATCTGATGCGGCATATCGAAAACGATCTGGGGGGAACGGTTTTACCTTCGGTGGGAGTGATTGTCGAGTTTTAAGGCCGGTTATTGGGAACTTATGGGTAAGTGACCGGAAAAATTTATGACGTGGTACGCTTTTTGTAAATTTTATTGGAAGAAAAATAGAGTGTAATGAATATGAAAAATGTTGTATTTGATTTAGGCGGGGTTGTGGTCGATTGGAATCCGCAGCGATTGTTACAGGAATATCCGGGGGATAAGGCTTTGCCTGTGTCTTTGTTCGAAAGAGGATTTTTTCAGGAATATTGGGTCGATTTCGACCGGGGCACCGTGTCACAAGAGAAAATGGTGGAGGAAATGAGCGATTTTGCCCGTCGTCCGTTCCAGGAATGTTGGGAGTTTGTGGAATATATCAAGCATTCGTTGAGCGATATTCCCAAAACGGTCAGTCTGATTGAAAGGCTTTCGGTGGAAGGGTATAATCTGTATTGCTTGTCGAATATGTCGATAGAGTTTTACGATTATCTGAAAGTGCGGGACGTATTCACTTATTTCAACGGGCAGATCATTTCAGCTTTGGAAAAATTAGTGAAGCCGGAGCCTGAGATTTATATGCGTTTGGTGGAACGTTATCATATTAAGCCGGAAGAAACCCTTTTTATCGACGATTTGAGCAAGAATACGGAAGCTGCCGAGAAACTCGGTTTCCACACGGTGCTGTTTGCCGATCGCGAACGGGGCTACGAACAGATCGAAAAATTACTGGGCATTTGAAGAATTAAAAGTCCATTTTTTCGATAAGTTGCCTGATTTCCTGCGGCGTGAATTTATCCGGGTTGTTTTCGGAGTTAAATTCAAAATCAGGGGGTACGGGCTGAGCCTGATAATGGCGGCAGTAAGCGGCTTTATCCTCATAGGGAGGCACAATGATGTAACTGTCTTTTGTCTCTATGGTATAACAGGCTTCGGTCGCAGAAACCATTTTTTCAAATAGTTTTTCTCCGGGACGCAGGCCGACGATCCTGGTTTCGCATTGCGGGGCGACTGCTTCCGCTATGGTCATGATGTTATAGGATTTTAGTTTTGGGGCGAACGTCTCTCCGCCAATGCTCTTTTCTAAGGCTCGCAGGGCAATGTGCACGCATTCGTCGAGCGAAGCCATAAAGCGGGTCATCCGGCTGTCGGTGACGGGAAGTATCCCGTCCTCTTTGGCTTTACGGATAAAAAAAGGAATGACGGTTCCGGTGGAAGCTAACATATTTCCGTAGCGGATCACCGATGTTTTTAGTTCCGGATGATCGTGGTGGGCGGCGATAAACAGTTTGTCGGACAGCATTTTGGTCGCTCCGTACACATTGTGCGGCGATGAAGCCATATCGGTGGACAGGGCTAAAATTTGCGGAATATGAAATTTAACGGCGCAGTTCAGTAAATTTTCCGCCCCTGATATATTGGTGTGTATGCAATCGAGGGGATGCGCCTCCGCTTCGGGCACAATGCGCATGGCTGCCGTATGAACGATTACGTCTATATCGCGGCAGGCTTTTTCTACATCGGCGGGCAGGGCTATGTCCCCTGCTATAAATTTCAGGCGGGAGTCCCCGAGTTGTTGTGCCATTGCTGCCTGTTTCCCGGCATCGCGGGAAAAGATAATAATCTCCCGGATAGAAGGGTAAAGAGAAAGTACGGTCCGGGTAAATCGCTGCCCGAACGATCCTGTTCCGCCTGTCACTAAAATCCGTTTTCCGTTCAACATAACGATGGTTTAATTTTTCCTGTGATATAATAATACCGGAAACATAACATCAATCCGGTGACTGTCAGTCCGATCGGGTAGCCTAACCATATTCCGGTGATACCCCGGTTCAGGATGAAACCGAAAATGTAGCAAACAGGCAGGGCTATGACCAGATATCCTAAAAAGGAGATTACCGCCATCGATACCACGTCTCCGATTCCCCGCAGGGAGTTGGCATAGGTAATCTGCAAGGCGTCTCCGAATTGGTATAGCAGCAACATGAGCATCAGTGTCGAAACCAGACTAACCACTTCTTCCGAGGTGCTGAAAAGGTAACCGATATAATTGCTGGTGCTAAGGAAGATCAGCGAAGCGATAACCGCCAGAAAAAGAATGATGTGGAAACCCGCCATTGTGGTTTTACGTGCATTGGCTATGTCGCCCCGTCCGTAAAAATTGCTCACTCTCACAGATATGGCCGCTCCTACTCCGTAGTAAATGGTAAAGCCGAGTGTGGAAATCGATACGACTACCTGATGGGCTGCCAGCGCAATGCTGCCGAGCCAGCCGATCATAATTCCCGTTAGGCTGAATAGTCCGGTCTCCAACCCCATTTGCAGGCCGACCATCCAGCCCATTTTATTCAGGGATTTTATGTCCGGTAAGTTGTAGGTGCTTCGTTTGTATCCTACCAGATAACGGCGGTAAGAAATGTTCCGGTAAAAAAGCAGGGCGAATGCAACGAACATAGCGATCCGGGAAAACAGGGTGGATATGCCGGCCCCCACCACTCCCAGGGCAGGAACGCCCAGCTTTCCATAAATCAGGATATAATTACCGACGATATTCAGCAGATTGGCCGAGATCATAATATACATCGGGGTTTTGGTGTCTGTGATTCCGTCGGCGAATTGCTTGAAAGAGTTGAACAGCATGACGAAAACCAGCGAAGCCAGATGCAGTAAAAAATAAGGACGGATCAGGGGCAAAAGATTTTCGGGTTGTCCCATCTTATCTACATTGAACCATACCGTCGTCATGATCGCTGTCATAAGGATTCCCATAAACAAATTCACCAACAAGCTGTTTCGCAACAACCTGCCGATCCGGAATTTATCGTTTTTCCCGAAGAATTGTCCCACCAACGGGGTTAATCCGTAAGAAAAGCCCAGGCCGAAAAGAATGGGAATATTGAATACGCTGTTCACGAATGAAGCGGCGGCCAGGTCGTCCGTTGCGAATTGTCCCACCATGACATTGTCGGCAATCCCCACCACAACAATGCCTAATTGCCCGATCACGATAGGGATTCCGAGTTTCGTCAGCGATTTATAATGTTCTTTGTATTGCTCGAAATATTTCATTTTACAAAGGTAAAAATTTATTGATTTGCAAAATGGATTGTTATTTTTTTTATAATGATCTGAAAAGTGCCGTAAAGCCCGACTTCCTGAAAATTTAGTTACGGATATTTCAGCTAAATTTTATACCTTAGCGGCTCTAAGATCAGATGTTCGAGGATGGAGAGAACAAATGGAGTTGAAATGAAAAAACGTATGGAATTATGAAAAAATTCTTAGGAACTTTATTGTGGATATGTTGTTGTTCCGTGGCTCTGTTTGCAGAGGGGAATATGCTGGAAAAACTGAAACAGATTCCGCAGGTAAGCGATATTCAGGAATTGAAGGTCGATTCTTTCGAAGAGTATTATCAATTTTGGTTCGAGCAGCCTGTCGATCATAACGATCCGTCGAAAGGAACTTTTAAGCAAAAAGTGCTCCTGGGGCATAAAAAGCAGGATGCTCCCGTGGTTGCTGAATTGGAGGGGTATAATATATGGACACAGCAGGCCGGGGAATTGACAAAATTGTTTAATGCTAACCAGCTGACCGTGGAACACCGCTTTTTTGACGAAAGCGTCCCCGCCGGAGGTATCCCCTGGGAATATCTTACGATCCGGCAGGCAGCGACCGATCATCATGAAATCATCCAGGCGGTAAAGACTCATCTTTATCCCCGGTCGAAATGGATTTCTACCGGAATCAGCAAGGGAGGGCAAACCACTATTTTCCACCGTTATTTTTATCCGGAAGATGTGGATGTCAGTGTCCCTTACGTCGCTCCCCTGAATTTAGAGTATATCGATCCGCGCCTGGAAAGCTTTCTTGAAAAATTGGGGGCGAACCGTCTGTCGCTTACGGATGTCATGACCGGAGGAAGCACGCAGCGTGATTGTCGTTGGAGCATTCGTGATTTTCAGAATCTATGTTTTAAAAATCTCGATAAGCTTACTCCTATGCTGGAGGAGTTTGCACAGGACAATGGATATACTTACCAGCGTGTCGGGGGTGTGGAGAGAGCTTTGAAACTGATTATTCTTGAATATCCTTTTGCATTTTGGCAATGGGGGAACAGCTGCGACGAGATTCCGGAGCCGGATACGCAAGATATGAATTTAGTGTTCGATTATCTGATACGAATTTCTACTCCCGATTTTTTTGAGGATAAGTATATCGTTAAGATGCAGCCGTTTTTTTACGCTGCCCTCACGGAGATCGGTATGTATGCTTACAATCCGAAGCCTTTTAAGAAATATTTTAAGGGAGAAAAGGTGATCGATTTCTCGTTTACTATGCCCGACGGTGTTGAGAAAAAACCTTTCAATGCCAAACAAATGCAGGCGATTAATAAATGGTTGCAAACCGATGCAAAGAATATTTTGCTTATATCGATCACAATAACTGTCAGCGAACCTACGAATACATCAAAAGCCAGGGCTATTAAACCCTGGCTTTCACTATTAAACCAATTCTGTTACTACTTTGATAAAGAAAATTACGATCACGACGATCATGACCGGTTTCACGATCTTATGACCATTTGATGTAAAACTGTGACTTCCAAGATAGTTTCCTGCCATATTACAGCAGCCCGCAGCAATTCCCAGTGGCAGGAGTACCTTACCATTGATCAAAAACACAACCAGTGCCGTAATATTGGTTGTAAGATTGATTGCCTTCGTTGTTCCCGCTGCATCATTCAGTGTCATATGGCAGAATCCTGTAAAAAGAAGCATCAGGAACGTGCCTGTTCCCGGTCCATAAATTCCGTCATAAATACCGATTACCACTGCGATCAGAATGCATTTAAAGATCAGCATTCCATTGACTGCATCTGTAGTATTTTCGTCATTCCCCTGCAGTGCTTTGCTTCTGAGAACATAAAATAAGATTACCGGCAAAACGATCACCATTGCTATTTTGAGAACTCTGTCTGAAATGAGTAATGCAAGATGAGACCCCATCCAGGACCCGGCAATCGCACCAAAAATTGCCGGAATACATATTTTCCACTTCATAAAGCCCTTTTTCATATAATGGTAAGTTGCAACAGAAGTCCCCATGAAGCTGCTCATTTTATTTGTTGCAATCGCAGTATGTACCGGCAATCCGGCGATCATATATGCCGGAAGAGAGATCAGTCCCCCACCGCCGGCAATCGAATCTACAAATCCTGCCAGAAATACAAAAAAACATACTACCAGATAAACTAAAACCACATTTTCTCCCACGTTCCCTGTCCTCAATT
>UQTM01000092.1 GCA_900544025.1 uncultured Odoribacter sp.
GCCGCTTAGAAAACCAAAAAGAAGAAAAAGTACAGAAATACAGCCAGAATAACGCCCTTTGCGGCGTTATTTTTGTTTAATCGCAGGAACAGGTAGAATAGGGCGAGGTCTGCAAAAAATACGCCGATCGAAATAATCTTGAAATGCACTTTGAGTAAAATGGATTGATGAATAAACTCTTCGACAGTCAGGTAATTGAATCGGAAAAGATAGAAAAGCAGAATCACCACGAAAGGGGAAACCACTCCTGCCAATAATCCGATATATGCTTTATCTTTCATTTTTCCGCTTTTCTGGTTTAAAGTCCCGCCGATTTTGCCTGCCGGCCATTTTTCAGTAAGATTCGTTTTGTCATGTTGAAATGTTACACCGATTTCCGGAGGAGCGGTCTTTCCGGCCTCCCGGTTCCCGGCATTTCCAGGACATCTTTAATCGCTTCGCTACATTTTAAAAAGGGAGGCCTTGTATTTTCCGGCCTCCCTGATTCGTTTATTCAGCAAATTTCACTGCCGTAAAACAACGGGCGACGTGAAAATCGGGTTGCGGCGTGTCGATCGGCTGCCACGATAAGAAATGCGGTTGCGACAGATTGTCGCCGCATTTATATACATTGGCAGTCGCTTCCAGTCCTGCCCACTTATCCGCGCTGTGGCGGAACAAAGCGGTGGCCGGGATGGCGACAGTCAGTTCCCAATGATTTTTGCCTTTTTTTTCGTCGAAATTCTGAGTTCCCAACGTAGGGAAACGCTTGATCGAAGCCATAATTTCCGGCGTGGCGTGCACGGCTGCCGGGCGTTCTTTGCGGAAACCCAGCAATGCTTTGCCGATGCAGGTAAATTCAAAATTATAGTATCCTGTATCGTCTAACGCCAGAAAAAATTCCACACAGGAATCTGTCCACACTTCCCCGTTGTCTTCGGTCACCCTGGCCATCGTGCACTCTTCGGTCACCGTGAATTTTATAAAAAGTTCCGGGCCGTTGTGCGCCATGCGAAACTTTACTTCCGGGGAATAGGGATAGCCGGCCTTCCAGTTATTACAGGCGACAGGCTGAGCCGAAACCTCGTCCAGCAGGGCGGAGGCTTCGGTCAGATTCTGTGAATTCAATGTATTGATTCTGGAAATCGTAAACATAGGTTATTTATATTTAGCAACCTCTTCTTTTACAATATCGCACATTTTGGAGTATTGTTCTTCCATGCTTTGCAGCAGCTTGTGCTGGGCGCGGGCACGTACCAGGTTGTGTACCTGATTTTTCACTTTGTAATATTTGTCTCCGTCGATGTAATCCATCAGGAAGCGCAATACTTGTTCGTAGGTGATATATTTAGCGGAGAAAGCCAGATAGTCGATTTCAGCCTGATTCAGAAATTTAGCCGTTTCAGAAAGATACCCCTGGGTATATCCCCGGAAAATATCGAGGTTCATGGATACGTTATCCAGATTTTCGTCGTCTTCCAGTCCGGTGTTCGTGTACGAACGCATCGCATCGCCGTAATCGTTCAGGCAAGTGCTGCTCAGAACGGTGTCGAGGTCGATCACGCAAAGTACGTTCCCTTGTTTATCGAACAGGATATTGTTGATCTTGGTATCGTTATGGGTGACGCGGGTAGGGATGGTTCCGTTTTCTACCAATTCCCAGAAACGAAGCATTTCATCGCGGCGGCGTTCGATCCACTGGATTTCGCTCGGCACGGTGGCTTTACGTCCCACAGGGTCTTTGGCCAGCACTTCGTCCCATTGTTTGAAACGGTAACGGATGTTGTGGAATCCCGGCAGAATATCGGTCAGGGGCTCTGTGAAATCGGACAGCATAAACTGGAATTTACCGATTCCTTTTCCGCCCTGATAAGCCAATTCCGGAGTGTCGGCTTTCTGATAGTCGATCGTATCGCTGATGAAGATACATACCGCCCAGAATTCGCCGTCTTCGTCTTTGTAATAAAGTTTTCCGTCTTTGGTCGGGATGATCGTCATGGCTTCGCGCATCGGATCGCCTCCGGCAGCAACGATTTTCTTTTTCAGATGGTTGGTTACCTTCTGGATGTTTTCCATCATCGCCGGAATATTCTGGAAAATGTTTTTATTTTTCCGTTGTAAAATATAGTTGGGGGCGGTAGCTTCTGCGGTTGTAATCAATAAGGTATCATTGATAAAGCCTTCGCCTAACGGTTTTACAGTTAAAATTGTACCTTCCAGGTTGAACTGGCTGCAAATGTTATCTAATCTGTCCATGCTGTGAGTGTTTATGATTAATAATTGAAAACCGCCCGGCGAAAAGCCGGACAGCTTTGTTTATTTTAATTTCAGGTTTATTTCGTTCTGATCTTGTATCCGCTGATTCCGTAGTAAAGAATGTAGATGAAACACGGAACGCAAAGCCAGTATGCGTTTTGCATGCCGAACATATCTTTCAGTTTACCCAATAGCGGTAGGATGATAACCGGTCCGGCCATTGCCATGATCAGCAGGGATGAACCGGCTTTGGTGAATTTTCCGAGGTCTGCCATAGCCAGCGGCCATAATGCCGGCCACATCAGGGAGCAGCCCAGTGCCATAAACGAGATGAACCAGATAGAAACCGAGCCCGGTGTCAGCACCACCAGAAGCGATCCTATGATGGCCAGGATGGCGCATATTTTTAAGGCCGTAGCCTGACTGATGTATTTCGGAATGAAAATAATACCGCAGATATAACCGATGACCATTCCCACCGGGGCAATCCAGGCGTAAAGGTCGGCGTTCGGTAAATTCAGGGCGGTTGCGTAATCCACTAAGGTACCCAGCGAGATGGTTTCAGCCCCGACATAAAAGAATAGCGCCAGGCATCCCAACAGCAGGTGCGGGAACTGGAATACGCTGGTTTTGGTGTTGGCATACGGGCAGTCCGCTGCGCTTTCTTCGTCTTCTCCTACGGCTTTCACTTCCGGAAGCGGAGCGATTAGAGAAATGATGCCTAAAAGAATGAATACGGCGATAATGATATAAAAAGGAGTGAAAAGGTCGGTGATCTGGGTGTCGATGGTTTGTTTCCCGATGACGAATGCCAAAAACCAGGGAGCCACCGGCCATGCCAGTTTATTGCAGATACCCATGATACTGATTCGGCGGGCAGCACTTTCGATAGGGCCTAAGATCGTGATATACGGGTTTACGGATGCCTGCAAGAAAGCATTTGCCGTACCGCTAATGAAAGAAGCGATCAAAAAGAAGGTAAAGCTTTGGTTGCTTGCAGCCGGGATAAATAATCCGAAAGCTACGGCGAACATCAGGAACGACAGAGCCATGGTGCGTTTGTAACCGATCGCCTTGATCGTCATGGAAGCCGGATAACCGAAGATCAGGAAAGGCAGGAAGGTTGCCGCTATGATCAGGTAGGTAACTCCGGCAGATATGTTCAGCGAACCCTGCAATACCGGGATTAAAAAGGAATTGATTCCCAATGCGAACCCGATCGCAAAGAACATCATCCCCACAAACGCCAATGGAATGGCAAAATTTTGTTTGTTTTGTGACATGTTGTAAGTATTTAAATAATTATCATATAAATCCAACGCAAACGTTAGCCCACTTGCCCACACGTATTTTTTTCGTGGTGTAAATATAGCGAAAAATCTGTATTTGCTACCACTTTGTAAAATTTTTTATTTAAAAAATGAAAACGAATGAGAAAAGAAAGAAAGTTTTGTCCGGTGTTTTATTTTCTTTATTTTCTTTCTCGGAGATAGAGGTGGGATACAAATGGTATATGATTTTTAGCCTGTGTGTATCCCCCCGCAAATGTCGGCCTGCCGAGTTTGTGCCGATTTCCCGATGCCGGTTGTTTTTATAATATAGGGGAGTTGCTTTTCTGGGAAAACATAGGTTATATTTAGTTTACTTATTGCAAATTTTAGATTTTCTTAATACCTTGTCACGGTATTATATATGTCGATGGACGGACTTACCCCCGGTGGGACGGGGAGATCGGACATCGATTTTATTAACGGGCGAGTATTTAAATATTTTTATGATGAAACACACACGAATGTTACAATTTTTGTGCTTGTCGATGCTTTTGACAAGCGCACAGGTATGGGCTAACGACAAGAACAAGCCTTTGTATAAGAATGCCAAAGCTCCGGTGGAACAACGCGTAGAGGATTTACTTTCGCGGATGACGCTGGAAGAAAAGGTGTATCAGCTGAATCAATACACTTTGGGTTCTAATAACAATATCAATAATATCGGTGAGGCCATAAAGAATGTTCCGGCGGAGATCGGCTCGGTTATCTATTTCGATATGAATCCGCAGTTGCGTAACGAATTGCAGAAGAAAGCGATGAATAATTCCCGTTTAGGGATTCCCGTTCTTTTCGGTTACGATGTGATACATGGTTTCCGTACGATTTATCCTATCCCTCTGGCACAGGCCTGCTCCTGGAATCCGGATTTGACCGAACAAGTCAGTGCGGTGGCGGCGCAGGAGGCGCGCAGGTCCGGCGTGGATTGGACGTTTTCGCCTATGATCGACGTGGCGCGTGATGCCCGCTGGGGACGTGTGGCGGAAGGGTACGGAGAAGATCCGTATGCAACCGGAGTGTTTGCCGTGGCTTCGGTCAGGGGATACCAGGGCGACGACCTGACTTCGGACAAGCGTGTGGCCGCCTGTCTGAAACATTATGTGGGATACGGTGCTTCCGAAGCCGGACGCGATTATGTATATTCGGAAATTTCCCGGCAATCGTTGTGGGATACCTATCTGCCGCCTTATGAAGCCGGAGTGAAGGCCGGTGCGGCCACTTTAATGAGCGGTTTTAACGATATCAGCGGCGTCCCGGCTTCTGCCAATCACTATACATTGACCGAAGTGTTGAAGAAACGCTGGAAGCATGACGGTTTTGTCGTTTCGGACTGGGCTGCGGTGGTACAACTTATCAACCAGGGAGTGGCTGCCGACGAGAAAGAAGCGGCTGAGAAAGCTTTTATGGCAGGTGTCGAAATGGATATGCTGGATAATTGCTATCGGAAATATTTAGCCGAATTGGTAAAAGAGGGTAAAGTTCCGATGGAGAATGTGGACGATGCCGTTCGCCGGGTGCTTCGGCTTAAATTTCGCCTCGGTTTGTTCGATGCTCCCTATACCAAAGAGGTAAAGCCGGAGAAGCGTTTTTTGCTCTCCGAAGACCTTCGTATCGTGGAGCGGATGGCGGAAGAAACCATGGTGCTGTTGAAAAATTCCGGGAACCTTTTGCCTCTGTCGGGAGTGAAAAAAATGGCGTTGATAGGGCCTATGGCAAAAAATCAGGCCGATTTGCTGGGTAGCTGGTGGGCACACGGCAAAGCCGAGGATGTTTGCAGTATTTACGATGCGATGATTCGTGAATTTGCAGGTAAAACCGATATTCTTTATGCGCAGGGCTGCGGTTTCGACGGAGAAGACCGCAACGGTTTCGCCGAAGCACTGGCTGTGGCAGAACAGGCGGATGTGGTTGTGTTGTGCCTGGGAGAAAAACGGGGATGGAGTGGAGAAAATGCTTCCCGTTCTACCATTGCGTTGCCGGCCATTCAGGAAGAGCTTTTATCGGAACTGAAAAAAGCGGGTAAGCCGGTTGTGGTATTGCTGGCCAATGGCCGTCCTTTGGAGCTGCCCCGTATCGAGAAACAGGCGGATGCCATCGTCGAAATGTGGCAGCCGGGTGTGCCCGGAGGCAAACCGGTGGCCGGGGTTCTTTCAGGCCGGGTGAATCCTTCCGGCAGACTGGCGATAACTTTTCCTTATTCTACCGGGCAGGTGCCTATTTATTATAATCATCGTGCTCCGGCCCGTAAAGGAAATTTGGGACGTTATCAGGATATTCCGAGTACGCCTTTGTATGATTTCGGGTATGGGCTGAGTTATACGGAGTACAAATACGGCGATTTAAAAGCTTCGACCGATAAAGTGAAACGCGGTGATAAACTGACCGTCGAGGTTGCTGTGACCAATACGGGCGACCGCGACGGGATGGAAACGGTGCATTGGTTTATCTGCGATCCGGTTTGTTCTATTTCGCGCCCCGTGAAAGAGTTGAAATTTTTTGAGAAACAATCGGTCAAGGCCGGAGAGACCAAAGTGTTCCGCTTTGAGATCGATACGGATCGTGATCTTGCTTTTGTGGATGGTGACGGGAAGCGTTTTTTGGAGGCAGGAGATTATTATATTCTCGTAAAAGACCGGAAGTTGAAGATTCACCTTGAATAATCCGAAAGTTCGCATGTCCGGCTTCCCGTATGCGGAAAGCGGAGGTGTTGCCATGAGGAGGGGAGGAAAAAATAATAAAAGTAAGAAAAAAGGTTGCCGAATAAACCGGCAACCTTTTTTGATGAATAAATTTTTGTGACGGATAAAACCGTTTTATTTTTTCGGTTGAAAGACGAGGTCTATCACATCGGCGTTTTCGAATAAAGACCGGGCGAATTTTTGGATGTCTTTCGGCGTGATTTTATCCATCATTTTTTCGTATCCTTCCGGATCGAATTTAATGCCGGTGACATATTCGCTGTAAATGTTGTTCAGCCAGTAGCTATTGTGCTGCTTGGATTGCTCGTAGTTTTTCCTGAGGTTGGAAACCACTTTATGAATTTCCTCTGCGGTAGGGCCTTCCTGCATTATTTTTTCGGTTTCAGCATAGATCAGTGATTTCAGTTGGGCGGCTCTTTCCGGGTCGCAATCGAAAATCATGCTTATGTTGTAATTCTGATACGGCTGGCGTACCGATCCTGCATTGACGGAAACTCCATAGGTCCCTCCTTCCTTTTCGCGGATATTTTCGGTGTACCTCAGTTCCAGCACTCCTTCCAGAATGTTGTTGCAAAGGTTGTTATAAACACTGTATTTCATATCCTTTGAAAATTTGGTCACAACGGTGGATTTCGGGGTTTCGAGAGCGATGTCGATCACTTTCTCCGTTCTGCCTTTCGGGCCTCTCACGTTGTTGTCGCGCCAGGTTTCTTTCCGGTTTACCGATTTCAGGGAACCGATGTATTTTTCTACCAGCGGTTTTACGGTGTCGGCATCGATATTTCCCACGATGAAGAAGGTAAAATCGCTGGCATCTTTGATACGGTCGCGGTAAACTTCTTCGATCTTTTCAAGGGATATTCTGTCCAGGTATTTTTCGTTAAAAAGCAGGGTGCGGGGATTGTAATCGCTCATGATCAGTGAGATCGAATCCTGTATGATCTTTTGCGGATTTTTTTGCTGATTGGCGATTGCAGCCCGGTTGCGGCTCATGATCGCTTCGTGGGCTTCGGCATCGAAACGCGGTTTTTCAAAACGCAGGTAAAGCAACTGCAACATGGTTTCGAAGTCTTTCGGTGTGGAGCTACCGCTTACGCTTTCCGACATAGACCCCACCGATACGCTGCAGGACGCCATTTTCCCGGTCAGCATTTTGCGTAAGGTTACGGCATCGAAATCGCCTAATCCGTAGGCGCCTATCAACGCTCCGACGTTGGAGGCCGACGGCAGCATGTCGATATCGTAGAGCGAAGTCCCTCCTTTGCTGTAAGAAGCCAGGGCTACCGCATCTTTGTCGTAGTCCGCTTTGCGGAATACCACTTTCGCCCCGTTGGCGAGCGTCCATTCTTCGGCATCGAATTTCGGTAGTTTCTTGGTTTTGACGATTTTCGAACCCGGTAACTCTTCGCTGATGAGCGAAGCGGCCTGCACATGATCTTCGTAGGCTTCCAGGTCGGCTTTTTCCACCTTGCCGATGATCGCCATCGCTTCTTCCTGAGTGAGATGCTCGGCATCTTCGGACGGGCCGGAAATTATCATCACCCGGTTTTTCGGGGTGTTCCATTCCCTGGCTTTAGCGGATACTTCTTCCAGGGTGATGGTCGGGATCACCTGTTTGGCAAATTCGTAGTAATATTCGAAATCGACGATCGGTTCGTCTTCCAGGAAGTTGGATTGCATTTCGCTGATGTAGCTTTCGTTGTTGGTTTTGTCTTTTTCCTTATAAGCGGATTCCAATCCCACCAGCATGTTGGTTTTCACCCGTTCCAGTTCGCTTTCCGTGAAGCCGAAGCGCTTGATTTTTTCGTTTTCGGCCAGCACGGCTTCCAGGGCGACGTCTTCCTGATTCGGTTTGGCGATGGCGGTGATGTTGTATGAGTTATAGCCTCTGACCAATCCGCCGAAACCGATGCCGGCATTGATAAAAGGAGGATCGCCTTTTTGCATCAGTTCGTTGATGCGGGAGCCGATCATACTGTTGTAGAAATTGGCGATCAATGCTTCTTTCAGGTAAGCATGTGTATTTTTCTCCTCTGCGCTTTTCTCCGGCAGGATGGTGGTGATGCTCACCGTAGAACGCTGGGCTTCTTTGTCGGTGATTACGGCGAAATACATTTCATCGTGTTCCGGAATGGCATAGAAAGGGCGTTCCTGCGGGTTTTCTATGGCCGGGATAGAGGAGAACATATCTTTGACTTTCTGTTCCATTTTGGCCACATCGAAATCGCCCACGATCGCAATGGCTTCGAGGTCGGTGCGATACCAGTCGTGATAGAAATCGCGGATGGTCTGAGGCTTGAACGTTTTAATCACATCCAGGCTTCCGATCACGTCGCGTACGGCATATTTGGAGTCTTTCAACAATACCGGCCTCCTCTGTGCCTGGAGGCGGAAATTCGAATTTCTGCGGGTTCTCCATTCTTCGGCGATGACTCCGCGTTCCTCGTCGATTTCCTTTTCGTCGAGTGTCAGGTAATACGACCAGTCGTGGAGGATCAGCAGGCAGGTATCCAGCAATTTTTCGTTTGTCGTGGGCACGGCGCTGATGTTATACACGGTTTCGTTGTGGGAAGTGTAGGCGTTGATGTTGCGCCCGAAAGCCACCCCGTATTTTTCAAGGGTGGAAATAATGCCTTTCCCCGGAAAATTTTTTGTTCCGTTGAACGCCATGTGCTCCAGAAAGTGGGCGAGTCCGTCTTGTTCGTCGTTTTCAAGCAATGCTCCGGCGTTCCGGATGATATAGAAACTGGCTCTGTCTTTCGGCTCCTGATTGTGGCGGAGATAGTAAGTGATGCCGTTGGGTAGTTTGCCGATCACCGTGTTCGGGTCTTTGGGCAGGGGGGCTTCGAGCCCGGACTGTGCCAATACGGCTTGTACCGAAAGCAGGCAGAAAAACAGGAGTAATATTAGTTTTTGCTTCATAATTTTATTTTTTAATATCCTGAAACAAAAATAGCTTTATTTACGATTTAATAGAGGGGGAGATCCGCGCTTTAACTTAAATTTAATAGGGGGATAGGCCTGAAAATAGGATGATTTGTAGTTTTTGTGGCCTGAATACAGCCGGATGAAATAAAATTAGTATGATGAGAGATTCTACAACACTGTTACACCGGGTGCAGGAATGGAATATTCCGGGCATTTCATCAACGGGGGATACGCTGTTGAAAATTGCCGTTACAATTCTTGTTGCCGTGCTGGTTTATGTGATCGCCCGGAAATGGATAGGAAAATGGATTAAATTTTTGGTGGGTAAAACCAAAAGTAACTGGGACGACATTTTGTATGAGCAGCGTTTTTTCAATAAGCTGTCTTACCTGATTCCCCCGATTGCCGCCTATGTGATTCTTACTTTTATTGACTGGGAACATAAATATATTCTCCGGCGGATGGTGGACATCTGGCTGGTGGTGGCTTCGCTTTTCATTGTAACGACTTTGCTGAATGCCATTAATAAGATATACGAAAGCTATCCGATTTCGAAAAACCGTCCGATTACTTTTTTTATCCAGCTGATCAAGGTGTTTTTATATACGGTGACTATTATTACTGTGATCAGTATTTTTGTCAATAAGTCGCCGGAGCACCTGATTGTGGGATTGAGTGCTTTTGCGGCCGTGTTATTGCTGATTTTCAAGGATTCCATTCTCGGATTCGTGGCGGGTATCCAATTGACGGCAAACGATATGGTGAGGATAGGCGACTGGATCGTGATGCCTAATAACAATGCAGACGGGACAGTCCTGGAGATTAACCTTTATACGGTGAAGGTGCAGAACTGGGATATGACGATTTCGACCATTCCTACCTATCAGATGGTGTCGGAGTCGTTCACGAACTGGCGGGGTATGCAGGAATCGTCGGGCAGGCGGATTATGCGGAGTATCAACATCGACATTCATTCGGTACATTTTTTGACGCACGAAGAGGTAGAAAAGTATAAAGAATCGTATTTTCTGAAAGATTATCTTAGTTCCATGCAGGAAAAACTGGGGGACATCAATAAAGACAAGGATACGGTTCTGGACGAGCGTAAACTGACGAATATCGGGATATTCCGGCAATATATGGAGTTTTGGATCAATGCCAACCCGGATATAAACAAGGGTATGACGCACATGGTGCGGCAGTTGCAGCCCGGCCCTACGGGAATGCCGATTCAGATTTATTGTTTTTCCGCCAAACAGGAGTGGGTGGCGTATGAGAAAGTGCAATCGGATATATTCGATCATGTGATGGCGGTGATCCCGGAATTCAACCTTGAAGTTTTCGAATATCCTTCGCAATATGTCGGGGAGTAAATTTTTTAACGTTCGCCTTTTTACTTTCGATTACTTATCGTAATTTTGAAAGCTAAAATAAAGACGGTAAACATGGCGAAAGAAAAAGTCAGACTGTGGGATCGGTTAAAATATAAATATAAATTATCCATTCTCAACGAAACCTCTTATGAAGAGGTTTTTAACTTCCGGCTGTCGCAATTGCATGTGCTGATGGCATTGAGCGTATTGGGGGTAATTTTGATTACTCTGACTATATTGTTGATTGCATTCACCGATTTGCGGGAATTTATTCCCGGCTATCCCGACGGAAAGATGAGGCAGATGATTACCGGCAATGCGTTGCGGGTGGATTCTCTGGAACAGGAACTGGCTAAGCGCGACCGTTTTTTAACTTCGTTGCAGATTATGCTGAGCGACGGGGATACCACACAGATACAGGCCGTGAGGGACGATACCGTGCGGAGCATCTACGATACCGTGGCTTTCAGTATCACCCCGACGGAAAGCGATTTCCGGGCGGAGATCGAAGAGAGGGAACGTTTCAACCTGTCGCTGGGGCTCAAAGAGCAAAACCGGGATTATTATCATTTTTTCCCTCCTGTCGAAGGACTGGTCAGCCGCAGTTTCGATGAACAAAGCCGCCATTACGGGACGGATGTTGTGGCGAAGCCCAGTGCGAAAGTTTCGACCGTTCTGGATGGGGTGGTGATCTTTACCGACTGGACGGTGAAAACCGGGTATGTCATTCAGGTGCAGCATGCAAATAATTTACTTTCCATTTATAAGCATAATTCGACTTTATTGAAAAAGCAGGGTGATTATGTCCGTGCCGGAGAGGTGATCGCTATTGTCGGAAATACGGGAGAGGAATCCACCGGGCCTCATTTGCATTTTGAGCTGTGGAGGGCCGGGAATCCCCTGAATCCTGAAGATTTTATTAAATTTAAGTAGTACCGGCACCGGAGAGATATCGTAAGGGAATGAAGAATATTGCAATTTTAGGTTCTACGGGTTCTATCGGAACTCAGACTTTACAGGTGATAGAGGCTAATCCGGACAGGTTTTGCGTTGAAGTCCTGACGGCTAACCGGAATGCGGATCTTTTGATCGAACAGGCTTTGAAGTTTAAGCCGGGAATCGTAGTCATTGCCGATGAAGAAAAATATCCATACGTACAGGAGGCGTTGAGCCGGGAAGATATCAAGGTTTATGCCGGAGCCGACGCTATTGCGCAGGTGGTGGCTACCGGACAGGTGGAGGTGGTGGTGACCGCCATGGTGGGTTATAGCGGATTGATCCCGACGGTAAATGCGATTAAGGCGGGAAAGACGATTGCGTTGGCGAATAAAGAGACTTTAGTGGTGGCCGGCGAACTGATCAATCGTTTGGTGGCAGAGCATAAGGTGGCGATCCTACCGGTGGATTCGGAGCATTCG